>NZ_JBFAJY010000015.1:0-151621 GCF_040655445.1 Streptomyces sp. NPDC050423
GCGTCACCGTGCTCCGCGGCGCTCTCCCCCAGCATCTCCAGGGTGCGCGCCTGCCCCGGCCCTCTGCCGTGTCACGTCCGGCTCAGCCGGTCGCGGACGCCTTCCAGTCGCGGGCGCGCAGCGGCATCCGGGCGGTTCCGCCCGCCGCCGGCCGCACGGCCAGGATCTGGTTGACGCCGATCTTGTTGTGCTCGAAGGAGAGCGCGGAGGCGGCCATGTACAGGCGCCAGACCCTGGCCCGGCCGGGTGAGGTCATCTTCACCGCACGCGGCCACTCCTTCTCCAGGTTGGCGACCCAGCGGCGCAGGGTCAGTGCGTAGTGCTCGCGGAGCGACTCGACGTCGCGGGCCTCGAAACCGGCTTCTTCGAGGGTCGCCACGGTCCGGCCCAGCGGGGCCAGCTCACCGTCCGGGAAGACATAGGCGTCGATGAACTCGTCCACGTGGTACGCGGACTCGTCCTTCTCCGGGCGGCGGGCGATCTGGTGGTTGAGGAGGCGCCCGCCGGGCTTGAGGAGCGCGTAGACGTCGTCGGCGTACTCGCGGTAGCGGACCGAGCCGACGTGTTCCGCCATACCGATGGAGGAGATGGCGTCGTACGGGCCGTCCCTGACGTCCCGGTAGTCCTGGACCCGGATCTCGATCCGGTCGGTCAGTCCCTCTTCGGCGATGCGCTTCCTGGCGAAGGCGGCCTGTTCGGTGGAGAGGGTCACGCCGGTGACCCGGGCGCCGTACTCGCGGGCGGCGTGGATGGCCATGGAGCCCCAGCCGCAGCCGACGTCCAGGAGGCGGTCCCCCTCCTTCAGCGCGAGCTTGCGGCAGACCAGGCCGAGCTTGTCGCGCTGGGCGTCCTCAAGGTTCCCGCCGTCCTCCCAGTAGGCGCAGGAGTAGACCATGGACGGGCCGAGGACCAGTTCGTAGAAGTCATTGCCCACGTCGTAGTGGTGGCTGATGGCCTCCTTGTCACGGCGCTTGGTGTGCAGGGCGCCGGTGCGGCGGCGTACCTCCTCCGGCGGCGGAGGGGGCGGCGGCCAGGGTCCGGCCAGTTGCAGCAGCCCCTTGGCCGCGGCTCGCACCTTCGGGTCGCGGACCGGGTGGACGCGGTCCTTCGCCTCCGCACCGCTGTCCCAGATCAGCCCGGCCACCAGGTCCAGGGCCTCGTACAGATCGCCCTCGATGTCGAGCTCCCCGGCCACCCAGGCGCGGGCGAGGCCCAGTTCGCCCGGTTTCCACAGCAGCCGGCGCAGGGCGCGACGGTTCCTGATGACGAGGGCGGGAGCATCGGGCGGTCCGGATTCGCTGCCGTCCCAGGCCCGGATGCGGACCGGTAGGGGTTCTCCCAGCAACTCCTGGGCGAGAGCGGTCAGCCGCAACGCGGCGTCTGCCATGGCGCACACCTCCGTGATGGTGTTTCCCAACGTGCCCAGACATGCCCACACATGTCTCGGACCACGCCCCGGCACCCGTTGGCACCGCGGCGAGGTACACCCCCCTCAACAGTTTCCGGCGACCGGGCCATCCCGCTACTGCGCAATGGAACGGCAAAATGCCTGTACGAACCATGCATCCGCCGGGCCGCTGGCCCCGGCCCCCCTGTACCGTGCCCCGCCCCGCGCCGTACCGATACGCCGAAGGGGCCGCCCGCACCACGGATGGCGGACGGCCCCTTCGGGCGTTGTGCGACTGCTCCGCGCGGATACGGGTATCCGCGGGCGGACCGGGAGGTGTTGGGCCTCCGGTCCCGGGTGCGCGCTAGGAGGCGGCCTTGGCCTTCTCGCCCACCGGCTGGGCGGCTGCGGGGGCCGGAGCCGGCTTGGCGGCCTCGTAGAACTCCTCGCGCGGCGTCTCCATGGCGCCGAGCGAGACGACCTCGCGCTTGAGGAACATCGCGAGGGTCCAGTCGGCGAAGACCCGGATCTTGCGGTTCCAGGTCGGCATCGCCATGCCGTGGTAGCCACGGTGCATGTACCAGGCGAGGCGGCCCTTGAACTTGATCTTCATCTTGCCGACGACGATCATCGCGACGCCCTTGTGCAGGCCCAGACCGGCGACCGCGCCCTTGTTGGCGTGGCTGTAGTCGGCCTGCGGGAAGCCGCGCATCCCGGAGATGACGTTGTCGCCGAGGACCTTGGCCTGACGCAGTGCGTGCTGGGCGTTCGGCGGGCACCAGGCGTTCGGGTTGCCGGCCTTGCGGCCGACCAGGTCCGGAACCTGGGCGTTGTCGCCCGCGGCCCAGATGTAGTCGGTGCCCTGCACCTGGAGCTTCTCGGAGGTGTCCACGTGACCGCGCGGACCGAGCGGCAGGCCGAAGCGGGCCAGCGCCGGGTTCGGCTTCACGCCGGCCGTCCACACGATGGTGTTGGAGTCGACCTCCAGACCGTTCTTCAGCACCACGTGACCGTCGACGCAGGAGTCCATGGAGGTCGAGAGGAAGACCTCGACACCACGGGACTCCAGGTGCTCCCGGCCCCAGGCACCCAGCTTCGGGCCGACCTCGGGAAGGATCTTGTCGGCGGCGTCGACGAGCACGAAGCGCATGTCCTCGCGCTTCACGTTCGTGTAGTACTTCGCCGCGTCGCGGGCCATGTCCTCGACCTCGCCGATGGTCTCCGCACCGGCGAACCCGCCACCCACGAAGACGAAGGTGAGCGCCCGGCGGCGGACCTCCTCATCGGTGGTCGAGTCAGCCTTGTCGAGCTGCTCCAGAACGTGGTTGCGCAGGCCGATGGCCTCCTCGATGCCCTTCATGCCGATGCCCTGTTCGGCCAGGCCGGGGATCGGGAAGGTGCGCGAGACGGCGCCCATCGCGATGATCAGGTAGTCGAAGGGCAGCTCGTAGGCCTCGCCGACGAGCGGCGCGACCGTGGCGACCTTGCGGTCCTGGTCAATGGTCGTGACGCGGCCGGTGAGGACCTCGGCCTTCGGCAGCACGCGCCGCAGCGGGACGACGACGTGCCGGGGCGAGATGCTGCCGGCAGCAGCTTCGGGGAGGAAGGGCTGGTAGGTCATGTACGAACGGGGGTCGACGACCGTGACGGTCGCCTCTCCGTAGCGCATCTTCTTCAGAATGCGCCGAGCTGCGTACAGGCCTACGTACCCACCGCCTACTACGAGGATCCTGGGACGCTCCGTGGTGCTCATGCCATCGAGTATCCACCCCACCCGGGGGGATACCTCGTGAGCCCCTTCACAAGGTATGCCCCACCCTCTGCTACACTTCGCCGCCCACGTGACCCAGGTCATGCTCCCGGAAGGGAACCACGACACCGTGGCGAACGTTGTTCACCCCCTGTGAGCTGGCCCTTGAGCCGCCGGGCCAGGTGGACCACCCCCTCGGTTCACACTCCCGCAACACCCCCGGAACCGCCCCGTTCCGGCCGCTTGTGACCCCGCACACCCTCCCGGACGCCCGTCCGGAGGAGAAGTCCGCCCCCAGGGGCGCAATTCCTTGTGAAGAAGTTCACGAAGTTCGTCGCGACGTGCCCCGGACCGGGTCCCCCGGGCGGCCCTCAGCGACTCAAAGGTGCAGGCAGGAATGCGTATGAGCGACGTTCCCGCACCTCCCGGCACGGGGCCCCGGGAGCCCCGCGCGGGGGCCCCAGAAGGGCGCTGTGCCGCCCCGGCCCCCGAGGGGGCGCACTACGCGATGGACCAGCCGATCCCGTCGAGGATGTCGTGCTCGCTGACCACGACCTCATGGGCCCCGGTCCGCTCCATGACGGCCAGCAGGATCAGCGCGCCGGAGGCGATCACGTCGACCCGTCCCGGATGCATCGCACCGATCGCGGCACGCTCGGCGTGGGTCGACGACAGGAGCCGCCCGGCGATCGCCCGGACCTGCTCCAGGGAGAGCCGGGAGTGGTGGATCGCCGCGGAGTCGTACTCCTCCAGGCCCAGCGCGATCGCGGCCACGGTGGTGACCGTGCCGGCGAGCCCCACGAGCGTGCCCGCCCCGGTGAGCGGGACGCTCTGCCCGGCCAGGTCCAGGGCGGCGGCGACGTCCGCGCGGATCGCGTCGGCCGCGTCCGGCGTGGGCGGGTCGACGACCGCGCCGTCCCGCGAGAGATGGCGCTCCGTCATCCGGACGCAGCCGATGTCCACGGACCGGGCGGCCCGCACCCGGTCGTCCCCGAGGACGAACTCGGTGGAGCCGCCGCCGATGTCCACGACGAGATACGGCTTCGCGAGGTCGTCGCGGCCGGTGAGCTCCTTGGTGGCCCCGTCGAAGGAGAACTCCGCCTCCTGGTCACCGGTGATCACCTCGGGCTCCACGCCCAGGATGTCCAGCACCCCGCGGACGAACTCGTCCCTGTTCTCCGCGTCCCGGGAGGCGGACGTGGCGACGAAGCGGACCTTCTCGGCGCCGTGCTCCTTGATCACCGCCGCGTACTGCCGGCAGGCGGCGAACGTCCGCTCCAGCGCTTCGGGGGCGAGCCGTCCGGTCCGGTCGACGCCCTGCCCGAGCCGGACGATCTCCATCCGCCGGTCGAGCTCGGCGAACTCCCCGGTGACGGGGTCGGCATCCGCCACCAGCAGACGGATCGAGTTGGTACCGCAGTCGATGGCGGCCACGCGCGTCATGTCTTCAAGCCTCTCCGGCGATTGAGGAGCGGGGGTCCGGGGGGGAACCTCAGCTCTCGTCCCCGCCCGGCGCGCCGCAGGGCGACACGCACGGCCCCTTGCGCCACCACTGCGGCAGCATCGCGATCGCCTCGTCCCCCAGCGGGTTCACCCCAGGACCCGCGGCCAGCGAGTGCCCCACGAGCACGTGCAGGCACTTCACCCGGTCCGGCATTCCGCCCGCGCTCGGGAAGCCCTCCAGCACCTCGATGGCGTCACGCCGCGCGAGGTAGTCCTCGTGCGCCGCCCGGTAGGCGGCCGCCAGCTCGGGGTCCGTACCGAGGCGCTCGGTCATCTCCCGCATGACCCCGTTCGCCTCCAGCGTGCCGATCGCGGACGCCGCACGCGGGCACGTCAGGTAGTACGTCGTCGGGAACGGCGTGCCGTCCTCCAGCCGGGGCTGCGTCTCGACCACGTCCGGGTTTCCGCACGGACAGCGGTGCGCGATGGCCCGCAGCCCGCGCGGCGGGCGCCCCAGCTGCTGCTGGAACGCGGCGATGTCCGCGTCGGTGGGCGCGGTGGACTCGGTCTGAGGAGGGGGCGTTTCCATGCCTGCCTAGGTTCTGATCGGGCTGCTTGAACTGCGGTCGCGCAGATGAACGAGGGAGTACGGGTCAGCCGCGGTCGGCGCTGTCGACGCCGTCCCACAGGTTGGAGTGCCACGGCCGGCCGGACTCGCCCGGCTTTCCGTTGCGCTCCTTGACCGCGTCGGGGTCGACCACCGTGTAGCCGGTCTCTCCCGGAAGAAGGTAATGCAGGTGCTCGCGGGCCAGCCGCTTGACGTAGGCGTCGTCCTGGAGACGCGACTTCTCGTCGCGCAGCTCCTCGGTGCGTGCCTCGGCCTCCTGTGCGAGCCGCTCCTGGTCGGCGATCTCGTCGCGCTGCGACACGTACTGACGCATCGGGTACGCGAGGGCGACGACCAGGGAGCAGACGATCAGGGCCAGGAAGGCCGCCCGGCCGGTGAGCCGGGAGCGGTGCGCCTGACGGCGGTTCTGGGACCTGTAGACGCGGGCTGCGGTCTGCTCACCGAGCAGCCTCAGCCGGGTCGCGGTGGAGAACCGGTCCCGGTCCTTCGCGGCCATGTCTCCGCCTCCCCATTACGCACGTCCGTCCCCGCACACGGTACGGGACCGAGTGCGGGGACGGACGGAGGCCGGGGCGTCGGTCCCGGTCGAGCTTGTCAGCCCTTGCCGTGTTCGTCAGTTCGCGGAGCGGAACCGCGGGAACGCCGAGCGGCCCGCGTACACCGCGGCGTCGTCGAGGATCTCCTCGATGCGCAGCAGCTGGTTGTACTTGGCGACACGGTCCGAGCGGGCCGGGGCGCCGGTCTTGATCTGGCCGCAGTTCACGGCGACCGCGAGGTCGGCGATGGTGACGTCCTCGGTCTCGCCGGAACGGTGCGACATCATGCACTTGAAGCCGTTGCGCTGGGCCAGCTCGACGGCGTCCAGGGTCTCGGTCAGCGAGCCGATCTGGTTGACCTTGACGAGCAGGGCGTTGGCGGAGCCCTCCTCGATGCCGCGGGCCAGGCGCTCCGGGTTGGTGACGAAGAGGTCGTCGCCGACGATCTGCACCTTGGCGCCGATCTTGTCGGTGATGACCTTCCAGCCGGCCCAGTCGTCCTCGTACAGCGGGTCCTCGATGGAGACCAGCGGGTACGCGTCGACGAGCTCCTCGTAGTACTCGGTCATCTCGGCGGCCGAGCGGGACTTGCCCTCGAACTCGTACTTGCCGTCCTTGTAGAACTCGGACGCGGCGACGTCGAGCGCGAGCGCGATGTCCTTGCCCGGGGCGTAGCCGGCTTCCTTGATGGCCTCGACGATGAGGTCGAGCGCGGCGCGGTTGGACTCCAGGTTCGGCGCGAAGCCGCCCTCGTCACCGAGACCGGTGGACAGGCCCTTGGTCTTCAGGACCTTCTTCAGCGTGTGGTAGACCTCGGCGCCCCAGCGCAGGGCCTCGGAGAAGGACTCCGCGCCGATCGGGGCGATCATGAACTCCTGGATGTCCACGTTGGAGTCGGCGTGCGACCCACCGTTGAGGATGTTCATCATCGGGACGGGCAGCAGGTGCGCGTTCGGGCCACCGAGGTAGCGGAACAGCGGCAGGTCCGAGGCCTCGGACGCGGCGTGGGCGACGGCGAGCGAGACGCCGAGGATGGCGTTGGCGCCGAGCGAGCCCTTGTTCTCGGTGGCGTCCAGGTCGAACATGGCCTGGTCGATCAGCCGCTGCTCGGTCGCGTCGTAGCCGACGAGCTCCGGGCCGATCTGCTCGATCACGGCGAGGACCGCCTTCTCGACGCCCTTCCCGTGGTAGCGGTTGGGGTCACCGTCGCGAAGCTCAATGGCCTCGAACGCACCGGTGGAGGCTCCGGACGGAACAGCAGCACGACCCGTGCTGCCGTCGTCGAGGCCAACCTCGACCTCGACCGTGGGGTTGCCCCGGGAGTCGAGGATTTCCCGGGCTACGACGACGTCGATGGACGGCACGAGGCATCTCCTTCTGGGATATGACGCTGGTTGTGCAGGGTCACTTTGGCCTTGCGACAAGAGCCTAACCGGCCCGGCCGTCTCAGTCGGCCGTCCGCCCGTCCCCTGGGACGAAAAAGGACCCAAGAGCAGGCACAGCAGGGCAAACGGCCAGAAATTTACTGGCCAGTAACTACAACAGTTGAACAATCGACGCGGAAAGCGGTGAGCCCCGGCCCGGCCGCACGGGGGGAGGTGCGGCCGGGCCGGGGCGCTCAGCGAGGAGAGTGCCGAACTACTTCACCAGGTGGAGCTGCTGACCCGGGAAGATCATGTCGGCGTCCTTGACGATGTCCTTGTTCAGCTCGAACAGCTTCTCCCAGCCGCCCTTGACGTCGTGGTCGGCCGCGATCTGGCTCAGCGAGTCGCCGGTGACGACCTTGTACTCGCCGTCGCCCTTCTTGACCTTCTCGCCGGTCGGGGTGGTGACGGTCTTCTTCTGCCCGGCCTCGGGGGCGGTCGAGCGGTCCGAGCGGTTGGTGGCGGGGGCCTCGGTGCGCTCGGCCTTCTTCGGCTCGGCCTGCTGGGCCGGAGCCGACTCCTGCTTCGGAGCGGTCTCGGTCTTGGGGGCGGTGGAGCCGGTGTCGACGCCCGGGTCGACACCGTCGTTGCTCAGGTTGCCGGCGCCGGCGCAGGCCCAGGCGCCCGGTCCCTGCATGTCGAGGAGCTTCTCGGCCACAGCGATCTGCTGGGACTTGCTGGCCAGGTCGGCGCGGGCCGCGTACTGCGTACCGCCGGCGGCGGCCCAGCTGGACTGCGAGAACTGCAGACCGCCGTAGTAGCCGTTGCCGGTGTTGATGGACCAGTTGCCGCCGGACTCGCACTGGGCGACCGCGTCCCACGTGGAGACGGAGGCCGCGGAGGCGCCGGTGGCACCCATCAGGGGCACGGCGATGGCGGCACCCGTCACACCGGCGAGCGTGGCGAAACGGACGGCCTTGGACGGGCGGCGGTGCTTGTTGCCCTTGCTGTTCAGCAGCATCGAGACTTCTCCTCACCGACGCCTACGAGGTGAGCTGTCGGGTTCGGGCCAAGTGAGTTGCCCGGTCGCACGTCCTAGCGCACGACTTAACCCCAAGCCGGTCCTGATGCGTCTTGCGACGATCGGGCCCGGCACTTACCTGGGTCCCCCGCTCCTGCCTACGGCGCTTTACGCGTCTGTTCCCTTCGACCGACGGCAGGATTCGGCGTGACGATCGACGGGGCCCGCGGTGCGAGCGGTTCCGACCGTAAACACACGCAACCCCCACATTCAAAGAAGGACATACCGGATAAGCGGTCCATAATTGCATCTGAAAAACACATGTTTGCGCAGGTCGGAAGGGCTGCGGGGGGAGCTCCCGAACAAGACGCGCCAGTTCACGCGAAGAGACCCATGTCTCACTTAGTCAAAAGTGGGACATAGGCCTCTTAAGCGCCCCGGATTTGAGGCGTTTTCGGCTGTTGATCAGACCGCTTCCGCGGCCGCCCTCATCCGGCCTGCACGCCGAGATCGAGGCTCTGGCCGGGAAGGATGAGGTCCGGGTCGGAACCGACCGTCGCCTTGTTGGCCTCGTACAGCTCGGGCCAGCCGCCGGGCAGCTTCTGTGCGTCAGCAATCGCCCAGAGGTTGTCGCCCGGCCGGACGGTGTACGTACCGTCAGCAGCCGGTGCGCCCTTGTCGCGTGCGTCGCCTTCGCCCCGCGAGGCGTGCCGCCCCGAGTCCCGGTCACTGCCCGCTCCCTCCGGGGCGGGCGCGCCGCGGTGCCTGCCGCCCGCTTCCCCGTCCGAGGAGGACCCGTCCGGGGCGTCCGAGGCGTCCGGGGTGCCCGAGGGGGCGGTCGCGCCGGAGGAGCCGGATGCCGAGGGCGTGGCGGACGGGGAGGCCGAGGCGTCCGGCGTACGGTCCTTGTCGGCGGTGTCGGCCGTGGCGTCGTCCGACGGGGCCTTCGTCGCGCCCTTGGACGCGTCGTCCGAGGGGCCGGCGCTCTTTGACGGGGCGGCACTCGCGGACGGGTCCGCACTCTCGGCCGGGTCCGCGCTCTCGGCCGGGTCGGCGGACCGCGTGCTGCCCGGGTCGACGCCGGGCAGGGACCCGTCGACGGCGAGGCCGGAGATGACCGCGCAGCTGGGCCACGCCTTCGGCCCCTGGGCGTCCAGGACCTTCTCCGCCACGGCGATCTGCTGCGAGCGGCTGGCGAGGTCCGCGCGCGGGGCGTAGGACTCGCCGCCGTACGACTTCCAGACCTCCTGCGAGAACTGCAGGCCGCCGTAGTAGCCGTTGCTGAGGTCGGCACTCCACATGCCGCCGCTCTCGCACTCCGCCACCCGGTCCCAGGTCGAGGCGTCGGCGGCGTGCGCGCCGGCCGCGCCGAGCAGCGGGATGGCAATGGCCGAGCCGGTCACGCCTGCGGCGACGATGATCGCGGGTGCCTGCCGAGGGCGACGGTGTCTGCCGTTCGCGGAGCCCATGGGAATGCCTTCCGTGTGACTGACGAGTGACGGGTGAGTCGAACGGTGAACCTAGCGGGACTCGAACGTGTGTCACAAGTCGATGCAGCAGAGATCACGTAAAAGTCACAGAGTTGACAGCGTGTCACCTTCCCTGGAAGTGGGCCCGGGGGTGAACTCCACCGGAAGCGCGCGCAGTCCGCGCATGATGAGCCCGCCACGCCGGCACAAATCGCCAGGTTCCACCGCAAGCCGCAGGTCCGGAAGGCGTTTCAGCAGCGTGGCGAGCGCGGCCTGTCCCTCCAGCCTGGCGAGCGGTGCTCCCAGGCGGTAATGGATGCCGTGCCCGTAGCCGAGGTGCTGATTGTCACGCCGTGCGAGGTCCAGCGTGTCCGGAGCACCGAAGCGTCCGGGGTCCCGGTCGGCGGCCGCGAGGGACCACGAGGACGGGGTCCCCCTCGGCGACCCGCTGCCCGCCGATCGTCAGCGCCCCGTTGGCGAACCGCCAGGTCGCCAGCTCCACCGGGCCGTCGTGACGCAGCAGTTCCTCGACGCCGGTGGCGAGCAGCTCGGTCTCCCCCGCCGCCAGGGACCGCTGGAGCCGCTGGGAGGTCACGGCGTCCCCTTGTCCTTGGGAGCCTCGCTTCCACCAGAAGAGCCGGCGTTCCCACATGGGATTGATCGGGCCCCAGGCAAGGGGCATGCCGGCCCATGACAGCCCCTGCCGGAGCCTGTGGAGCATGCCGGAGAACTGCGCGCGGATGTCGTACTTCGAAGTGAAGTGATTCTTCGACTTCCCGGATGTCGAAGATTTCCTTGCGCTCCAACAGCGTCATGCTGTCGAGGGGCTGGCCGGCGTTGTGCGCGATGCCGACGAGGTTGCGGGCCTGACGCTCGTGCTCCGCGTACGCCTGCAACCACTCTTCGGCGAAGCCCAGCTGCTTGCGGTACTCGGCCGGCTCCTGCTGCATCTCCTTCAACCCCGCCTTGAGTACGAGGGGGTCGACGCCGGCCTTCATGTACGCGGGGACCTGCCGGTGGATGAGGTCCTCCTGCTTCGCGATTTTCCCGGCGAAGTCGGTGACACGCTTCTCGTACTTCTCCCTGTCCCCCGGCCGGCTGCTGACCCACTCGGACGCCCTCACCAGGAGTTGGGATTCGTCTTTCACGAGTTCGGCCAGCTCGGTCCGGACGACGCCTTCGATCTCTGCCGCGTTGGAGTACGGCTCTCCGCAGGACTCCCCCCTTCTTGGTGAGGAGCTCGGCACGCTCCTCGGACAGGATGGGCGGGACGCCGATCTTGACCTGGTCGCCGTGGACGGGGCTGCCGTCTTCTCGCACACTGGACATGATCAGTCCTCCGAGACTGTTCCGTCCCCGGGGTGTTGACGCACCGCCGGGAAGGTTCCGGCCTCATTGCGCTCTACCGAGCGCTTTGGGGCCGGTGCCGTTTTTTGGGAAGCAGCCCACAGGAGTCTTCCCTGTTACTCGTCTGAGTGTTGCGGACAGGACGAGGCGCCCGGGGCCGGGCCCAGGCCGGCCGAGGGCCGCTCAATGGTCCGGGTTACGCCTCGGCTTCCTGCCGTCCGTGTTGCTGCCGCATCCGCCGATGGGGCCCGATACCGACGGCCGGCGAGAAACGCGACGGCGCAGGCCGAACCGCGGACGCCCGATACCGTCGTCACGTGAACCACACCCCGCCGCCAGAACTCTTCACCTGGGAGTTCGCAACCGACCCGTACCCCGCCTACGCCTGGCTGAGGGAGCACAGTCCGGTACACCAGACGATATTGCCCAGCGGTGTCGAGGCGTGGCTCGTCACCCGATACGCAGACGCCCGGCAGGCCCTCGCCGACGGCCGCCTTTCGAAGAACCCCGCGCACCACGCGAAGGACGCCCAGGGAAAGAGCAAAACCGGCATCCCAGGCGAGCGCAGCGCCAACCTCATGACGCATCTGCTGAACATCGATCCGCCCGACCACACACGACTTCGCCGACTGGTCTCCAAAGCGTTCACGCCCCGGACGATCGCCGCTTTCGGACCCCGCGTGCAGGAGCTGGCTGATCGGCTCATCGACGATTTCGCGGAGAAGGGGGAGGCCGACCTGATCCACGCCTTCGCCTTCCCGCTCCCCATCTACGCCATTTGTGATCTGCTCGGCGTACCCGAGGAGGACCAGGACGACTTCCGGGACTGGGCGGGCATGATGATCCGGCACGGCGGCGGGCCGCGCGGCGGGGTCGCCCGGTCCGTGAAGAAGATCCGCGCCTACCTTGCCGAGCTGATCCACAGAAAGCGGCAGAACCCCGGCGACGACCTGATCTCCGGCCTGATCCGGGCCAGCGACCACGGCGAGCACCTCACCGAGAACGAAGCCGCGGCGATGTGTTTCGTGATCCTCTTTGCGGGTTTCGAGACCACCATCAACCTGATCGGCAACAGCGCCCACGCGTTCTTCCGTAACCCCCCGCAGCGTGCCATTTTCCAGAGCGCGGTCCAGCGAGGCGACAGGCACCTCCTGGACAGCGCCGTCGAGGAGCTGTTGCGTTTCGACGGCCCGGTGGAGCTGGCCACCTGGCGCTACGCCACGGAAGCGCTCGAAATCGGAGGACAGCGGATCCGCGAGGGTGATCCAGTGCTCGTGGTCCTCGCAGCGGCTGACCGTGATCCGGCCCGTTTCGCGGAGCCGGACACGCTGGATCTGTCCCGCCGGGACAACCAGCACCTGGGGTACGGGCACGGCATCCACTACTGCCTGGGCGCTCCCCTCGCACGCTTGGAGGGCAGCACCGCACTGGAGACCCTGTTCCGCCGTCTGCCGGACCTCCGGCTGGCTGTGGACCCCGTCGACCTGCGGTGGAGGGGCGGACTCATCATGCGTGGTCTGCGGACACTCCCGGTGGAGTTCACCCCCACGACCGTGTCCGCCGGCCCGGACGTCAGCCGTTGCCCTCCGCCGCCCTGATGGCGTCCCGGTAGGCGCGGCCCGCGGCCCGCAGGGCGGCCTCCGGGTCGATGCCGTCCTCCTGCGCGCGCACGGCCAGCTCCAGGAGCCGGTAGCCGATGCCGTCGGCCTGGCCCTCGTTCTCGCCGTGCGGCTGCGGCAGCGGGACGTCGAGTCCGGCGGTACGGGCCCGGCCGGCCAGCTTCGCCGCGAGTGCCAGGGCGGGCTGGCCGAGCGGCACCCCGTCGGTGACCGACTCGCGCTGCTTCTCGATCGCCTTGGTCCGCAGCCAGTGCGCGTGGACGTCCTCCGGGGTCTCGGCGGTCTCGTCGCCGAAGACGTGCGGATGGCGGTGGATCAGCTTCTCGACGAGCGTGGCGGCGACGTCGTCCACCGAGAACGGCTCCGTCTCGTCCTCCTCGGCGATGCGCGCGTGGAAGACGACCTGGAGCAGTACGTCGCCGAGCTCCTCGCGCAGCTCCTCGCGGTTGCCGTCCTCGATGGCCTCGACGAGTTCGTACGCCTCCTCGATGGCGTACTTGGCGAGGCCCTCGTGGGTCTTGCGCGAGGTCCAGGGGCACTCGATCCTGATCCGGTCCATGACCTGGACCAGATCCAGCAGCCGGGCACCCGGCAGGTCGTACGAGCCGGGCAGCAGCTCCAGGTTCGGCATCCGCACCCGCCCCGAGCCCGCCAGCCTCGCCAGCCCGTCGGTCAGCGGCTGGTTCCCCTCGCCGCCGCTGAGCACCACCACGGTCCGGCCGCCGGCGCAGGCGCCGACGAGCTCCTGTGCGTCGGGGACGGCCGGCTCGACCGTGATGCCCGCCTCGCGCAGATACGGCAGCTGCGGCTGGTCCGGCTCGGCGCACAGCACCCGGTCGGCGGCGTGCAGCGTCTGCCAGGCGGGCCAGGACAGCAGTCCCGGCGCGACCCGGTGGCTGGCGGTGAGCAGGACGATACGGCCGGGGTCTTCAGCGTTCACGCTGCGAATCTACCCGGCCGCCCGGCCGCTGCTACGCCCCGGCCTCCGCGGGCGCCTGGGCGGGCCTGGTGACCTGGTTGATCCAGGGGGCCTTGTAGTCCGCGAGCTGGATCTGCTTGTTGTTCCAGGTGCCGTAGCGCGGGTTGACGTCGACCTTCAGCGCCTTGGACGCCTTCGTCAGCGCGTCGCCGAGGACCTTCGTGCCGGCGGGGGTCGACGGGTCGGCGCCGAGTGCCTGGGAGAGCTTGGTCAGCTGGATCTGCTCGCGCAGGAAGGAGTCGATCTGGCCGGGGGAGATCCAGCGCTCCTGGAGCACCGCGGCCCGCAGCCCCTTCTCGCCCTTGTACTGGGCGACGGCCGACTGGCGCATCTGCTGGATCTCGGCGCGGCTGACGGTGACCCCGGCGTCCGCCGAGGCCCGGTCCAGGACCCGGTCCAGGATGATCCCGTGCAGCTTGGCGCGGGCGAGCTGGCCGGACTGGTCGGCGCCCTGGGCAGGCTGTGCGGAGCTGTCCTGTGCGTCGCGCACGTCCGCCACCTGGGCCTGCACGGTGGATACCGCGATCCGGTCCCCGCCCACGACGGCTGCCGCGCCGGGGCGGGCCTGGCTGCCGCAGGCGGAGAGAAGTGGCGCTGCGAGGAGAGCGGCGGCGGAGACGGTGAGCGCGGTGCGACTGCGGCGGTGCAAAGGAGCCTCCCGAGGAGATTGTGCGGCGGTGCACAAAGCCTTGCGGTGATCGATGCTAGAGCATCCGGCACTTGGGGGGTGGGAAAAGGAGCGGGTCCGGGTGCGTGCAGCTGCAAGGCGGAGGATTGAGGCAACGCGGAGCGTTGTTGATTGACGACAACGCGGCAGATGTGCGTGCCCGGACCCGCGACGCCGCCCCCCGAGTGCCGGATGCTCCAGGGCAGTGGAACCGGTCCGGGCCACTGCTTCGACCAACGATTCGGAAGGAGTTGGGGATGTGGTCTCCCCCGGAGCCCCGGTCAGCGCACCGGCAGGGCCGATTTCGGCGGTTCGTCCGGCCGCAGCATGATCGTGCGCGAGACCACGAAGGTGATCGGGACGGCGGCGGCGGCCGCGGCCAGCGGGGCGTACCGGCTGCTGAATCCGGCCAGGTCGACCAGCAGGTAGACCCCGCCGGTGGTGATGACGAAGTTGGCGGCGTTGGTGAGCGGGAAGAGCAGGAACTTCCGCCAGGTGGGCCGGGTCCGGTAGGTGAACCAGCAGTTGAGGAGGAACGACCCGGTCATGCTGAGCGCGAACGCGGCCACGTGCGCCGCTATGTAGGGCAGCCGGGTCAGCAGGGCGAGGTAGCAGCCGTAGTACGTGCCGGTGTTCACGACGCCCACGAGTGCGAAGCGTGCCAGCTGTGCCTTGACCGTCATCGGCGTACGGACTCCAGGGGTTCCGGCTCCGGGGCCGGCCCGCGGGGCCGGGTGTTGGTGTCCTGCACCAGGTAGTGCGGGCGGCGCTTCACCTCGTAGTAGATCCGGCCGACGTACTCCCCGACCACTGCGACCATCACCATCTGGACCCCGGCGAGGGCGGTGACGACGACGAGGAGGGTGACGTATCCGGGGGTGTCGACCCCCTTCACCAGGGCGACGCCGACGATCCATCCGGAGTGGACGAGGGCGAGGGAGAGCAGCAGCAGGCCGAGGTAGAGCGCGGCGCGCAGCGGCTTGTTGTTGAAGGAGAGCAGCCCGTCGAGTCCGTAGTTCAGCAGATTCCCGAAGGTCCAGGCGGACCGGCCCTCCTCGCGGACGGCGTTCTCGTAGCTGAACGTCGTGGTGGGGAAGCCGACCCAGGCGAAGAGCCCCTTGGAGAACCGGTTGTACTCGGTGAGTTCGAGTACGGCGTCGGCGGCCCGGCGGGAGAGCAGCCGGAAGTCGCCGACCCCGTCGACGAGTTCCACGTCGACGAGGCGGTTGATCAGCCAGTAGTAGGCGCGGGCGGTGAGCGTGCGGGTGACGCGGTCGCCCTTGCGGGTGCGGCGGGCGATCACCTGGTCGTAGCCGTGGGCGTGCTCCTCCAGCATGCGGGCGACGAGCTCGGGCGGGTGCTGGAGGTCGGCGTCCATGATGACGACGGCGTCGCCCTCGGCGTGCTGGAGGCCGGCCAGCATGGCGGCCTCCTTGCCGAAGTTGCGGCTGAAGGAGACGTAGCGGGTCCGTGGATCGGCGGCGGCCAGCTGCCGCAGGATCGGCAGGGTCCGGTCCGCGCTCCCGTCGTCGACGTAGACGAGCTGGAACGCGTGACCCAGGCGGGTCATCTCGTCCGTCACGCGTTCATGGAAGCGTTCGAGAATCTCTTCCTCGTTGAAGCAGGGCACCACCAGCGAGATCAGCACCCATGCAGATCAGCCGGTCAATGTGTCGGGAGCGGATGCCGGGTGTGACCGAGGGGCGGCCATTGGGTGAACTGGCCCGTGGCGCCCGGGATTCAGCCGCCCCGGACCTTCCGGCGGCGGTCCAGTTGGCGGCGCAGTTCGGTGGGCAGCGGGTGGTTCGGCCCGTAGCTGCGCTCGGTGTCGTAGAGCAGCGACTGGAGTCCGCCGATGGCCGCCGCGTGGTCCCCGAGCGCGAGCAGGAGGTGGCCGATGCGGTGGCGGATCTCGTAGGAGCGGGCCGGGTCGTCGCCCGTCGCGTAGCGGTTCTCGTAGTACGGGAGGACGGCGCGGTACTCCGCGAGCGCGGCGGCGGGCTCGCCCAGTTGCTCCAGGCACTGCGCGGTGTCCTGGCGGAACTGGAGCGTCTGCGGGTCGGCGGGTCCGGCCTCGGCGGCGCGGTCGTCCGCGAGGCGGCGCAGTTCGGGCAGGGCGCGGCGGTACTGGCCGTCGTCCATCAGGGTCGCCGCGTACTGCTTGCGCAGGATGCGGACGACCGGGGAGCTCTCGCCGTGCTGTTCCGCGGCGGCCGGGAGGATGCCGCCGAGCAGGTCGACGGCGTGGGTGATCCGGCCCTCGCCGAGCAGTTTCTTGACCTCGTCGACGGCGGCGGCGACATCGGGCCGCGCGGGCGCCGGTGCGGGGCTGCCGGCGGGCGGGGTGGTGACGCGGTCGGGCCACGGGGCGTGCGGGCGCAGGAAGGGGCGGGTCGGGTCGAGCGGTCCGCCGGGCAGTCCGTCGCCCCGGACGGGGAGCAGCGGGGCGAGGCTCTCGTAGACCTCCTGGACGCCGGACGGGCGGTGCTGCGGGTCCTTGGCGAGCAGCCGCAGCACGAGCGCTTCGAGCGCCTCGGGGATGTCGCGCCGGATCTGCCGGACGGGGACCGGCGCTTCGTAGAGGTGGCGGTGGAGCACGCCCAGCGCGGTGGAGCCGGCGAACGGCACGTCGCCGCTGAGGAGTTCGTGCAGCAGGACGCCGAGTGCGTACAGGTCGGTGTAGGGGCCGACGGCACCGCCCATCGCCTGCTCGGGGGCCATGTAAGCCGGGGAGCCGATGGGTGAGCCGGTGTGGGTGAGGCGGGTGGTGTCGGTGTCCAGGACGGAGGCGACCCCGAGGTCAAGGACGAGGACGGTGCCTTCGGGGCGCACCATCACGTTGCGGGGCTTCAGGTCGCGGTGGACGATCGGCACCGCGTGCACGGCGCTCAGGACGGCGCAGAGCTGGGCGGCGACGGCGACGGACCACTGCCAGGGGTACGGGGCGTGCTCGGCGAGATGGTCGGCGAGGTCGGCGCCCTCGACGTAACTCATGACGAGGAAGAGCTCGTCGCCGTCGCTGCCCGCGTCGTGGACGGTGACCAGGCCGGGGTGGTCGACCTGGGCGGTGACCCGGCACTCGCGGACGAAGCGGCGGCGCAGTTCGGCGGCCGCTTCGCTGCCCATGGGGCCGGTGACCCGGTCCGGGCGCAGCAGCTTGACGGCGACCCGGCGGTCCAGTCGCTGGTCGTAGGCCGTCCAGACCTGCCCCATGCCTCCCTGGCCGAGGATGGCCGACAGCTCGTACCGCCCGCCGATGAGGCGGCCGTTCACCGGCCTTCCTCCTTGCGCAGGTAGTCGCTCAGCTCGTCGAGTTCGGCGCGGACCTGGTCGATGCGCTGGGGCTGCGGGTGGGGCTGCTGCGGGTACGGGGTGGGCGGCGGGGCCGGCTGCTGCCCGTACTGCTGTTGCGGGAAGGGCTGCTGCGGGAAGGTCTGCGGCTGGTGCGGGGGCTTCGGGGCGGGGCCCGGCATACCGGTCACCGGGGTGGTGGTCGCGTACGGGTACCCGGGCGCCGGCGGCACGTACCCGCCCATGGCGTGCTGCTTCGCCCCGTGCGGCCCGTAGTGGCGGATGTCCGCGACGAGGTAGTACACGGGAGCGGCCACCATGCTCAGGAGCAGCAGGGGGATGAGGAGGAAGTCGATGCCGTGGGCGTCGCCCTCGTCCCGGCCGATGACCATCAGGATCGCGACGACGGCCGCAAACGCGCCGCCGGTCAGCCACCAGTCGAAGGCCCTGCGGCGCACGATCGCCAGCCGGAGCAGCGGGGCCCAGAGCAGCATCCCGATGGAGAACACCGAGAGCGCGCAGAACAGCACCCGCATCGACACGATCCAGGCCCGCCCCGGGACTCTGGGCGGAGCGGTCGGCGGATAACCCGGCGCGTACATGGCTGCTCCTGGATACCTGGTCGTGGAAGGTCCGCGCACACGGGCGTACGCGCAGCTCCGAGGGTAGAGGGCGGCACCGGCCGGCGGACCGGGGTTGTGCGGAACCGTTGTGGTTCCGCACAACCCCGCGTCCGCTTCCGGACGCTCCCTGGAGCCGCTTCGCGCTGTCCCTAGAGCCGCTTCGCGCTGCGCAGGGTCGCCGCGTAGTAGCCGTTGCCGTCGAGGCGTGAGGTGCCGCCCTTGTCGCCGATCGTCGGGCCGTTCACTTCCTCCCGGCTGGAGACGAAGATCAGGTGGCCGTCCGAGTCGTGGCCCATGTACATGCCGATGTGGTCCAGCCGCTGGCCGGTGCGCTGGTCGAGCTTGAAGAAGACCAGGTCGCCGGGTTGCAGCACGTCGATCGAGGTGGGCCGATCCGCGGGCGCGATGCCCTTGAGCGGTATGACGTCCGCGCCGAGCTTGGAGCGGGCGATGCCGTTGGCGGTGCGGGGCAGTCCGTCGCCCTGGCCGTCGAGGGGGGCGAGCGGGTAGCGGGCGCGGTAGCCGAAGATCGTGCGCATGAAGCCCGAGCAGTCGATGGCCCGGTAACGGGCCTTGTCGGGCTGGCGGGTGACACCGTTGCGGAAGGTGTACGGGATGCCCAGGTAGTCGAAGAAGTCCGACTCCTCCAGGCGCAGGTCGTTGCCCTCGCTGCCGACCGGGTTGAGGGGTCCGAACTGGGCGTCCCCGGCGTAGGAGACCCCCTCGTCGTCCTTCTTGACCGGCGCCCCCTCGACGTACTGGAAGGCGAAGGCGAACAGGTCGTCCTCCTCGCTGCCGAAGTAGGTCTTGAACCAGTCCTTGAACCACTGCTGCTTCTCGGCGCCCTTCTTCCACTTCTCCGGCATCAGCCGCACCCAGCTCTCGGTGATCACCCGGGACTTGGTGCTGGTGGGTTCGGCGAAGGTACGGGAGGGGCCGGTGAGTGTGGCGGTGCGGGCGTGGTCGGTGAAGGTGGCGATCACCTTGCCGCCGGCGTCGCGCAGGACCGTACGGGCGGGTGCGTTCAGCCGTTCCCAGGTCTGCTTCCCGGACGCCAGCGCGGCTCCCGCCGGCTTGTCCGTGATGGCCTGGACGGCGGGTGCCTTGGCCTGTTCGTCCTTGCGGAGTTCGACAGTGAAGTACGCACTGGCGGCGAGCAGTCCGACCACCGTGACGGCGTGCAGGATCTGGCGGGGGCGCTTGGACTGCTTGGTACGGGGAGCGGTCATGAGATCACCTCAGGCAGACGGAAGGGCGCCGAGCAGGATGCCGGCGGTCAGGACGACGTAGGCGAGCAGCGAGACCGAGCCGGTGGCCAGCAGCGTCGCGCCCTTCGGCTGGCGGACCAGCTGGTAGGCGATGAGACCCGGGACGATGAAGCCGAGGGTCTGGTTGGCGTACATCAGCGGGAACTCCACCTGGAGCACGATCATCACCGTCGCCTGGAGGATGACCCCGGTCAGCACCACCGCGGAGAACAGCCGCTTCCCGTAGAGGATGACGACCTTCTGGAGCAGCAGCACGGAGACGTAGGTGAGGACGGTGACGCCGACCACCATGGCCGCGCGCTGGAGGTCCTCGACGAGGGTCAGCGCGAGCCAGCCGGGGGTGATCATGCCGCCGGGTGAGAGGTTGGTCGTCAGATAGCAGACCAGGGAGAACATCAGGCCGAGCGCGATGCCGATGGCGGCGATCTCGGGCGTCAGGACGGTGGGGATCAACGGGGGTCTCCTGCGCTGTTCTGCCGGCTCTGCTGGTAGGGGTCCTGCGGCGGGTACGGGGCCGCGTACGGGCCCTGCTGCCCCGGGGGCTGCTGCCCGTGCTGGTACGGCTGTGCGGGCTGCTGGTGCTCCGGCTGGTGCTGTTGCTGCTGGTGTTCCGGCTGTTGCCGGCGTTCCGGGGGCTGGCTGTCCGGGGGCAGCGCGGGCTCGAACATGCCGCGCTGCCGGGGCTGTGCCGGCACCGGTGCCGGGGCCTGGACCGGGGTCTGGACCGGTGCCGGGGCCTGGACCTGGACCGGGGTCTGGACCGTGGGGTGCGGCTGGTAGCGGGTCTCGTACGCCTCCGGGTAGGGCGCGTACGGGTCCAGATGCGGCCGGTACTGCTGGAGCGGCAGCGTCTCGTCGTGGCGGACGTGCTGCGGGGCGGGCGGGGCCGGCTGCTCGTCCGGGGGCTGCGTGCCCCGCTCGTCCGGGATCTCCTCGGCCTGCTCGTCCGGGGCCCGGTCGAGCTGCTCGTCCGGGGTCTCGTCGGGCGGGAGTTCGCTGAGGTGCTCCAGCAGCAGTTCGCCCTGGCCGTGGATGTTGCCGATGGCGATCAGCGACGAGTCGGGCCCGAGGCCGCCGAGCAGCTCACGCATGAACTCCTCCGGGTCGCGGCGGTCACCGCCCAGGTCCACCGCGCGGCTGCGCCACTCGGAGGGGATCGCGTCGATGGCGCTCTTGGCCGGGTGGCCGATGACGAAGACCTTGTCGGGCTGGAGGTCGGGGATGATCTCGCCCATCTGGCCGTTGCGTTCGACCCGGTCCGGGCGGCAGTTGATGACGACGTTCAGCGGACGGTGGACGGCGCCCAGGTCCAGCAGCTGGTTGACGTTCATCAGCGTCGACTCGGGGTCGTTGGCCGCGAAGACGTTGGCGAAGCGCAGCTTCTTGCCGTCCGGCGTCACATACCTCTCGACGGAGAGGACGCCCGGGTCCGGCGGGGCGTCGTACATCCCCTTCAGCGCGGTCTCCCGCTCCACGCCGAGCAGTTCGGCGACCTTCAGCGCGATGGCCACGTTCTCCTTGAAGGTGAACCAGCTGAAGCCGCGCAGCTCCGCGTCGCTCACGGTCTCGGGGTCGGCGTAGATGAGCTCGCAGTCGCGGGCGTCGGCCTCCTCCTGGAGGATCGCGAACCGTTCGACCTCGGCGGTCACACAGATGCCGCCCTCCGGCATGGAGCGGCAGAGCGAGCGCGCCACGTCGTCGAGGGTCGGGCCCATCTCGGCGAGGTGGTCCTCGCGCACGTTGCAGAGCACGCCGATCGTGGAGCGGATCAGTTTGGACTGGTTGATCTCCTGGAGCGCCGGCATCACCGCCATGCACTCGATGACCAGGGCCTGCGGCTCGTACGAGGCGGCGCGGCGCACGATGCCGATCTGCTCGACGACATTGGCCAGGCCGAATTTGCGGTAGACGGGTTCCTCGGTGGCGTCCGGGTGGATGAACCGGGCCGCCGTACCGGTGGTCTTGGCGACGGTCACCAGATCGCCGCCGCGCAGGGCGCCCGCGCAGAGCCGGGTGATGGAGGACTTACCGCGGATGCCGTTCACCAGGACCCGGGCGGGTATTCGCTCCAGGTTGATGAAGTGGCGTCGCTGCTCGACGATGCCCGCTGTCAGCAGGATCGCGCAGCACACCACCAGCACGGTGTAAAGGAACAGCACGGCCGGTCAGGTCCTTTCGGCGTAGGTCGTGGGCGCCGTCGGCGCGGGCTCGCGCTTCTGCTGCGCCGGGAGCTGCTGGCGCAGCAGCTCCAGGGAGCGGGTGACGGCGCCGACCTCGTCGTGGTGGCGCGGATAGAGGACGGTGCGCCGGTCACCGCCGGCGAGCGCCTCGGCCTGGTCGGCGAGGGCGCGCAGCGGGCGTACGACGACGATGTGGAGCCAGCCCAGGCAGGCGATGGCCGCGGCCATCCCCAGCAGCCCGGCGAGCACGGTGAGGTTCTGCCGGCGGTATTCGGGGATGGCGAGGGAGCTCGCGGGCTGCCGGCTGACCACGGTCCAGCCGAGGGACTTCGCCGCCCCGCCGCCGACGAAGGGCGCGGCCGCGGCGATCTGCACCTTGCCGCCGTCGCGGTACATGATGCCGCTGGGGTGGGTGCTGACGCCGGTCTTCTGGTTGGTGCCGGCCACGAGGGTCCGCAGCCGTTCGCCGGACAGCTCCTGGAAGGCGCGGTAGCCGGAGTTGCCGCCGATGATCCGCTGCTTGTCGTCGACGATGTTGACCTGGCCGAGGCCGGGCCGCTTGAGCAGGCCGTTGACGAACTCGATACGGAACTCGCCGACGACGGTGGCGCCGTCGCGGCCGGGTATCCCGGCCTGGGCGACGATGACCGGCTTCTTGCCGGAGTCGTTGAGCACCCGGATGAGCTGGCCGGTGGATGCCTTGCCGATGGGCTGGTGCGGGGTGTCGCCCGCGTGCGCGGCGACCTTCCCGGAGGCGTCGAGGACGTACAGCGACTGGTAGCGGTCGTGCTCCTGGCGGGTGCGGTCCAGGACGCTGCGCATGTCGGCGGGTGAGGTGTCGGCGCCGATCAGTGTGGCCACGGACAGGAGGTCGGCCTGTCCCTCGTTGAGGGCCCGGCGTACCCGGTCGGTGAGGGTGTCGGTGCGCTCGCGCTGGTCGTTGACCAGCTGCTGCGGTACGACGGCGGTGGCGTCGGCCCGGTTGAGGAGCAGCAGCATCGGGGCGCACCAGGCGAGTACGAGCACCCCGCAGACGACGAGGAGTCCGCGGCTGCCGAACCGGCCGCGCCGGGGCGGCTCGGCGGACCGGGCCTCACCGAGCAACTGGCGGCGCAGCCGTTCCAGGGAGTTCCCGATCCGGGCGGCTTCGCCGTACGAGGGGGAGCTGACCGGTCGGGTGAGGTCGCCGCGGGTCAGCCGCCGGCTCTCCAGGAAGAGCCGGATCAGCGGCCGTTGGACGGTGCCCAGGAGCAGCGCGACGGCGAGTGCGCCGACGACGACCAGGCAGCCGGCGGCCACCAGGCCGAAGAAGGGGCCGGCGACCGCGGTGGGGTTCTCGGCCACCGGGACCATGGCGACGACGCTGAGGCCGAGGCCGGTGGCGACGGTGGGTTCGCCGGGCTGGGGTCCGGCGAGCGAGGCGTAGCCGGCGACGTTGCGGTCGCCCGCGTGCACGCTGCCGAGCAGGCTGCCGCTGACGCCGGGGAAGCCGCCGGAGCCGGGTTCCTTGGCGGACAGCGGGTGCTGGCGGACCTTGACGGACGCGGTCTTCGCGAAGCTCTTCAGCTGCTTGGCGGCGCGTTTGGCGTCGGCGCGCTGGGTGTCGGTGAGCAGCTGTTCGGGCTGCGGGATGCCGTCGCTGGAGAGGATGGCGGCGTCGGCGTCGATGACCGCGATGGAGCGGAACTGGCCCAGGCTGATGCCGGGGAACCGCAGATTGCTGGAGGCGACCAGGAGCTGCTGCGGGGCGCCGGGCCAGGAGAGCAGGGCGAAGGAGAGCAGCCGGGTCTCCCCGTTGGCCAGCTTCACCATGCGGGGGCCGAGCGCGTCCTTGCCGCTGAGCTTCGAGGTGTCGATCGCGGTGAGGGGGACGTTCTCGCCACGGGCGGCGAGCAGCTTGCCGGAGGAGATCTCGACGACCGCGGTGCCGGTCCACTTCTGGTAGACGCTGCTGATCTTGTCGAGCACCGCGTCGGGAGAGACCTGGTCCGCGGCGTTGAACAGGCCGGCGGTCCGCCCCAGGTCGGTGAAGCTCTCGTCGATGGAGGCGCGCAGGGCGATGGCGCCGTCCTCGGCGAACTCCTGCTGGGAGGTCAGTACGGCCTCGGGTACGCGGTCCTGCACCGTGCGGCCCAGACCGAGCGCGGTGATGGCGGCGAGCGAGAGCAGCAGGACCGAGAGGACCGCGATGGGCGGCCGTATACCACCCAGCAACGACATATCGGCCCGGCGGCGGACCTTGTGTCGCCGCTTCACAGGCGAGGCGGCCATGGTGCATCCCTTCTGGAACTTCTTGCGTCTTCTGGTACTTCGGCACTGCGGGAGCGGTCGGGATGCGGCAGGAGCGGTCGACCCTGCGGGAGTAAACGGAGCTTTCGCCCAGTGTGGAACTTCTGCGACTTCTGTCCCTTTCGGGACTCTCTGAATTTCAGGGTGCGTCGACACGCCCAAAAAATCGAACGCCCACACGGAAGATCATGACTCGTTCGCATTCCGAACGGTTGCAGTGAAAAAAGAAGTTGTGATGCAGACCACTCGAATCAGGCCACAGGGCCGGCCAGATGAACCCGGGCGACATCCTGTGTTCACCTGGCCGTCATCACCGGCGTCCGCCGCCGACCGCCATCACCGGCCGCCGTCCGACCGCGCTGACGGCGGGCCCTCGCCCGGGGTCACCCGGGCAGGCCCTGCAGCGGCTTCAGGCCGTCCTGCGCGGCCCCGCGGTTGAGCATCGTGCCCTGGGTGCGCTCGAACGCCAGCCGGTAGCGGGCCCGTTCCTCGGGCGTCAGCTCCTTGCCGTCGCGCAGCGCCGCGGCCACATCGACGAGCCGGTGGTCCTGCACCGCGTCGGACGGCACCGTCTTCGCCGCGTCCGTCTCGGTGGGCGGAATGGAGACGAGCGTCGGTACGTACCGCGCCTGCACGTCCCACGACCCGCCGCGCTTGCGGAACTCGAACCAGCCGATGATGCCTTCCTCGGTCAGTCCTGACGGCACCTCGTGCCGGGCCACCTGATTGCCCAGCCCGTACGCGATCCAGGTCCCGTTGACCTTCTCCATCGGCTGCACGACATGGGCGTGATGGCCGATCACCAGGTTGATGCCCGTCTCCCGGGCGATCCTGCGCGCCAGCTTGATCTGCCCCGAGCTGGGCTCGGGGTGGTGCTCGCGCCCCCAGTGGATGCTCAGGATGACCACATCGGCGCCGGCCGCGCGGGCGCCCTTCTCGGCTTCCTTGATCCGGGCGAAGTCGTTCTGGTTGACGACCCAGGGCGTGCCGGCCGGGACCTCGCGCCCGTTGAAGCCGAAGGCGTACGAGAGTTGCGCCACCTTGACGCCCTTGACGTCCATGATCAGCGGCTTGTCGGCCTCGGCCTTGCTGCGCGCCGAGCCGGTGTGCTTCAGCCCGGCCTTGTCGAGGGCGTCGAGGGTGCGCTTCACGCCGGCCCGGCCGTGGTCGAGCGTGTGGTTCGACGCGGTCGAGCAGGTGTCGTAGCCGACCTGCTTCACCGCGGTGGTGATCTGCGGCGGCACCAGGAAGTCCGGGAAGCTGCGGAACGGTCCGTTCGGCTTGCCCACCACCGGCTCGAAGTGGCAGATCGCCAGGTCGGCACGGGAGATGACGGGCTGCACCCCGGCCATGAGCCGGTAGAAGTCCAGCCCCTTCTTCCCCTCGGCCTTCGCGTCCTTGCGGGCCTGTTCGATCAGCGGCGGGTGGATCAGGATGTCACCGGCCGCGGCGACGGTGAACGACGGCCCTCCCCCTTTGGCCGGACCGTTTCCGCCGGACTCGGTGTCACCGCCCAGGAGGGAGCAGCCGGTGAGGGCCAGCGCGAGGAGCCCCACCAGGGCGGCGCGAGAGGTGAAGGGAACATAAAGACGTCGGGTCACCCATGTATTTTTACTTGAATATGACGAGCAAATGGGCCAAAAACTCGGCGATCTCTGCAACATTGCTGGTCACAGCCGTCGTAGCGGCTGTTGTGGTGCTCGTCACCCCCTCCGGAGGAGGGGGTTCCGACGGGGACCGGCCGCAGCGTGCCCGCCCCCGGGACGGCATCGACCTCGCCGCACGCATCGACGACTACACCCGGGAGACGATCCGCCGCAGCGGCTTCCACCCGCCGACGGCCCTGGATCGCCGCACCGTCGCCGAGGGCGTCGGCCTCTACCTCGACGGCCGCCACAAGGACGCCGCACAGCGCCTCGCCGAGATCGACTTCGGGGTGGCCACGTTCACGGACACGGCCACCGGCCGGCCCTTCGCCGAGATCGCCGACCGGGCGCGGGAATCCGCCCGCGGCTGGGGACGCGTGTACATCGACCTGTCCCGCCCCACCGCGACCTGGTCCGTCCAGGTCCCGCACCCGGTCGCCGACGCCGACAGCGAGAAGCTGGGCGTGGGCGCCTGGCGGGCCACGCCGGGCGGGGTCATGGTCCTGGCGGGCGCGAACCGCAGGGCGGGCGAGGACGGCGCGGCGGATGTCGCCCACCGCCGGGACACCGTCTTCCACGCGGTCTGCGCCGAACTGGTCACCCACCGGCTGCCCGGCATCCAGCTCCACGGCTACGCCGACTCCACCGAACCGGACTACGACGTGATCGTCTCCACCGGGAAGGGCGACCACGGCCGCGCCTGGGGCGAGGGACTGTCGGCGGCACTGCGGCAGGAGGGCTTCGAGGTCTGCCGGGTCTGGGTGCGCCGCTGCTCCCTGGAGGGCCGGACGAACGTCCAGGGACGGGACGCGGCCGATGCCGAACTCCCTTTCCTGCACGTCGAGTTCAGCCGCACCGTCCGGGCGTCGCCGCGCCGGACCGCCGACGCGGTGACGGCGATCAGGGAAGCTGCGATCAGGGAGGCGGCGGCGGACCACAACGCGCAGAGCGGCACTCCCGCGCGGGCGGAGCGCTAGGCGTGTTTCCAAAGTAGCGCCGTCCGCGCGAAGGGCGGGCCCGGCGGTGTCCGGTGCGTGCGATCGCAAGGCGGAGGGTCGCCCCGATACTGGTTGTATCGGGGCGATCCCGACAACGCGGCGAGCGTGCGTGCCAGACACCGCCGGGCAGGCGGGACTTCCGAAACACGCCCTAGGGTCTTCCGTTCGGATCAGGCCGGCTCAGGGAGCGGGTACGGGGAATCGGCGAGGGCAGCAGCCAGAGCAGTGACAGGGCCCCGCCGACAGCGGCGACGAGGAGGGTCGCCCGCAGACCCACGAAGGTGGCGAGCAGCCCGCCGACGACGGCGCCGACGGGGCGTACGCCGTAGTTGACCGTGCTGTACGCGCCTGCGACGCGACTGCGCATGCCGTCGGGGATCACCGCGGCCTGGAGGGAGTTGAGGTTGACGTCGAACAGCATGACACCGAAGCCGGACAGGAACTCGGCGGCGGCCAGGGCGCCGGCACGGAGCCAGAGCGGGCCGCCCGCGGCTGCGGCGATGGCGACCGGTGCCGGGAACAGCACCGCGCCGACGACGATGCCGCGCCCCACGCCGAACCGTCGCGAGATCCTCGGGGCGGACACCGCGCCGAGGAGGGAACCGGTCGCGCCGATCCCGAACGCGATGCCGATCGCGCCCGCCGACAGTCCGAGGCTCCGGCCGGCGAACAGGACGATCAGCCCGCTGCCCGCGACGAAGGTGAAGAAGTTGACGGTCGCCGCGCATCCGAGGGCCGCCCGCAGCACGGGGTGACGGACGACGAACGACATTCCCTCCCGGGCGCGCTGCAACAGCGACGACGCCGTCGCACCGCCGGGCGCCGCAGGCGGTTCGTCGACCGATACCCGACCGACCAGGACCGCTGACACCAGGAAGCTCAGGGCGTCCACGACGAGGGTGACGGGTGCGCTGAGCGCCTGCACCAGAACGCCGCCGATGGCCGGGCCGGCGACGTACGACACCGACCGGCCGGCGCTGAGCTTGCTGTTCGCGTCGACATAGGAAGCACGCGGTACCAGCCGTACGAAGAACGGCGGATAGGCGGTGTTGAACAGCACCCCGGCCGTGCCCATCAGCAGCGCCACCGCGTACAGCTGCACGAGCGTCACCGCCCCCAGCAGATACGCCGCCGGGACACTGAGCAGCACCGCGGCGCGCACCAGGTCGGCAAGGATCATCAGGCGGCGCTTGTCGCCCCGGTGGTCGACCCATGCCCCCAGCAGGATCGCGAGCAGATTCGGGGTCCAGATCAGCGCGGTCAGCCACGCCACCTGGTTGGCCGAGGCGTTCAGGGTGCTGACGGCGATCAGGGGCAGGGCCAGTTCGGTGATCCTGTCGCCGAACTGCGAGGCCGACTGGCCGGCCCAGAAACGGCGGAACCGTCGATCCCGCCACAGCGATATCGCGGCGGTCCCGTCCGGGCTGTTCACGGCGTCGGCCGGGCCTGCTCCCCGGCGGCTTCCGGCAGGACGTAGCGCATCAGCCGGACGCCGCGGCCGTCCGCGGGCCGCTCGGCCGCGTCGCGAGTCACGTACGGCGCGAGAACGCGCTCGATCCCCTCCTCGATGGCGGCCAGCTCCTCGGCCGAGACCACGACGCGGGTGTTGGCCAGCCCGGCCTGCCCGCGCCACGCCTGATCGAGTTCGGGCTCGACCTCGGCGGCCCACCGGGCGGGGACGTCCGCATAGCGCAGGAACATCTGCTGCGACAGCACCCGCGCGGCTGCCCGGCCCTCTTCGTCGGCCGGGTCCCGCGGTGCCTCGAACCGGAATCCGCGCGCCACGGCCTCCCAGCGCCGCCGGCGCCGGTCCGGGCCCGGCTCACTGTCGCGGACCAGCCCGAAGCCGGCCAGGTGGCGCAGGTGCCAGCTGGTCACCGACGGCGTCGCCCCCACGTCGGGCGCGAGTTCCGTCGCGGTCGCGGGCCCGTGCCGGTGGAGGTGGTCGAGGATCGCCAGCCGCACCGGATGCGCCAACGCGCGCATCGCCTGCGGATCAGTGATCTCGATATCGCCCAGGGGATTATGGGAGGTCATGACGTGAGAGCATCCTCTCACGATTTGTGAGAGTCAACTCTCACATCTGCGCAGTCGATTCAGGACCTTCTCTCCCACCGGACGAAAGGTGCGTACCCGCCCGGACGGGTACGGAGTGCCGGGCGGGTTCCGCCGCGCGGTCAGCCGCCGCACAGCTCCAGCATGACCTTCTTGTCCGCCGTCGTGACCGGGAGCTGGTACTTCAGCGACACCTGGGCGAACCGCAGCGCGTACGAGCACCGGACCGGCTTGTACGGCGGCAGCCAGGACGCGGGGCCCGAGTCGCGCTTGGCGTTGTTCGCCGGGCCGTCCACCGGGAGCAGGTTGAGCGGGTCGTTGGCGATCTGCTGCCGCTTCGCCTCGTTCCAGCGGGCGGCGCCCATCTGCCAGTCGTACGACAGCGGCATGACGTGGTCGATCTGGACCTTGGTGGCCTGCTGCTTGCGCCACTCTATGGTCGACCCGGTGTACGGGTCCTTGAGCGTCATGGCGACGACCACACAGTCGGACCCCGACCGGAGCTCGACCTTCCTGCCGTCCCGGGCCAGCAGGTCGTTGCGGGTGTCACACCCGTTGCGCGAGAGCGGTATGCCGTCGACGGTGTCCTTCCACGCATACCCGAACTTGTCCCGCGCGTACCCGGTCTTGGGACCGCGCCCCTTGGTGGCCACCTTCCCGATGACCTTCCGGGCCGCCGCCCGGTCCGCGTCGGAGGTGAGCGGCGCCAGCCCCGGCTTCGTGCCGTCGGCGTTGTCGAGCGGGCTGGCACCGAAGCCGGTGACCGACCCGCCGCCGCCGTTCGAGCCGGTGCCCGGGGACTCGGCACCGGACGTGATCTTCTCGGGGTCACAGCCGGCCAGGGCCAGCACGGCGGCCATGCCGAGGGCGGGCACCATCACTCGATAAGCGCGGGGAGATATCACTCGGAGCCGTCCTGACGGGGAGAAAGCCGAACCAACCCGGGAATCCTACGGACGTCTGCCCCGTTCGGACGCATCGATGACCGATGTCCGCCGCGGATGCGTCCCGGATCACATGGCCCGGCCGGGGCGGACACCGTCCGGCCGGGTTCACTCGGCCCTGAACTCGTACTGCAACTCGTACAGATGGCCCGCCTTGACCATGACGGTCGCCTCGATCGGACGCTCGTCGTCGCTGTACACGACGCGCAGGGTACGCAGCACCGGCAGGGAGCCGGGAAGCCGCAGCGCCTGGTACTGGTCCTGGGTGGGGACGCGTGCGGAGTTCGACCGGCTCGTCGTCCATCAGGTCGCGTTCGAGGCGTCGAAACGCTCCTTGAGGTGCACGGTGGACGGCAGGCTGGCTCCCGGAGCCAGGTCCCCGGACATGATCTCGTCCCGCAGGTCCGCCGCGATCCGCTCGTGCAGGGAGCGGCGGTCCGCAGCCTCCTCGTCCGGTCCGGTCACCGTCATCCGATCCTGATCTCGTACCGCAGCTCCTGGCCTCGCGGCGGCATCACCATCACGTCGGCCTGAATGGGCCGGTCGTCCCCGTCCAGTGTGAGCCGCGTCAGTTCGAGCACCGGCTCGCCCGCGGCCAGGGACAGTGCCGCCCGCTCGTTCCCGGACGGCATGCGGGCCACCACGCACTCCTGCGCCCGGACACCGGCGAAGCCCAGATCGGCCAGCAGCCTGATGGCCCCTCCCTGGATTTTCCCTGTTCCGGCCAGGCCCGTGCCCCGGGCGATCTCCACCGGATAGTAGGTGTCGGTCAACTCGCACGCCTCACCGTCGAGATACATGATCCGCCGGCGCTCGACCACGTGCCGTCCCCGCTCCACCTCGAAGTGCGAGACAGCGGCAGCGGCAGCGGCAGCGGCCTACCTGTGGCCGACCACCACGTCGTCGGCAAGACCGTGTGGATGACGTTCGAAAAACCTGCCGCGCCCTGACCCCGGGCACGGCACCGGCCCCGCCGGATGCCCGGCGGGGCCGGTACGGGCTACGGGCTTGCGGCGCGGCGGCCCCGCCCCCGCCGCTACGAGCCCAGGATCGTGGTGAGGAACTCCCCCGTCCACGCCAGGAGTTCGCGGCCCACCACCGGCTTGCCGCCGATCCGGCCGGCCGTGGGGCGCGGGACCAGGATCTGGTGGAGGGCCGGCTTGATGACCGTCTTGGGGTAGAGGCGCTTCAGGCGGAGTTCCTGGGACTCGCGCAGCTCCACCGGGGCGAAGCGGATGTTCGAGCCCTGGAGGACGATGTCGCCGACGCCGCAGGCGCGGGCCAGCATGCGCAGGCCGGCCACCAGGAGGAGGTTCTCAACCGGTTCCGGGAGCTTGCCGTAGCGGTCGGTGAGCTCCTCGCGGACGGCCCTGATGTCGTCCTCCGAGTTGGCCGAAGCCATGGAGCGGTACGCCTGGAGGCGGAGCCGCTCGCCGGGGGCGTAGTCGTGGGGGATGTGGGCGTCGACGGGGAGCTCGATCTTGACGTCCAGCGGCGGTTCCTCCTCCACGCCGCCCTCCAGGGAGGCCCGGTAGCCGGCGACCGCCTCGCCGACCATGCGGATGTACAGGTCGAAGCCGACGCCCGCGATGTGGCCGGACTGTTCGCCGCCCAGGAGGTTGCCCGCGCCGCGGATTTCGAGGTCCTTCATGGCCACGTACATGCCCGCGCCCATCTCGGTGTGCTGGGCGATCGTGGCGAGGCGCTCGTGGGCCGTCTCGGTGAGCGGCTTCTCCGGCGGGTAGAGGAAGTAGGCGTAACCGCGGTCGCGGCCACGGCCCACGCGGCCGCGCAACTGGTGGAGCTGGGAGAGGCCGAAGTTGTCGCCGCGCTCCACGATCAGGGTGTTGGCGTTGGAGATGTCGATGCCGGACTCGACGATCGTCGTGGAGACCAGGACGTCGAACTTCTTCTCCCAGAAGTCCACCACCACCTGTTCCAGGGCCTGTTCGGACATCTGGCCGTGGGCGGTGGCGATCCTCGCCTCGGGGACGATCTCGCGCAGCCGGGCGGCGGCGCGGTCGATGGACTCGACCCGGTTGTGGATGTAGAACGCCTGGCCCTCGCGGAGCAGTTCACGGCGGACGGCCGCGCCGATCTGCTTCTCCTCGTACGGGCCGACGAAGGTGAGGACCGGGTGGCGCTCCTCGGGCGGTGTGGTGATCGTCGACATCTCGCGGATGCCCGTCACCGCCATTTCGAGCGTACGGGGGATGGGCGTCGCGGACATGGTGAGGACGTCCACGTTGGCGCGGAGCTTCTTCAGCTGCTCCTTGTGCTCGACACCGAAGCGCTGTTCCTCGTCGACGATGACCAGACCCAGGTCCTTGAACTTCGTCTCGGACGAGAACAGGCGGTGGGTGCCGATGACCAGATCGACGGAGCCCTCGCGGAGCCCTTCGAGCGTCGACTTGGACTGGGACTCGGACTGGAAGCGGCTCAGCGCCCGTACGTTGACGGGGAATTGGGCGTACCGCTCGGTGAAGGTGCCGAAGTGCTGCTGGACGAGGAGGGTGGTCGGGACGAGCACAGCCACCTGCTTGCCGTCCTGGACCGCCTTGAAGGCCGCCCGGACCGCGATCTCCGTCTTGCCGTAACCGACGTCGCCGCAGATCAGCCGGTCCATGGGGACGGACTTCTCCATGTCCTCCTTGACCTCGGCGATGGTGGTGAGCTGGTCGGGCGTCTCCGCGTGCGGGAAGGCGTCCTCCAGTTCGCGCTGCCAGGGCGTGTCCGGGCCGAAGACATGGCCGGGGGCCGCCATCCGGGCCGCGTAGAGCTTGATCAGGTCGCCGGCGATCTCCTTGACGGCCTTCTTGGCGCGCGCCTTCGTCTTGGTCCAGTCCGCGCCGCCGAGCCGGTGCAGGGTGGGCGCCTCGCCGCCGACGTACTTGGTGACCTGCTCCAGCTGGTCGGTCGGGATGTAGAGCCGGTCGCCGGGCTGGCCGCGCTTGGCGGGGGCGTACTCCACGAGGAGGTACTCGCGGGTGGCGCCCTGCACCGTGCGCTGCACCATCTCGATGTAGCGGCCCACGCCGTGCTGCTCGTGGACGATGTAGTCGCCCGTCTCCAGCGTCAGCGGGTCGATGGTCTTGCGGCGGCGGGCCGGCATCCGGCCCAGGCCATTGATGGCGGTACGCTGGCCGGTCAGGTCCGTCTCGGTCAGGACGGCGATCTTGAGTTCCGCGTCGACGAACCCGAAGTCGATGGCGCCGCAGGAGACGTGGACCAGGGACGGCGAGATTTCCGCCAGGTCCGCGTCGAGGCGGGCCGGGATGCCTTCGCCGCCCAGCACCTCGACGGTGCGGGAGGCGAGGCCCTGGCCCTCGGTGACGTACACCGTGCGCCAGCCGTCGGCCAGCCAGCCCTTGGTGTCGGCGAGCGCGCGGGCGGTGTCGCCGCGGTACGCCTCCGGGGCGTGCATCCGGAGCTTGAGGGTGTCATCGTCAAGCTCCTCGTCGGCGGCGAACGGGGAGACCGACCACCACATCATCTCCAGCTCGCGGGCCCGGTCGCGGACGTCCGCGATGCCCCGCAGCGAGGCCGCGCCGACATCGATCGGGGCCACGCCGCCGCCCGCGGTGGCCGCCCACGACGCCTCCAGGAACTCCTGGCTGGTGGCGACCAGGTCGGCGGCCCGGGTCCGGACCCGCTCCGGGTCGCAGACCACGGCCATCGAGCCCCGGGGCAGCACGTCGATCAAGAGCTCCATGTCGTCGACGAGGACCGGTGCGAGGGACTCCATGCCCTCCACCGCGATGCCCTCGGCGATCTTGTTGAGCAGTTCGCCCAGCTCGGGGTGTTGTTCCGCGAGCGCGGCGGCCCGCTCGCGGACCTCGTCGGTCAGCAGCAGCTCGCGGCAGGGGGGCGCCCACAGCCCGTGGTCGGCGATCTCCAGCGAGCGCTGGTCGGCGATCTTGAAGTAGCGGATCTCCTCGACGTCGTCGCCCCAGAACTCCACCCGAAGGGGGTGCTCCTCGGTCGGCGGGAAGACGTCCAGGATGCCGCCGCGCACCGCGAACTCACCGCGCTTCTCGACCAGCTCGACCCGGGAGTACGCGGCAGCCGCGAGCGCCTCGACCGTCTCGCCCAGATCGGCGCTCTGCCCGATCCGCAGCGCCACGGGTTCCAGGTCCCCGAGCCCCTTGACCTGCGGCTGGAGCACGGAGCGCACCGGCGCGACGACGACGGAGACCGGCCCGGTCTCCGGGTCGTCCTGCCTCGGGTGCGCGAGGCGGCGCAGCACGGCCAGCCGGCGGCCCACGGTGTCGGAGCGGGGCGAGAGCCGCTCGTGCGGCAGCGTCTCCCAGGACGGGTACTCCGCGACCGTGTCCGGCGGGAGCAGCGTGCGCAGCGCCGCCGCCAGGTCCTCGGCCTCGCGTCCGGTCGCGGTGACGGCGAGCACGGTCCGCCCGGCGTCCCTGGCCAGCGCCGCCACGGCGAAGGGCCGGGCGGCGGGCGGGCCCACCAGGTCGATGTGCATCCGGCGGCCGTCCCCGGCGGCCTTCACCGCTTCGGACAGTGCCGGGTCACGTACGACGACATCCAGCAGACCGTGCAGGCTCATGAAGGGCTTCCGTCCGGGTAATGAGGGCGAGATCTGGCAGCCGGCTGCTGACAGGGGCAACGCGAAGGGCCCGACACGTGTTTGGGGGCGGTTTCCGGCCTGATCCGGAAAGCACCCCCCGGGCGGGCCGGGTGTTGTCCAGCGTACGACTCCGGTCGGACAGCCGCTCCCGCGATCGGGAACGGGCGGGGCCGTACGGCGGGAATACGCCACCCGTGGACGGGCACGATCACTGACGCGGCGCACATGGCAGCGGGTACGCTACCGAGCCCGCGAGCCGTTGCCAGGACGGCGGCGGACGGCATCGTCGACCTGCACTTATTCAACGGCAATACCCGAAATTTCGGCTGCACACAGACCAGGCAGTGGGGGTATACGTGGGCAAGAACGAGATGTCCGTACTCGGGGTCTCGGAGGCCGAGGAGGACGTCTACCGGCACTTCCTGCGCAACCCCGGCGCCGGTACCGACGGCCTGCATCTGCTGCTGCACACCGACGCACAGGCGTTACGCGCCTGCGTCGCCCGGCTCCGGGAGCTCGGGCTGCTCCACCCCGAGAGCACTGATCCGGGGATCTTCCCGGCAGACCCGGACATCGCGCTGGCCCGGCTGGTCGACCTGCGGCTGAATATCCTCCACCAGGAGCTGCAGCGGGTCACCCGATCACGCCACCTCATTGATGGTCTACGCGCGGAGCAGGGTGGCCGAAGACCTCCGCCGGTGGGCATCGAACAGTTGGAGGGGGTGGACCGGATACGCGACCGGATCGACGACCTCGCGTTCTTCGCGCGGGACGAGATCCTCTCCGTGGAGCCGTACACCAGGCTCTCCCCCGAGAGCATCGCCCGCTCCCGCCCCATGGACCTGCGATGTCTGCGCCGCGGCGTACGCATCCGGTCCGTCGTCGCGCGGGCCGCACTGGAGGATCCGGCGACGGCCGCCCACCTGCGGGAGCTGGCCGCGCACGGCGCCGCGATCCGGGTCACTTCCGACACCACCGAACGGCTGCTCGTGTACGACCGCCGGACCGCCCTCGTCCCGCTGGACCCGCGCGACCCCTCGCGCGGCGTGCTGCTCGCCCATCGCAGCGGCCTGGTCTCCAACATCGTCGCGCTCTTCGAGAAGATCTGGGACCAGTGCGTGGACCTCGCACACGCCGATGACGAGGGCGGCGGGCCGGCGGACGCGGCTCTGTCCGGGGCGGAGCGGCGGGTGCTCGTGTCGATGTGCACCGTGGGCAAGGACGAGGCGGGCGCCCGTGAGCTGGGCGTCTCGGTACGGACGTACCGGCGTCATGTCGCCGAGCTGATACAGATGCTCGGCGCCTCCAGCCGGGCCCAGGCGGCGCTGCTGGCTCGGGAGCGCGGGTGGGTGTGACACGGGAGGGCAGCCGGTGACCGGCGCCGGCCCCGCGCGGGGCGGTCATGGCGGTGCCGCGCGACGGCCGTCACCGCTCCCGCGCACCGTCTGCCCGGTCCTCCTCCACCCAGTCCCCCTCCGTCCGGCCGTCCCCCGTCCGGCTCCCCCACCGCCCAGCCCGCCAACGCCCGGTCGGCCAGGACTCCGCGTACGGCGCGGCGGACCGTGCCCAGGTCCGCCGACGGCCCCGGGGCGATCCGCAGCATGATCCGGTCGGACGCCACGGAACGCGGTGCGCAGTCCCAGTGGGGCGGCAGCAGGCTCAGCAGGCGTAAGAGGGTGGTCCCGCCGGCCGGGGCGGTGCGGTCGACGCGCACGGCCGCCAGGTCGACATGGGCGGAGACCTGGCCGGGGGCGTCAACGGGGACGGAGCCGGGAGCATGTCCGGGGACGTGGCCGCGGAGACGGACGGGGACATGGGCGGGGGCGTCCGCGGGGACATGGCCGTGGGCCGGGTCCGCGCCGTGCTCCCGCCCGGCCCCGCTCATCACCGGCCGTCCCCCTCGCCGTCCAGGATCTGCCGGGCCGCCGCCGCCATCGCCGCGATCCCGGTCGGCAGCGCGGTACGCAGGTCGGGGGCGAACTCCGGTGCGTGGTTGGCCGGTACGGGCGGGCCTCCGGCTCTGGCCGCGCGCCACGGCCCGGCCCCGGTGACACCGAGCATCCAGTACACCGTCGCCACCCCCTGTTCACCGAACCACGCGAAGTCCTCGGTGGCCGTGAGGGGCCCGCAGTCCGTGACCCGGTCCGGCCCGAACAGGGCCTCGTGCGCCCCGCGTACGGCGGCGGTGGCGGCGGGGTCCGGCAGCAGCGCGGGCGACCGCGAGGTGACGGTGAGGTCGGGTTCGCGCACACAGCCGGACGCGGCGCACTCGGCCCGCACGATCCGCTCCGCGGCCGCCGCCATCCGGTGGATCACCGGGTCGGACAACGCTCTTATGCACAGCGAGAGTTCAGCGGTGTCCGGGATCACGTTGCCGCGTTCGCCGGCATGGATCGAACCGACGGTCAGCACCGCGTGCTCGGCCGGGGACGTCTCCCGGGAGACCACCGACTGGAGCCGCATGACGGTGGCGGCCGCCGCCAGTACCGGATCGACGGCGAGGTGCGGGGTGCCCGCGTGACCGCCCCTGCCGTACAGCGTGACGTCCAGCGCCGTACTGGCCGCCAGCAGCGGGGTGCGGAAGTCCGCCGCGTGCGCCAGGGTGCCGGCCGGGGCGGGCGAGGTGTGCTGGGCGAGGACGGCGTCCGGGGTGCCGAACCGTTCGTACAGCCCGTCCGCCAGCATCGCCCGCGCACCGCACAGGGTCTCCTCGGCAGGCTGGCCCACCACCAGGACGGTGCCGCGCCACGCGGAGCGCGTACGGGCCAGCCCGGCCACCGCACCGTCGGCCGCCGCGAGATGGACGTCGTGGCCGCAGGCGTGCATCACACCGGGCACGGTGCTCGCGTAGGCCAGGCCGGTCCGCTCGGTCACCGGGAGGGCGTCGAGCTCGGCGCGGATCATCACGGTGGGACCCTCGCCGTTGCGCAGCACGCCGACGACACCGTGGCCGCCGCCGACCCCTCGGGTGACGGTGCAGCCGCTCGCCTCCAGCCGGGCCGCGAACCGGTCCGCGGTACGCCGCTCGGCCCCGGAGAGCTCGGGGTGGGCGTGCACGTCGAGACAGAACTCCAGCGCGGGGCGCAGCACCTCCCGGGAGACGGCCGGGGGCCGGGGCGAGGCGGGGTTCTCCGGCCCGTGGGCAGGCACACTGGCTCGCATCTGGCCTGGCGCACGGGCTGGCATATGGGCTCGCCTCTTCCGTTCGGTGGGTCTCGGTACCGAGCCTGCGCCGCCCCCGCGGCGTGAGTACGGCGTTCCGCTGTCACCGGGTGCCAGCGGGGTGACAGCGAAACCGCGGCCGATCTGACAGCGGCCGGGGCTGGAATGCCATCAGCGCAGGGGAACGGTGCCGGAACAGCCGGTCCGCCCCCGTGAACCCGAGGAGAACACCATGGCCCCCAAGACCGAGCTCGCCACCCTCGCCGACGAGATCCTGGAGCTGGAGTCGGAGACCTTCGAGATCTCGGACTACTCGGACGCCGCGGAGGTCGTGCTCGCCGGCTCCACGTCCTGCTCCTCGACGTCGACCTGTTCCAGCACCACCAGCACCACCTCCTGCTGCGCCTGATCCACGCCCGGCCGGTACGCACGGCAGCCCCCTCGCGAACTGTGCGCGAGGGGGCTGTCGCATGCCGTGCCGGCACCGTCCCGCCGCCCCTGATGTCACGGGAAGGGGTGCGGCACGCGCTTGACCTCGGTCTCCGGCAGTTCGTCCGTGCGCCGGCCGGCCGCCCGCAGCGCGGTCCGCAGCCGGGGCATCAGCAACGCCCGCTGCCGCGTCCAGCCGAAGTCGAGCGGCAGCAGGCCGGGCACGATCGTGGCGACGGTGTGCAGACCCATCCGGCGCTGCTCGGGGGTGGTCTGATCGACGGCGATGACGTCGTGCCCGGCGGCGACGAGCCCGTCCCGCAGCAGGTTCAGATCGTCCAGCAGGTCCCCGGTGCGCGGCCGCCGCGCCTGCCAGTCGGCGAAGGTCGCCTCCAGTGTCCGTACGCCGACGGGCTCCAGGTACTCCCTGGCGTGCACGGCCATCGCGGGCAGCCCGTACAGCTGGGCGTGGTCCTTCAGCTGACGCACCCTGGTGAAGTCGCCGGACATGGCGGTGAGTTCGTCGTACCGCTCGGCCACCTGGTAGGGCAGGTGCGGGATGTACGTGAGCACTTCGGACAGGGCCGACTCGACGGTTCCCTCCGGGTCGAATCCGGCCGCCGCGGCGAACGACAGCGTTCCCGGGCCGCCGTCCCGGCGCACGGCGAGCGCCGTGACGACGGGGATGTCGAGGTCCATGCGGGTGTCGAAGGCGTGGACGTCGTAGCCCTGGAGCCCGGCCCGGTCGATCATGCTGCGGACGGCGGCGGAGCGGCAGGTGGTGAGGTCGATCGCGGTCAGCGGGGTGCGGCCGTACCAGGCGAGGAGGAAGGCGTCCCGCTCGATGAGTTCGAGGAGGCCGAACAGGATCGCCTCCTGCGGACTGCCGCCAGTGGCACAGCCGTTGGAGCACTCGAAGACGAAGTTGTCGGCCTCGACGCCGGCGCTGTAGTGGGCCAGTCTGGCGGGTACGAGGACGGGGCGGTCCGTACGCAGGGAGTGGGCCCACACCCAGGGGATGGGCCGGTCCGGGTCGAACGGGGAGACCATCGGGTCGCTCGCGTAGGTGTCCGGGGCGTAGAAGCCGCAGTCGGCGGGGTTCAGCGCCCGGTCCGCGAGGTTGGTCCAGCTGTCGGTCACCGGTGAGGTGCCGCGTCGGCGCGTGGTGCCCGCGTACCGTTCGAGGCCCTCCAGGTGCGCGAGGACGCGGCTGGTGGCGTAGCTGTTGGCCTGGCCGCTCCACGTCACGTCGTTGAGTCCGGCGTAGCCGCGCACGAAGTGCGTACCGGCGACCGGGGCGGTGGTGGTGGACGTCGGGTTGATCCAGGTGTCGGCGCCGAGGGCGCCGCACACCGGGTTGGCGAGCGCGGCCGTCGGCAGCGCGTAGGAGGAGAGGGAGCGCAGCCGGTAGCCGCCCGGGTCGGGTTTGGGCGCCGGGCCCAGGGTCATCCGGGCCGCCTCCGCGGTGTCGGGGACCTCGTGGACGCAGTGGGGGCACAGGGGTTCGGGCAACAGCGGGAAGGTCGCGGTGGCCAGGGTCGCCAGGTCGACGCGGGTGACGCGGGGCAGCGCCCGGTCGGCGGGGGCCGCCTCGGGGGTGTCGTGGCCGCCGCCCAGGACCGCGCGGTAGACGGCCCAGGCCGCGTCGACGGTGTACCCGGTGAGCACCGGCCAGTGGGTGGCGCCGTGCGGTGCGCGGCCGAGTTCCAGCGCCTCGCGCTCGGAGCGGCTGCGCAGCCGCTGCCAGCGCATGGCGAGGCACTGCCCGCAGGCGGTCGCGGTGCCGTCGCCGCCCCAGGGGCCGATGAGCACGGCCCGCGAGGTGAGCTGGACGTTGGCGGCCGGGCGGCTGTCCGCGTACGGGTCGGGGAGGCCGTGCCCGAGGGTGTCGGCGGCGCCCAGCGGGACGACGAGAGGTGCGGGGAGCGTTCCGGGAGTGGCCAACCGCCCGTATCTGGTGGCCAGTTCGTGCTGAAGTCCGGTACGGGCCGACTCCAGTGGGCTCTCCCCGGGCAGCGGGCGGGTGGTGGCCGCGGCCGTGGCGGTAGCGGTGGCTGTGTTCATGACTTGTCGCTCCAGCGGAAGGTCCTCGCCGCGATCACGCACAGGACGACGGCGAATCCGGCCAGCACCGCGCAGGACAGTGCGATGTGTCCGGTGGTGCCGTTGCCGGTGAGCGCTCCGGAGATCCCGTCGTTGAGGTAGCGCAGCGGCAGGACGTACGACAGGTTCTGCATCCAGGTCGGCATGGAGTCCAGCGGGAAGAACGAGCCCGACAGGAACGCCATCGGAACCATCAGGCAGTTGGCCACGGCGGCGACCGCCTCCGGTGTGTTCGCGCTGCTGCCGACGATGACCCCTATCGCGAGGAAGGCCGTGATGCCGATGACCAGCACCGGCAGGACGAGCGGCCAGCGGCCGGCCGGCTGGAGGCCGAACACCGGCAGCAGGGAGACCGAGACGAAGAGCACGGCCTGCACGGCCCCGATGCCGACCGCCAGGACGTAGCGGGAGGCGAGGATGGCGGAGAGCGGGGTCGGGGTCATCCGGATGAGGCGCAGGACGTCGTCGCGCCGCCACTGCATGAGGGTGAAGCCGACGCTGAAGACGGCCGCGTTCCCGATGCCCCAGGACAGCACGCCGGGGGCGATGTAGTTGATGTACGGCCTGCCGCTCTCCTCGACCGTCTGGCCGTGGAAGATCAGGCCGAAGACCACCAGGAAGACGAGCGGGAAGGCGAACGTGAAGAACAGGGTGGTCTTGTCGCGTGTGCAGGCCCGGTATCCGGCCGTGGTCAGCGCCGCGTATGCGCTCATCGGGGTCTCCGTATCGCTGAAAGCGGGGTGGTGGGGACGGGGGTGGCGGAAGCCGGGCGGGACCCCGCGCGCCAGACGGGACTTCGCGGACACTGCCTAGGGCTGGGGCTGGGGCTGGGGCGGGCCGCTGTTCGCGCCCGTGAGCGTCAGATAGACGTCCTCAAGACTCGCCGTGCGTGTCTGTACGCCCTGGAGACCGGTCAGCCGGTCGATCTCGGACAGCACCCGGCCCGATTCGAGGGTCTCCAGGACGAGTGCGTCGGGTTCCTCGGTGACCCGGTCGACGCCGTCGATCTCGCGCGCCCGTGCGGCGTCCAGCCGGCCCGGCGGGACCAGCAGCCGGGTGGTGGGGTTCGAGCCGGCGATGAGCCGGGCCGGGCTGTCCAGGGCGGCGATGGAACCGTCGACGATGATGGCGACGCGGTCGCAGAGTGCCTCGGCCTCGTCCAGGTGGTGGGTGGTGTAGATGATGGTGCGGCCCGCCCCCTTGAGCTCGCGCAGCACGTGCCACAGATCCCGTCGGGCCTGCGGGTCGAGGGCGGCGGTCGGCTCGTCGAGGAAGATCAGTTCCGGTTCGTGGACCAGTGCGGAGGCGATGGCGAGCCGCTGGCGCCGGCCGCCGGAGAGGTCACCGACCCGGGTGTCGCCGTGTTCGGTGAGGCCGACGGAGGCCAGGGCGCGTTCGGCCGCCGCGTCGTCCGTCCGGTACAGCGCCGCCACCGTGCGCAGGTGCTCCCGGGCGGTGAGCCTGACGAAGAACGCCGAGCTCTGGGTCTGTACGCCGAGCCGGGGCAGCAGCGCGGCGTTGCGTGGCCAGGGGCTGCCGCCGAGGACGGTCACGGTCCCGGAGTCGGCCCTGCGCTGACCCTCCATGATCTCCACGAGGGTGGTCTTGCCCGCCCCGTTGGGTCCGAGCAGGCCGAAGAACTCGCCGCGCGGCACGGTGAGCGACACCCCGTCGACGGCACGGGTGTCGCCGTACCGCTTGTGCACACCGTCGAGGACGACGGCGGCCGGGTGGTCGCGGTCCGGGCCGGCCTGGGCTCCGGAGGCGGCGGACGGGGCGGTGGGGGTCATGGGCTTCTCCTTGTCCGCCACTGATCGGCGGGTCGGGCGGCGGTCAGGCGGGGAGCAGGTGGACAACGGCCGCGACGACGGCGGCGACGACCAGGACGAGGGCGAGCACCGCGCACGTTCCGTAGCCGAGATACGCGGTCCGGGCGCGCCGCGGGTAGTCGGCGGCGGCCGGGTCGCGGCGTGCGGCCAGGCGCAGATACGTGGTGGTCGAGGCGGCCAGTTCGGTGGCCCCGCACAGCTGTCCGGCGATCCGGTAGCCGTCGAGCGGCGGAAGGGGCACCAGCATGGCGAGTGCCTGGACGCTGCCGAGGAGCAGCAGCGCGCCGAGCGCGTCGTGTGTGGGGTCGTCGAGCGGGGCGAACAGCCACAGAGCGCAGAACGGCAGCAGGAACAGCAGGTTCATCACCGCGCCGGCGAGCGCGGTGTTGATGCGTTGCCTGCGGGAGCCCAGGTACAGGTAGTTGTCCACCGTGCAGTACATGATGAGCACGGGGAACCGCCAGCGCAGGCCGATCTCGGCGACCTTGCCGCCGTTGTGCCGGGCGACGACGGCGTGGGCCAGTTCGTGCAGGGCGGTGCTGAACCAGAGCAGCGTGGCCAGGCCGGTCAGCAGCACCGGATTGGTGAAGACCTCGCGGGTGTCCTGGAGGACCTCGCCCGCCCGCAGGGCGATCACCGCCTCCATCGCCACGACGGCCGTCAGCAGCGGCACCATCCATCCCGGGGCGAGGAGGAAGCCCACGGCCCGGTGCAGCCGGGCCGCGGTGGCGTCCGCGTCGGCGACCAGCCGGATGCTGCCGCGCAGGACGCCCCGTCGCGGCGGTGCGGGCGCGGCGGGTCCGGGGCCGCCCGCGGCTTCGGCGGGCGTCCGGGCGGGCCCCCCGGCCAGCAGGCCGCGGGTGCCGAGCATCCGGAGGATCTGCTGCCAGCGGGCGTGGTCGAGCCGGCGTCCGTAGGCCTGCGCGTATGCCTCGCCGATCTCTCCGAGGGTGTGCTCGCCGTCCATCCGGGCGATGAGGAAGTGCTCCTTGGTACCGACCTTGAAGGAGTTGTCGCTGTCGGTGTCCTTGATCAGGTGCACCGTCGCGGCGCCGTGCAGCAGCGCCTCGCTGAGCAGGACTCCGGGCCGCAGCGCGGGACGGTAGGCGGCGAGAGCCTCGGCGGAGCCGGGCGCGACGGCGCTCATCCGGACTCCCGCAGGGCGCGGCCGAGCACGTGCGAGAGGTAGGCCTCGTCCCTGATCGTCACATGCAGCCGATTGTTGGTCATGTGCATGTACGGGGAGAGGAGCATCGGCAGCGCGGCCGACGGGGCGGTGACCGGCTCCTCGCCGTCGCCGTCGCGGGACGGGAACACCAGATCGCCGTCGCGGGCCAGCGTGACCACCCGCTCCCGGAGTTCGGCGCAGTGCTCGGCCCATCCCGCGAGGAAGCCGGGCAGCCGGGCGGCGCCGCCCTCGCCCGCCGTTGCGGCGCGGACGCGGTCGAAGCGGGAGGCGAGGCCGGCGGCCATCGAGGCGTAGTTGCTGTCGTACTCGTCGCTGCCGATGAAGCCGGTCCCGGGGAACGCCCGGTGCCAGAACTCGTAGTAGCTGTCGAGGTAGTCGGCCAGCTTCTGCCGGTCGGGCAGGAAGGTCGCCGACATCACCATCATCAACTGGGCGGAGGTGCCCAGCAGTACGGTCCGCAGGTGCAGGTTCTTCGACCGGAAGGCGTCGATGACCAGGTCGCTGGAGTGCCGGAAGTGCCATTCGGCCAGCTCGATCCCGGCCGGGCCGCCGTACTTGGCGTACTCCGGATCGTAACTCTCGTCGCTGCGCGAGTTGTTGGGGCGCAGATTCATCCGGCCCCGGTCGTCCATGTACGGGCCGCGTTCGGCGCCGGGGAACTCGATGTCGAACAGGGCGTTGTAGAACTCGTTGAGGAACCCCGAGTCCACTTCGTACAGGGCGGGGCGTTCGGTCAGGAACGCGTCGAGGGCCTCCTCCGTGCGGCGCCGGACCTCTGCCTCGGCCTCCGGGCCGGAGGGCCTGATCCGCAGCCTCACATGCGGACCCTCCAGCCAGTAGTTGATGAAGAAGTACCCCGCGAGCAGCCCGTCGGCCTCCAGCGCGGCGATCAGGGGGCGGATGCAGTGCGTGAGCATGGGGCGGGGGTTGGCGGCGTAGAAGATGTGGGTGGCCTGCCAGGCTCCCGCCCGGCGGGTGTCCGCGGGGGCGGGGCCGGTGAGGGCTGAGCTCATGGGTGGTTCCTCTCTCGGACGGGGGCGAGGGTCTCCAGCGCGAGCTCGGCGACGTGGTGGCCGTGGGCGGAGACGGTGTGCAGGGAGTCCTCGTCGGGCAGCATTTCCCGGAACACGACCCGCGCCCCGGGGCTCCTGACCAGCGCCTCGAAGGCCGCCAGCGAGAGCGGGCTGTCGAAGTCGAGGTAGCTCGGCTTGGCCCCGGTCGCCCCGCGCGCCCCGCCGTCCGAGACGGTGACGAACACCCGGTCCGGCAGGGCGTGGGCGCGGCGGAACGCGTGCCAGTCCAGGAACCACGCGTCGTCCGCCGTCCCGGGACCGCGCAGCGGCAGGGCCGGGGCGAGCGCGGTCCAGCTGCGCCGGCTGAGCACCACGCTGCCGTGCCGGACACGCGGCCTGCTGGTCACCCCGTTGACGGGGGCGCCCTCGGGGACGCCGCCCCAGACGTGGAGCGGGGACATCGAGGTCGGTGAGAGCAGCAGCAGGGTGCGGGGCAGTTCGGGCAGCGCGAGCGGGACGAGGTAGCCGAGGTAGACCGGGATGACCTCCTTGTCCAGGCGGGTGGAGCGCAGCGTGAGCCGGTCGGAGTCCGGGTCGTGGACGAGGTACAGGTCGTCCAGGTGGATGCGGCGGTCCGGGGGCAGGGTGCCGCGCTCACCGGGGCAGACGATCTCGTACCCGGTGAGCCGGCCGTGCAGGTTGAGGTTGCTGGTGACGGGTCCCCCGGTGACCTCGGCGAGGACGGCGCCCTCGGGCACGAGAGGTGTGGTGGCGTCGAGGAGTTGCTCGTCCAGGCCGTCGAAGAGATGGGTGAACCGGCTGAACGGGAAGGACACCCCGCCGTAGGAACGGTTCAGGACGACCAGCGGATCGACGGGCCGGTCCACGATCTGCACATGGTGCGTGAGCGGGGTGAAGTCCGTTGCCAGCGGTTCGAGTTCGGCGGCGACCTCGGCGAGGAAGCCGTCGTCGATCCGGATCTCGTCCGGGACCGGGCCCGGGGCCGACGTGGTGGCCGTCCACAGGGCGCGCATCCGCTCGACGAAGGCCAGCCGGGCCGTGTCGAGGGCCTTGAGCTGCGGCAGGGAGAGCCAGTTCTCCTCGGGTACGTAGTTCCCGTCCTCGTCGAACGTGGTGTGCTTCGAGGTGAACGAGATGTACTGGTCGAAGAAGTCCTCGTGGAAGTCGTGGACCAGCTTCAGCAGGTCGTCGCAGCGCCCGCCCTGCCCGTACCGGGCGAGGAAGAACCCCTTGAACGTCACGCGCTGCGGCAGCGTGAGGTCGAACGCGGGCAGGACGCGCTCCACGGCGCCGAGCGGACCGGCCGCCAGCCGCTCCCAGTCCGGGGCGGACAGCCGGGCCGTGTGCCCGGCCGCCGCGTCCTCGTAGAGCAGGGTCTGCGGAATCTTCGCCGCGGCGACGCCGAGCTCCTCCTCCTGGAGGGTGCGCAGCGAGCCGCGCACCTCGTCGAGCAGCGCCCGCCGCCCGGCCGGGTCCGCGTCCGCGAACCGGTCGATGCAGGACATCGGGGTGTCCAGGCGGGCGGCCAGCCGGTCGGCCCAGGGCCGGCCGAGGCCTCGCAGGGAGGACTGGAAGGCACCCAGCGGGTCGGTGTCGTGGACCTCGGTGCGCAGGCACGGGACCTGCACCATGCCGAGGTCCAGGAGTGCCTTGAGGTACTGGGCGCACTCCTCCTCGCCCGCTCCCCGGTCCTCGGCCAGCCAGCTCACCAGCTCGCCGTAGCGCAGGGTGCCGTGCTCCTCGAACATGGCGAGGAGCCGTTCCAGGGTGCCGCTGCGGTGGAGGAAGAACAGCCGGTCCTTCACCGCGTCGAAGGTGACGGCGGTGTCCTCGTCGCCCTGGGTGACCCAGCGACGCACATAGCGGACCCGGTCGTCGTCGCGGCCCCAGCCGGAGGCCGGGGCGACCGGCAGGTCGGCGCGGCGCACCGGATCGGCGATCACCGCTTCGGCGAGCCGGCCGACGGCCACCACGTTGAGCCGGATGCGCCCGCTCCAGTCGTCGTCGACCCGGACACCGAGCCCGCCGCCGCCCTCGTCCGGTTCGCCGAGGGTGCCCAGTGCCACCCCGGTGAACGTGGAGAAGGGGCTGGTCTTGCAGGCCGTGCGGTACACGTAGGAGAGCAGCGAGCGTTCGATCTTGCGCTGCTTGCGGTCGGGGTTCGGGCCGCCGCCGTTTCGCGTGTACGCGTCGAGCTGGGCGTCCAGCGTGGGTGATGCCAGCAGCAGCCCGTTGCGCAGCCGTTCCTCGCCCGCGGTCCGGCGCAGCGCCTCGCGGGCCCGGCCGGTCTCCTCGGCGAGCAGCCCGGCGCCGGCGGCCCGGTGCTCGTCCAGCCGGCGCCTGGCGGTCAGCCAGCCGGCCAGTGCCGCACCCGTTGCCGGGTCGAGGCCCCGCACCAGGGCGAGGGACCGCTCGGCGGCGTCGGGGCGGGGCAGCCGGTTGTTGAAGACGTCGCGGCGCAGCTTGAGCAGCGTCCGGCGCAGCGCCTCGTCCTCGCTGCCGCCGACCAGACCGTGGATCAGGTCGCCGAGCGCCTGCCCCTCGGCCCTCGACCGCTCGGTCGAGTCGAGGAGTTCATCGGTCCAGCGGCGGCTCTCCGGGCAGCGCAGCGCCTGCACGCTCTCCACCGGCAGCCCGGCGACCCGCAGCATGAAGCGGGGCCGGGTGACGGCGGTGGGCGGGTTGTCCGAGGTCATTTCGGGGCTTCCCCTTCCGGTTACGGGCATCGTCGACGGTGGTGGGGCTCAGGCGATCTCGTACCGGAAGTCGGCCGGGGCGGGCCGCTCGCTGCCGATCATCATGATCAGCAGCGGTGCCTCGCCCGTCCCTTCGAGGCCGAGCTCCTCGACGTAACTGAGGTTGTCGAAGCCGAGTGCCACCCCGCATCCGGTGTGCACGGCGGACGCGGCGGTGTACACGGTCTGGGCGATCGCCCCGATGGTGGCGTTGACCAGGCGGTATCCCCGGTCGCCGACGGCGTCGAGCACGGCGTGGGTACGGACGGTGGGCACCAGGACGGCGCCCGCCTGTTCCAGGTTGTAGTTCGTCAGGAAGTAGTTGCGCTGGAGGAACTCGCCGGGCCGGCCCGCCTTCACCAGTCGCAGGCTGTGCGCCTCGGGGTCGTATTCGTAGGCCCCCGGGGTGAGCGACTCGACATGGCTGACGAACGCGTACAGCTTCGCCAGCCGCTGCCCGCCGCTGTCCCCGCCGATCCGCGAACCGGCCGCGGCGGCTGCCAGGCAGGACGCCAGCTGCTCGGCGGTCAGCGGGTGCTGGGCGTCGAAGCGGCCGAAGCTGCTGCGCCGGTCGCGCAGCGCGGTGCGTACGTCGGTTCCGATCGGCCCGGCAGGCGGCAGCGCCACCTCGGGGCGGGCCCGGTCCACGGGGTGCGCCGCCGCGGGGGCGAGATCCGCGGGGCCCGGCCGGTCCGCGGCGTGCCCGGCGGTGACCGCCTGCATCCGGCGCAGCGCGTCGAAGGTGAGCACGGTGCGCGAACGCTCCTGGTCCCGGTGGCGTACGGAGACCTCGGCCGGCGGGGCGGGGGCCGGCTCCGGGCGGGGGCCGGTGCCCGCCCACTTCAGCGGGACGACGGCGAAGAGGCCCTCCTCCTCGGTGTCCACGCCGAGCAGCCGCCCGAGCCGCTCCTCGTCGAACCAGAGCGCGGGTTCGACGGACAGCCCCCTGGCGCCCGCCCACATCCGCCAGGTCTGGAGGCAGGCGCCGAGGTCCATGGACACGGCGTGGAAGGAGAAGTTGTTGTACTTGAAGGCGTTCTGCCAGTACTTGATGCCCAGGACCAGGTACTGGTCGGTGTCCGGCCCCGGCGCCCCGTCCCCGAGCGCCGCCCGCACCTCGTGCGACACCTCGCCGGTCAGCAGCCGCTGCATGGCGTGGTGGCGGGTGGAGTAGTAGTGCACGCCCGGCGGTACGGGCCCGCTCGCCCCGGACACCCAGTACACGCTGACCGGGTAGAGGCCGCCGCCGGAGGCGGAGCCCCGGGACCAGTTGGCGAGCGGGTAGTGCGGCAGGGCGCTCAGATCGGTGTTGGCCTGGACGCCGAGCCTGCGGCCGGTCAGGCCGTAGGAGTCACGGAGCATTCCGGAGAGCGCCGGAAGGTCGAACTCCCCGTCCCTGACGGCGTCCTGGTCCAGGCCGCGGTCGAGCGAGGCGTCGGCCGGGTAACCGGACGCGGGCAGCGGCATGCTGTCGACACCCGGGTAGTGCTTGCCCTTGCGCGGGCCGTCCACCCAGTTCGGCACGTAGTCCGCCGGCTCCATCGGGACCCGGTTTCGCGCGAGGATCGCGTCGGCGTATTCATGGGCGTACCCCATGGCAGGCTCCTTGGTCACGGGTGACGGATCACGGGAAGGGGTGGGGGGCGAGGTTCAGTTCGGCGTCGGTGAGTTCGCCCGGACGCAGACCGGCCGCACCCAGCGCGGTACGCAGCCTCGGCATGTCCAGCGCCCGCTGCCGCGTCCAGCCGAAGTCGATCGGCAGCAGCCCGGGCACGATGACGGAGACCGTGGTCAGGCCCAGTTCACGCTGTTCCGGCATGGTCTGGTCGACGACGATCACGTCGAAGCCGGCGGCGGTGACCGCGTCCACGCAACTCGCCAGGTCCTCCCGCAGGTCGTCGGAGACGGGGGGTACGGAGCCGTCCCCGTACAGCTCGGCGAAGGACCGGGCGGGCGGGCGCGGCGCTCCCGGTTCGCCGATCAGGAAGTGGGCGTGGCTGCCCATCTCGGGGATTCCGTAGGCCAGCGGGTGGTCGTGCAGCGCCTCGACCCGTCCGAAGTCGTCGGCCATGGCGCGCAGCCGGGTCAGATCGCGCTCGGTGCGGCGCCGGAGGTTCACCGCGTCGGTGGCGATCTCGCAGAGCGCACCGGCCAGGGCCGCCTCCGGGTCGAGTCCGGCGCCCGCGCCGAAGCACATCCGGCCCAGACCCCCGTCGGGCCGCACCGCGACGCCGGTGACGACGGGGACGGGGAAGGAGATCCGGGTGTCGAAGAAGCGGGCCTCGTAGCCGTACATCTCCAGCCGGTCGACCATCTGCCGGGTGGCCGGGCGGCGGCTGGTGCGCGGATCGATCTCGGGCAGGGCGGCCCGCCCGTACCAGGTCAGCAGGAACGCGTCGCGTTCGATGACCTCCATCAGGCCGAAGTAGACCGCCTCCTCCAGGCAGCCGCCCGAGGCACAGCCGTTGGAGCTCTCCTGCACGAAGCGGTTCTCCAGGCCGGGCGCGTGGTAGTACGTGAGGACTTCCGGGACCAGGACCGGATGGTTGTCGCGCAGCGAGTAGCCGTGCACCCAGGGGATCTCGCGGTCCGGGGAGAACGGCGGGACGCGGGGGTTGGCGCGGTGGAAGGCGTCGGAGTACAGCCCGCAGACGCGCGGGTCGAGGGCCCGCTCACCACGGCCGCGCAGCGCGTCCAGCGAACCGCGGGTCTGCGCGCGCTTGGCCCGGGAGCGCATGCCCGCGTACCGCTCCAGGCCTTCGAGCACCCCGATCCGCATGCTCTCGGCGAAGGTGTCGGCGTGACCGCCCCAGTACGTCTCGCGGAGGTATTCGCCCGAACGCATGGAGAAGCAGCCGATGGTGGCCGAGGTCGACGTCGAGGAGACGTCCTGCACGACGGAGGGGCCGAGCGAGCCGCAGACGGGGTTGGCGTACGGCTCGACGGGCAGTTCGTACGTCTCGATGTCCCGGACCCGGAAGGTGCCGGGCCTGGCCTTGGGCGCGGGCCGCAGGGTGAGCACCGCGGCCTCGGCGGTGTCCGGTTCGACGTGTCCGCAGCGCGGGCACTCCGGGTCGGGTACGAGCGGGTAGTGCCGGACCGTCAGGGTCTCCAGGTCCACCAGGTGCACGGCGGGGAAGGCGCCGGTGTCCGGTCCGTCCCCGGCGGTTCTGGCGGCGACGAGGCCGGCGAGGGTGTGGGCCGTGAACGGTGTGACGTAGGGGGATTCCCCGGCCGCCCTGGTACCGGAGCCGAGCTCCAGGGCCTCGCGCAGCGCGACGGACCGCACGGCCTGCCAGCGCCGTTCGAGGCAGTGGGCACAGGGCTGCGGGCCGCTCCCGCGTGAGGCCGTGAAGGGGCCGACGACGGCGTGCCGGCCGTAGAAGCGGACGGGCACGGCGGTGGTGCTGTTGCCGGGGGCGGCCGCGGGGCCGGCCGGGGCGTCCACGGGTGCGGGCGCGAACGCGTCGCGTACGCCCAGCGGCGCCACGTCCAGCGGCGGCGGTGTGCCGTGCCGGCTCAGCGCCTCGTGCAGGAGGTCCGTCAGCAGGTGCGCGGACTCCTGTACCGGGCCGGCGGCACGCACGGGCGTGTCAACGGACATCGGGGGCACCCGCACCGTCCACCGTGAGCAGCACCCTGGCCGTGGCGATGCCGGCCGTCGCCAGGTCCGCCGGGGTGGTGTCCACGTACAGCGCGTCGCGTCCGGTGCGCCGCAGCCGCTCCAGCACCGCGTCGAACGTGGTCGCCGGCCCGCCCGCCGTGACCGGGGCGCCGGTCACCGCGACGGCCGCGGCGGCGAGATCGTGGACCAGCGGGTCGCCCAGGTCCACGACGCCCGCCGGGTCCTCGGCGGCCAGCTGCGCCTGCCCCAGGAGATCCCGCAGCGCCGCGCAGACCGCCGCCCGCCGCGAGAGGCCCGCGCCGATCGCCCAACGGCCGTTCCCCGAGGGCCCGTCGGCCTCACGGGCCAGCACCGCGTGGGCACAGGTGCGCTCCGCCTCACCGAGGTCGAGCAGCTCCACCGCAAGGTCCAGGTTGGCCGCGGACTTCAGCAGGAACACCAGCTCCGGGTCGTCCCCGTCGGCGGCGACCGGGCTGACGGCCGTGGTGCCGCGGACCGCCCGCAGCAGCGCGTCGTGCGCCAGGGCCGACATCAGGCCGGTGCCCGCGGCCTCCCGCGCACCGGGGCCCGCGCCCGATCCGGCGGAGGTCGCGAGGTGCACCCGGTGGTGGTTGCGCGCCCCGAAGGTCCGCACCGCCTCGGCGGGCACCCGCACGGGCTCCTTGGTGAGCAGCGAGGTCGCGACGGTCCAGGCGGCCGGGGACGCGCCGCTGCCGCCGAAGGTGGTGAACGCCTCGGCGCCCAGCACCCGGTCCGCCCCGGCCCCCGCCCCGGCCGGCGGGACCACGTGCTCGACGTACGCGGTCGCGGCGGCGTACAGCGCCCGCATCCGCGCACCGGCCAGATGGTGCACGTCGAAGGCGGCGACCAGCCGCCGCACCCCCGCACCGAGCGCCACCTCGACCCGGCTGACCTTCAGCGGGGTCTGGGTCAGCGCCTCGTCGTCGTACCGGCTGAAGACCCCGGTGTACGGGCGGACCAGCGCCGTGCTGATCCGGTTCAGCTCCTCGACCATCGCCTCCGCGTCCCGGGCCGTCTCCACGGTCGCGGTGACCGGCAGCGCCAGTCCGTCCGGCAGCGCGGCGGGCGGCTGCCCGTCGTCGAGCGCGGCGCAGCGGCCGCAGCGCGGGTGGGGCCGCACGGGTTCGGCCCGTACGTCCAGCGAGGCCAGGTCCTGGACCAGTACCTGGCCGTCGGTCTCGGCGGGCAGCGCGCCGGTGGTGAGGCGGAAGATCTCGTAGCCGATGAGGTTGCCGACCATCGCGGCGACCGGACCGGACACCCTGTCACCGGACTCCGGGGTGACTCCCGCGGCCTCGCCCCACAGCGCGGCGGCGTCGGCGGCGGACACGTTGCCGCCCAGCCGCAGCACCGCGCAGGACCAGCAGCCCGTGGAGTCGGTGGTGGCGAGCGGGCCGACGACCACGCGCTCGCCGAACATCCAGGCGGGTATCAGGGTGCGGCCCCCGGGTATCCCGGCGGCCAGCAGCCGGTGGGTGCGCGCCCCGGCCCCGGTGCCGGTCACCACGACGACGTCGTACCCGTCGAGCGCGTCCCAGCCCGCTCCGGCTCCGGTGCCGATGCGGTCGGCCCGCGCACCGGCCCGCGCCGCCTCGGCCGTGATCTCGTCGGACTCCGTCACCGTGCCGATCCGCGCACACCCGTTGCGCAGCAGGCTCAGCGCGCACCAGTGGGCGATCTCGTCGTCGCCGAGCACGGCGACCCGGGTGGCGCGGAAGCGTGCGAAGCGCTCGGGTGCGCCGTCGGCGTAGTGGTCGACGTACGCGATCTGCGCGGCGAACCGTTCCGCGGCGGCCTCGTCCGGCACCGGGTCCGCCGCGCTCGGCGGCTCGGGCACGTCACGGGCGAAGCCACGCTCGTACAACGTCTTGACCAGCTCGGCGGCCATCGCGCGCTGGGCCGGTCCGAACCCGGCGCAGAGTTCGGCGAGCCGGTGGTGGCCGGTCAGGTGCGGGACGACGAGGGAGGCGAAGCGGTAGGCGGTGCGGCCGGTCAGGTGGAAGCCGCCGTCGGCGTTGTGGAAGAGCACCCCGCCGGGGGTCTCGGTGAACAGCACGTCGCGTCGGATGCGCGGCCGGGTCGCGGCGAGCGCGTCGAACGTACCGGTCCCGGCCGGGGCGGCAGCGGCGTTCGAGGGTGCGGCAATCGGGGTGTTCGCGGCCATGGGGTCACACCTTCTCTGTACGGCGGATGTGTTCCGGGGCGGTTCTGCGTACGTAGCTGCGGAGCAGTTCATGGACCCGGTAGGGGCCCGGCGGGCCGTCCTCGAGCAGTCCGGCGTCGGCCAGCTGTTCCAGGACCGCCTCGGTCACGGCCGGGCTGTCCTCGGCTGCGAAGGTGTCCCCCGGCGCCGCAGCGACCCGCTGGAACGCCTCGGACAGCCGGGGTCCGAGCCGGTTCAGCGCACCGTCGAGCAGGGCCCGCACGGAGATGTCCGGCGAGTCCGTCAGGGTGAGCCGGGCCAGTGGGTCCTCACCCAGCCAGCCGACGGCGTCGGCGAGCCGCAGCCCCGGCCGGGTCAGCAGCCGGGCCGTCAGGATCCGCAGGGCGAAGGGGAAGTGCCCGCACAGCCGGGCGAGGCGGTGCCCCGCGTCCGGCTCCGCCTCGACCCGCTCGGCACCGAGCACCGACAGCAGCAGGGCGTACGACTCCGCCTCGGTGAAGGCGGTGAGCCGGTGCACCCATCCGCCGTGGGTGGCGATGAGCCCGGCGAGCCCCATCCGGCTGGTCGTGATCACGGCCCCCTGCGCGCCGGCGATCGCGGGCAGCAGCGGGCGCACCTGATCGGCGTCCACCACATCGTCCAGGACCAGCAGGACGCGTTCGCCGTCCGGCCCCGCCCGCAACGCGTCGGCCACCTCCGCGGCGATGTCGCCGGACCGGCGCGCCCCGCCGTCCGGACGGGTCATCGGCACCAGCCACCGGCCGCCGGGGAAGGCGTCCCGCACGAGGTGGGCGACGTGGTGGGCGAGGGCCGACTTGCCGATGCCGGGCGGCCCCGACACCAGGACGGTGAGCGGGTGCGGGGCCTCTTCGCCGGGTTCGGCGGGGGCGGTGAGCCGGGCCACCATGGCGGCGGTCTCGGCCTCCCGGCCGGTGAAGTTGGGCACGACGGGCACCGGACGGGCACCGCGGTCGGCGGCTGCCCCGGCCTCGGCGGTGCGCACCGGGGCGGCGGCCGGCAGCGCGGCCGGGCCGCGCCCCGTACCGAGGTCCTCGCCCCGCAGGATCGCCAGTTCCAGCTGCTGGAGGGCGGGCGAGGGATCGACACCGAGTTCGTCCAGCAGGAACGCCTTGACCCTGCGGTACTCGGCAAGGGCCTGGGTCTGCCTGCCCGTCCGGTACAGGGCCTCGATCAACTGCTCGTGGAGCCGCTCGTTCTCCGGGTACGTCCGGGTGGCGGACCAGAGTTCCACCAGTGCCTCACCGCAGCGCCCCAGCCCGAGCAGCAGATCGCAGACCCGCTCCACGCTGCGCAGCCGCTCCTCGGCCAGCCGCGGGACCTCGTCCCGGTGCAGCACGTCGGAGCGCACGTTGGCCAGCAGCGAGCCCTGCCAGAGCGCCAGCGCGTCCTTGAGGGTGCTGAGCTCCGCGTCCGGGTCGCCCGACAGGGTCACCGCCCGGCGCACCTGGTCGCGGAAGCCGAGCAGGTCCAGCGTGTGCGGTGCGGCGGTGATCCGGTAGCCGCCGGGCACGGCCTCGATCACCGTCCCGGTCACCCCGTGCCGGGTGAAGAGCCTGCGCAGCCGGAGCACACACGTCTGTAGAGCGGCCCTGGCGGTGACGGGCTGCTCCTCCCCCCACACGGCCCGCTGGAGGTACTCGGCGGACACCACGGTGTTGGCGTGCAGCAGCAGCGCGGCCAGCAGGATGGTCGGCTTCGACGGCTGGAGCACCACGGCCTCGTGGCCGTCCGCGAGGGTCAGCGGCCCGAGCAGCTGGAACCGCATCACGGCCGCCTACTCCCAGCCGTTGACCGGCTCGCGCTCCCGGCCGGGGGCGGCGGGAACGGGCGCCACGGGAGAGGGCGTTGCGGCGGCCGCGGGGTGCGCGACACCGTCCGGCTGCTGCGGGAGCGAGGACCTGGACACGATTCCCTCCGGCGGTTGCGTGCTGCCGGGGGTTCCCGGCAGGACGACCATGCCAGCGGGGAGCGGAAAGGGGTCCGTGCCGCCGTGTCAGCTTGCTGCACGGCGGCGGCAGCTTCGTGCAGCACGCCCGCGGAAGCACGAATCCGGCCCCGGGCGTTTGGAGGAACGCCCGGGGCCGGAACCGTCAGTCTACGTGGAGTGCCGCCTCACCCGTCCGTGGCGATGGCGTTCAGCACGTTCATCCGTCCCGCCCGGAAGGCCGGGACCAGGGCCGCGAACAGTCCGACGAAGGCCGAGGCGACGAAGACCGAGATGATGGTCGGCCACGGGATCTCCAGGACGCCGAGGCCCTCCAGGGCCAGCAGCTTCTGGGCCGAGGTGCCCCAGCCCATGCCCAGGCCGAGGCCGAGCAGGGCGCCGAACAGGGCGATGACCACGGACTCCAGCCGGATCATCCGGCGCAGCTGGCGGCGGGAGAGGCCGATGGCGCGCATCAGGCCGATCTCGCGGGTCCGCTCGACGACCGAGAGGGCCAGGGTGTTCACCACACCGAGCACCGCGACGATGATCGCCAGGGCGAGCAGGCCGTACACGATGTTCAGGAGCTGGCCGATCTGGTCCTTCAGGTCCTGCTTGAAGTCGGCCTGGTTCTGCACCTTGTACTGCGGGTACTCGGCGAGCGAGCTCTTGAGGGCGGCGTACGCCTCCTTCTCCTTGCCGTCCTGCGCCTTGGCGAACATGATCACGTTCTTGGGCATCTTGTCGGCGGGGACGTACCGCTCGGCGGTCGCGGTGCTCAGGTACATCGCGCCCTGATCCACGGTCGTGTCGTCCGAGGTGATCGCGGCGACCTTCAGCTTCGCCGTTTCGCCGGCCTTGAACGCGACCGTGATCGTCTCGCCGACCTTGATCCCGTGCGCGGTGGCGTACTCCTCCCCGACCGACATGGCGTTCTTGCCGTAGGCCGCGGGCAGGTCACCGGCGACGGTCTCGCGCCGCAGGTCCTGCGGGTACGTCGGGTCGGCGGCGGTGACCCGCTCGTCCGTCGTCGAGCCGTCGGGGTTGGTGAGCTTCGCGCTGATGGCCTTGTAGTTCGTGACGTGCTCGATGCCGGGCGCGCTCTCCAGCGCCTTCGCGGCCTGCGGCACGATCAGCTGGCCGGTGGACGACTGCACGATGAAGTCCGCGCCCACCGACTTGTCCAGCTCGTCGGTGGCCGAGGCGACCATGGAGGAGCCCACCACCGAGAGGCAGGCCACCAGTGCGAGGCCGATCATCAGGGCCGCACCGGTGGCGCCGGTGCGCCGGGGGTTGCGCAGCGCGTTGCGCTCCGCCAGCCGGCCGACCGGGCCGAACAGGCGCAGGACGACGACGCTGAGCGCCCGCACCACGACACCGGCGAGCAGCGGGCCGATCACGATGAAGCCGATGAGGGTGAGGACCACGCCCAGGCCGAGGTAGAGCGATCCGTCGCTCGACTTGTCGGCCTGCGTGGTCGCCCACAGCGCCGCCGTGCCCGCGCCGGTGAGGACCAGGCCGATTCCGGCCCTGATCCAGCCGGACCTGGCGTCCGCCGGGGTGCCGGAGTCACGCAGGGCGGCCATCGGAGAGACCTTGCCCGCCCGGCGGGCCGGGATGTACGCGGCGAACACGGTCACGATGATGCCGAGTGCGAGCCCGGTCACCGGAGTCGTCCAGGCGACGGTGAGGTCCTGGGTGGACAGCTCCATCCCGACGGCGCCCATGACCTTCATCAGCCCGACCGCGAGGCCGACCCCGGCGGCGACGCCGAGGACCGATCCGACGATGCCGAGGAGTACCGCCTCCAGCAGCACGGACCGGTTGACCTGCTTGCGGCTGGAGCCGATGGCCCGCATCAGGCCGATCTCGCGGGTGCGCTGGGCGACCAGCATCGAGAAGGTGTTGACGATGAGGAAGATGCCGACGAGGAAGGCGATCCCGGCGAAGCCGAGCATCGCGTACTTCATGACGTCGAGGAACGAGCCCATGGAGTCCTTGTTGGCCTCCGCGGCCTCCTTCTGGGTCTGGAGCTTGTACGCGGCCGAGCCGTCCAGCGCGGTGGCGACGTTCCGCTTCAACTGAGTGTCGTCCACGCCGGGTTCGGCGGTGACGGAGATCTGGGTGAAGACGTCGGGGGCGCCGAGCAGCTTCTGCTGGGCGGTGGCGGTGTCGAGGTAGACGATCGCCGCACCGGGGTTGGTGACCTTGAAGGCGGCGATGCCGCTGATCCTCGCCCGGACGTCGCCGGTGACGGCGATGGTGCGCAGCTCGTCACCGATCTTCAGGTGGTGCCGGTCCGCGGTGTCGGCGTCGACCATCACCTCGGTGGGACCGCGCGGTGCGTGGCCGGAGGTGATCTCCATGGAACGGAGTTCGTTCTGCGTCCAGTTGCCGGCGATCGTGGGGGCGCCCGTCTCGGAGCCCATGTTCTTGTTGTGGCTGTCGACGACCGTGACGGCCATGCTGGAGACGGTGCCCTCGGCCTTCTTCACCCCGTCGGCCTTCTCGACCTGTGCGACGACGGAGGCGGGCAGCGACTCGGGCCTGCCGCTCTCGGGGTTGTCCTCCAGCTTCGCGGACTTCGGGCTGACGGTGACGTCGGCCGAGGTCGCGGCGAAGAGCTTGTCGAACGTGGTGTTCATCGTGTCGGTGAAGACGAGCGTGCCGCAGACGAACGCCACGGACAGCAGGACGGCGACGGCGGAGAGCGCCATGCGCCCCTTGTGCGCGAAGAAGTTGCGCATCGAGGTCTTCCAGACGGTCATGAGGTCCGCCCGCGTGCGTCGAAGTCCTTCATCCGGTCCAGCACCTGGTCGGCGGTCGGGTTGAGCATCTCGTCGACGATGCGCCCGTCCGCGAGGTACAGCACCCGGTCCGCGTAGGAGGCGGCGACCGGGTCGTGGGTGACCATGACGATGGTCTGGCCCAGGTCGTCGACGGACTTGCGCAGGAAGTCCAGCACCTCGGCGCCGGCCCGCGAGTCCAGGTTCCCGGTCGGCTCGTCACCGAAGATGATCTCCGGCTGGGCGGCGAGCGCCCGTGCCACCGCGACCCGCTGCTGCTGGCCGCCGGAGAGCTCGGTCGGCCGGTGCTTGAGCCGCTCGGAGAGGCCCACGGTCTCCACGACCTGCCGCAGCCAGGCGGCGTCCGGCCTGCGGCCGGCGATGTCCATCGGCAGCGTGATGTTCTCCAGCGCGTTGAGCGTCGGCAGGAGGTTGAACGCCTGGAAGATGAACCCGATGCGGTCGCGGCGGAGCTGGGTCAGCTTCTTGTCCTTGAGACCGGTGATCTCGGTCTCGGCGAGGTGGATCTGACCGGACGTCACGGTGTCCAGCCCGGCCAGGCAGTGCATCAGTGTCGACTTGCCGGAGCCGGACGGGCCCATGATGGCCGTGAACTGCCCGCGTGCGATGTCCACATCGACGTGGTCGAGCGCGACGACCCGGGTCTCCCCCACCCCGTACGCCTTGACGACCTGCCGCGCTCGCGCAGCAACAGCCGTACGCCTTCCAGTGCCCGCGTGCCTGGGAATGGTCACAGCCGTTGTCACGGTTTTTCTCCTATGTCGGTCAGCGTCGCGTTGTCGCTGTCTGCTCTGAAGTCTGTCGTTCGGAGGGGGTCCGGCGCGCTGGTGCCCAGCGCAGTCTTCCGGTGGGGTTTTCCCCACCCCGCCCCCTGCTGCCAGCCGCAATCGCGGTGTGTGGACCACGCTACGGAGCGGGCGGCACCGGGCACGTCCTCCGCCGGGAGGAACGGCCCCTGGACAGAAGTAAGGAGCCACCCCTAGGGGTCTGATACCGGGGGCGGAGGGGTCTCTCAGGGACTGCACCCAGGGGTCCACATCGCCGGGTGGAGCGGCACGGCGCAGCGGACACGGGCGGGGCATCGGCGCCGCGGGCGGCGTCCCGCCGGGTCTTCCCGCGGCCGCCGTGGCACGCGGCACGCGCCGGGACGGCCGGTCTCGGTCACACGGCTACGAGTGGTCCGGCAGCCGGGCCCAGAACCGGTTGACGATGTCGTCGATGTAGCCGCGTCCGTCCTCGCCGGAGGCGGTGGTGCCGCCGGCCCGGCTGAGGGTGGCGGCCATGAGCGCCTGGTACTCGTGCTGCATGGCGTTCAAGGGGTCCCGCAGGTCACGGCGGTCCATGGAGAGGAGCTTCGCGATGGCGCGGACGTGCGCCTGCCAGCGGGTGGAGACGGCTTCGGTGAGGAGTCGGGCGAGTTCGTCCTCGAGCCCGGTGATCGCGATGTAGTCGCGTGGGGGCAGAGCCAGGAGGCTGCCGAGTCTGAGGGACTGCCCTTTGTCACCGGTCCACTGACCGGTTTCCTCCATCGCATGGTAGGCGGCGATGTTCAGGCCGGTGCCGCGTGCGACGTCGTCGGGGGAGATACCGCGGGCGATGCGGTGCTCGCGCAAGGTACCGGGTCTTCCCATGAGTTCACTGGGGTGACACCACAGGGCGCCGGCCAGGGCCATGAGTTCGTTCGCGCTCGGCAGATGGGTGCCGCGTTCCCATGCGGCGACGTGTTCGGGGGCGATGTAGGACATGTCGAAGGAGGCCCGCATGGCGTAGGCGACGTGACCGGGAGCCATCCCGAGCTTTTCGCGCAGGGCTCGGGCCGCGCGTGCGTTGAAGGGGAGTGGTGGATGCACGCGCAGAGAGTAGGGGGGCTGTCACCGGAAAATCCATGGTCACTGTCGCCTGTCTCACGGTTTGGCGCGATAGGTCGCCGGTGATTCCGTAGGAACCGACAGGGGACAACTGGAATCGTCAACTACCCACCATGCCAAGGCGGTTGCCAACCATAACCGTCCGCGTATGATCCGCTCGCGAGGTGCCCTCCGCACGTTTGCGCGAATGCCCGTCACCCGCTTCGGGCGGCACCCGGTCACACCCTTCTATTTCACTGCAGGCCCAGGAGAAACAGTCATGCACCCCAGTGAGACCAGCGCGACCGACGTGCCGCCCACCAGATCCGGCAGCCCTCTCGACCGGTTCTTCCGCATCAGCGAACGCGGATCGACCTACGGACGGGAGATACGCGGCGGGTTCGCCACCTTCTTCACCATGGCGTACATCCTCGTGCTCAACCCGATCATCCTCGGCAGCGCCGAGGACAAGTTCGGCAAGCACCTGGACAGCGTCCAACTGGTCACCGCCACGGCTCTGGTGGCCGCGGTGATGACGTTGATCATGGGTGTGGGCGGCAATCTGCCACTCGCCCTGGCCGCAGGCCTGGGCATCAACGCCGTCGTCGCCTTCCAGGTCGCCCCCATGATGGGCTGGGACGACGCGATGGGCCTCATCGTGCTCGAAGGTCTGCTGATCTGCGTCCTGGTGATGACAGGTCTGCGCGAGGCGATCATGCACGCCATCCCACAACCCCTCAAGCAAGCCATCAGCGTCGGCATCGGCCTGTTCATCGCCTTCATCGGCTTCGTGGACTCCGGGTTCGTCACCCGCATCCCGGACGCCGCGAACTCCACCGTGCCCGTTCAGCTCGGCACCGGCACGCTCACCGGCTGGCCCATGTTCGTCTTCTGTTTTGGCGTGCTCATGACAATCGTGCTCCTCGCCCGCAAGGTGAAGGGCGCCATTCTGATCAGCATCGTCCTGATGACCGTCCTCGCCGTCGTCATCAACGAGATCGCCGACGTCAAGTCCTGGGGCCTGACCTCGCCCGCGCTGCCCGACAAGCCCGTCGCCGCACCCGACTTCGGACTGCTGGGCAAGTTCGACCTGTTCGGCTCGTTCGGACAGGTCAGCGTCCTGACCGTCGTCCTGCTCGTCTTCACCCTCGTCCTGTCCGACTTCTTCGACACGATGGGCACCGTCGTCGGTGTCACCGCCGAAGCCGGACTCCTCGACGAGCAGGGCCAGGTGCCCGGCCTGGGCCGCGTCCTGCTCATCGACGGCGTGGCCGCCGTCGCCGGTGGCGCCTCCTCCTCGTCGTCGGCCACCACCTACATCGAATCCGCCGCCGGGGTCGGCGAGGGTGCCCGCACCGGTTTCGCCAACCTCATCACCGGCGGACTGTTCGCGCTCGCGCTCTTCCTCACGCCCGTGCTGACCATCGTGCCCCTCCAGGCCGCGTCCCCCGCGCTCGTCGTGGTCGGGTTCCTGATGATGACCCAGGTCAAGCACATCGACTGGGACCGCTACGAAGTCGCCATCCCGGCCTTCCTCACCATCGTCGTGATGCCGTTCACCTACTCCATCACCAACGGCATCGGTGCCGGTTTCGTCGCCTACGTGATCATCAAGGCGTGCCTGGGCAAGGCCCGCGAAGTCCACTGGCTGCTCTGGGGCACCACGGCGCTCTTCTTCGTCTACTTCGTCATCGACCCCCTGGAACAGGTCCTCGGCCTCAAGTAGCCACGGGGCAAACACGACCGGGGTGGCCTCGTCCGCACTCGACGAGACCACCCCGGGGGCTGCGCGCACAGGGACGCGCGCCGGGATCAGCTCCTGGCCGCGGCGACCTCCGGTGCGGCGGACGCGTCAGCCTTGTCGCCGGTGGCGCCGGACCCGCGTACGGCCGGGATGAACGCCGAGATCGCCGCGGCGATGACGGCGACGGCGCAGCCGAACATCAGGCCGGTACGGAACCCGGCCTCGGTGGTGAGGGTGAAGCCACCCGTCTCGGCGGTCATCTGCGAGAGGACCGCACCGATGACGGCGGCGCCGATCGAGGTGCCGAGCGCGCGCATGAGGGTGTTGAACCCGTTGGCGGCGGCCGTCTCGGACGCCGGGACCGCGCTCATGATCAGGGCGGGCATCGCGCCGTAGGCGAGGCCGACGCCGCTGCTGCTGACCATGAGGAACAGCATCAGCCCCCAGGCGGAGCCCATCAGGACGATGCCGAGGCCGTAGGCAGCGGCGATGACCAGCACACCGCTGATCAGCGTGAACTTCGGGCCGCGGGCGTCGGTGAGCTTTCCGCCGAACGGGGAGACGATCATCATCATGATGCCGCCGGGGGCCATCCACAGGCCCGCCGCGAGCATCGACTGGCCCAGGCCGTAGCCGGTGGCCTCGGGGAACTGGAGCAGCTGCGGCGCGATCAGCATTCCGGCGTACATGCCGAAACCGACGAAGAGCGACGCGAGGTTGGTGATGAGCACCCGGGGGCGGGCGGTGGTGCGCAGGTCGACCAGCGGGTCCCTGGTCCGCAGTTCCCAGAATCCCCAGCCGATCAGCACCACGACGGAGGCGGCGAACAGGCCGACCGTCGTCGTGGAGGCCCAGCCCCACTCGGCGCCCTTGGAGACGGCGAGGAGCAGGCAGACCAGACCGACGGCGAGGCCGAGGGCGCCGGGCACGTCGAAACGCTGCCCCTTGGCGCCGGCCGGGACGTCCGGAATCAGGAACCAGATCAGCGCGGCGATGGTGAGGGCCAGCGCGGCGGAGCCCCAGAACAGCACCCGCCAGCTCGCGTACTGGGCGACCGCCGAAGCGATCGGCAGGCCGAGGGCGCCGCCGATGCCGAGGGAGGCGCTCACCAGGGCGATGGAGGAGCTGAGCTTCTCCTTCGGCACCACGTCACGCAGCAGGGCGATGCCGAGCGGCACCATGCCCATGCCCATGCCCTGCAGACCGCGTCCGATGATCATGGGGACGACGGTGGACGCGAGGGCGCACACCACGGAACCGACGAACAGTGGCACCGCGCACACGAGCAGCATCCGGCGCTTGCCCAGCAGGTCACCCAGCCGTCCGGAGACCGGCACGCACACCGCCGAGACCAGCAGGGTGACGGTGATCACCCAAGTGGCGTTGGAGGACGTCGTGTTGAGAAGCTTGGGCAGTTCCGCGATGAGCGGGGTGACCAGGGTCTGCATGACCGCCGCCACGGTACCGGCGAAGGCGAGAGTCGCGACCACACCGCCCGTTCTGGCTGTCGGCTGGGGGGCATCCATGAGGTGGAACTCCTAGGGGTCGTCCGGTGCGCCGAATAGCGATGTGCATCGTACATGTCGAATGTGTCATACACACCACGTGGCCGATGCACGACGCATGAGAGCATGAGCCCGCGTTCGGAACCGACGCGCGATCGCCCCCGGAGCAGGAGGCCGCAGACATGTCCAGGCCCACGGACGAAGTGGAGTACGAGCAGATGCTGCTCGGGCGACACGACCTCGCCCACCACCGGGGCGGACGGCACAAGTACGCCCTCATGGGCCGAAGCGCCTACATCCTGCTGAGCCGCATCCGGATCCAGGGCCCCATGTCCAACGGCGAACTGAGCGAGGCCTTCGGCCTCGACGCCTCCACCCTCAACCGTCAGACCGCCGCGGCCACACGCGCCGGACTGGCCGAACGCATCGCGGACCCCGACGGCGGCATGGCCCGCAAATTCCGCATCACCGACAAGGGCGCCGCGCTCCTCGACCAGGAGCGCGAACGCGTCGTGCGCGCCCTGGACCAGATCATGAACGACTGGCCGGACGAGGACATCGCCGCCTTCGCCGGCTACCTCAAACGCTTCAACAGCGGCATCGAGCACCTCTCCAAGCACCCCTGGCCGCGCCCCTGACAGTGCCCCGGCCGCTGACGGACCTGATCAGTGACGGGCCTGATCGCTGACGGGCCGGGGGCCCCTCAGTCGTCCGCCGGGGCCACCCGCCCGGTGAGCGCCGCCAGCGAATTGCGCACATGCGCCATGTGCGCCTGCACCTCCTCGCGGCCCTCCCCGTGCTCCCGCAGCATCCGCTCCGTCTCCCGGACCACCCGCTCCTCACGCACCCGGGCGGCGGCGACCAGCTCCGCACCCCGCGCCTCGGCGTCCTCCTGACCGTGCCGCGCGGCCTCCTCCGCCCCGGCCAGCGCCCGGCGCGCCCCGGCCAGAGCGGCATCCGCCCGCCCGGCCAGCTCCGTGTGCTCCGCGGACTGCGCCGACTCGGCGTCCGCCAGCTCCTGCCCGGCCACCTTCCACCGCTCGGCGTGCTCCTGCTCCTGATGCGCCAGCACACTCGCGGTACGGCTGCGCGTCGCCTCCATCGCGGCGTCCGCCTCCTCACGCACCGCCCCCGCCGCCAGCCGGGCCGCGGCCAGCGCCTCACCGGCCGAACCCTCCGCCGCGGCCAGCACGCCCTCGGCATGGGCCACCGCGGCCGCCCGCACCGCCTCCGCGTCCGCACGGGCCGACTCACGCAAGGTCCGCGCCGCCGCGTCCACCGCGTCCCGCAAGGACTGCGCATCCTCCAGCGCGGCACCCCGCACACCCTCCGCCTCGCCCTGAGCGAGCGCCAGGATCTGCTGCGCCCGCTCCCCCAGCGACGCGTAGTCCTGCGGCGCCAGCACGGCGACGGCCTCGTCCAGCCGGGCCGACTCCGCGATCAGCGTCTCCGCCAGCGCCGCAAGCCGCGCCACCTGCTCCTGGGCACCGTCCCGCTCGGCGGACAGCTCGGCCACCATGCGGTCCACCTGCTCCGGACGGTAGCCACGTCCGCGCACGCCGACGAAGCCGTGCGCGGACACCGGTGCAGAACTCATCCCTGACGCCTCTTTCCGACTCTCCGGCCCGACCCGAGCATCGAGCGATACGCCAAGGATGCGGCAATTGGCTGAGAAGTCGGAATCCTTTCGACGCTTTCCGGACGGAAGCGACGGGCATCACAGACGGCGAAGGCGTGACACCCCGTCCCCCAGCAGGGAACAGGGCGCCACGCCCGAGGAAGTACGACGCAGACCGGACGATCAGATCAAGCCGTCCCACATCTGCTCCAGCAGCACCGACCACCAGCTCTCCGGCGACGCGAGCGCCGCCGGGTCCAGCGCGACGAGCTGCGCCTGGAAGTCGACCGTCCAGCGGCCGGCCTGTTCCGGGTTGAGCCCGAACCGCAGCCGCCACATCCGGCCCAGCAGCGCCAGCGAACGGGTGAACTCCGGCAGCCCGGTGTTCACGAACTGCGGCGGCACCGACTGCCCGCCGGGCCCCGCCTCCACCGGCACGGCCACGATGTTCGCCGTCCCGTACTGCACACAGATCGCCCGGCCGAAGTCCGAACCCATCACGAGGTACGACCCCGCGTCGGACGCCGGCTGCACCTGACGCTGCACGGCCAGCTCGGCCAGCGTCGGCACCACCGGCTGCCCCGGCTGCGCCCAGAAGAACGGCCCGAAGTCGGCGGGCAGCCCCGCCCACACCAGCGTCCGCGCCACGACCTCCGGCACACCCTGCCGGGACACCGCACGCTGATCGAAGCGCAGCACACCCTGCGGACCGAAGGTCTGCAACAGCTCCTCCGCGACGGCCTCCGCCGGCACCGGCAGCGCGGGCGGCAACTGCGGCAGCGGCGCCCGGACCGGCGCCGGCCGCGCCGGACCGTCCGCGACCTGGTGCAGCTCACCCTGGTGGGTGAGCAGATGCTGCATGCCCTGCTGGCGGCTCGCGTGATCGGTGCCGTACGGGGCGACGCTGGTGATCCGCACCTGAGGCCAGGTCTCCCGGATCATCCGGGCACAGTAACCACCCGGCAGCTCACAGGACTCCAGCTCCGTGTGCAACTCGATGACCTGCTGCGGCGGCACGTTCATGGCCCGCAGCTCGTGCAGCATCTGCCACTCGGGGTGCGGGGTGCCGGGCGCCGAACGCCGGATCAGCTGCTGCTCGCTGCCGTCGGGGCCGCGGTAGCGCAGCACCGCCTGGTAACCGGGGCCGACCGTCGGCTGACCGACGGGCGCCTGCGGGTACCCGTACGCCGGGGGCGGCGGGGTATGACCCGGCGGCGGCACCGGACCCGGGGCGCCCCCCATCGGCGCACCGGGCGGACCCGGAGGCTGCGGAGCCGGCGGGCCCATCTGAGCCGGACCCGCGAGCATCGTCGCGGCATGGTGCACACCGCCGCCGGGAGGCGGCGTCGCCCCGGGAGGAGCGGGCGGACCGGGCGGCTGCGACACACCCGGGGCACCAGGCGGAGCGGGCGGCTGCGGCGCACCCGGGGCACCAGGCGGACCGGGCGGCTGCGGCGCACCCGGAACACCGGGCGGACCCGGCGGGTGCGGAACCGGCGGACCGACCTGGCCCGGGGCCGCGAACATCGTGGCCGCCTGGTGCACATCGCCACCGGGCGGCGGCGGTGCCGGCGGACCGGGAGGCTGGGGCGCGCCGGGCGGACCCTGCTGCGGAGCGAGCTGCGTCGGCATGTACCCGCCCGCCGGGGCGCCGGGCGCACCCGGTCCCGAGGGCGGCGGCAGCTGCGCACCCGGAATGCCGGGCGGCCCCGGGGGCTGCGGCGTCGTCGAACCCCCACCACGCCCACCCCGCGGCGAAACAGCCGCCTTGCTGGTGGCCTCCTGCGAGATGTCCCCCGAACCGGGACCCCGCGCGTCGAGACCGGGCACGATCGCCGTCCGGGGCAGCTGGCTGCCACCGGACATCAGCGCGGTCGGCGCATCGGCCGGCACCACCCTGGGCGGCGCACCCTCGTCGTCCGCACCCGAGAGCGGCGGCGCGAACACCGTGGCGGGCAGCCCCACCTCCCCCTCGTCGGAACCGGCGTTGGTATCGGTCCCCGCCCACGGCGTGGCCCCGGCCGGCGGCTGCGGCGAGGACGCCGGAACCCCCGCGAACGCGGTGGGCTCGTACGCGCCCGGCCCGGCCGACGGAGAAGGCGGAGGCGGAAGCGGAGGAGGAGAGGACAGAGGAGCAGGAGCGACAGGGGCGGGGGCGGGGGCCTGTGGCGGCACCCGCTCCCCGGCCCGGTCCGCCCGCCCGTCCGGGATGCCGAGCTTGTCCGCCGCCTCCTGGAGCCACTCGGGCGGGCTCAACAGGAACGACGTCTGATTCAGATCGATGCGCTGCGGCGGCTCCGGGGCGGCCTGCACCACATCCGGGGCGCCGTACTCCTCCTCGTACCGCCGGATCACCTCACCGACCGGCAGTCCGGGCCACAGCGTCGCCTCACCGCTGTCCCGGGCGATCACCAGCCGCTGCCGGCCACCGTCCGAGACCGGGCCGTCGACCCGGTCCTCGGCCCACACCACGAAACCCAGTTCGAACTCACGCACCCGCACCTCGCGGTGCTGGTACGCCGCAACGTCACCGTTGACCCACTCGTCCGCGCGCTCCTGCGCCTGCGCAAAGGTCACCATCGCGCTCACCCTTCCACCGGGACCGCGCGCGCGAAGCCGCCGTCCACCATCAGGTTCGCCACCGTCTCCAGCTCCGGCGGACTGCCCGCGAGACGCTGCAGAAAGGCATCGAAGTCCGCACCGCACGGCAGCAACAGCCGCTCCACCCGCTCCTGGACACTCCAGCCGTCCTGATCCCGCGCGTCGTCGTACACGCAGAACCAGACCGAACCGATGTCCCGGCCCCGGACCTTCACCGCGAGAATGCCACCCTGGACGAAACCGACCCCCAGGTAGTCCTTGGTCAGATGGTCCCGCAAGCACTTGTTGACGTACACCAGATCGTTCACCGCGGCCTCGTCGCGCACCGTGAAGAACGGCTGGTCGACCAGCAGACCGAGCTCCGCGTCGAGCGCCGCACCCACCGGGGCCGAACCGCCCGCCGCCTTCAGGAACGAACGGTACGCACCGGGCAGCCGGTACCCGAGGTCCTCCTCCACACCCTGGATCTGCTGCTCGCTCACCGCCACGGCCCCCTTCGGGAGCCGGAAGTGCGCGGGCCGGGTCTCCTGGAGCGGACGCGTACCCCGCTTGTTCTGGTCCACCGCGGTCGTCGCGAGACCGCCGTGATGCCGCAGCAGCGCCTTCACCTCGACCGGGACCAGCTCCATCCGACGGCCGCCCGGCACGTGGTGCCAGGTCCAGCCGTGCGGGGTGGCCACCGCCGGAATCGTGTCCCACAGCTCATGGCCACTGGCCGCCAGTGCCGCGTTCGCCGACACGTAGTCCGTGAGCCGCAGTTCGTCGACACCGAAACCCTGTGGGGGCTCCGCGATCTCAGCGACGGCGCGCGCGTACGGCGCGAACACCGGACAGCCGTTCCCGTCCATGCGCACACCTCTGGGGTGGCGGGACGCCCGGACAGGATCCGGGAAGTGCACGAGCTGCCCGGCGTAGGCCCCGTTCGGTGGCGCGGCTTGCTGCCCGAGCCGACCTGTCGTCATGGCGGTTGCCCCCTGCTGCGTCTGGCTGATGAGGACCGACTGCCCATGGGGGCGGTCCGGGCACAGCCTATGCGGTGCCGCGAGAACGGACCCCGCCCCACCGGCCGCCGGCCACTTCCGTCACGAACCGTCACGACGATGTGCCGAATGAGCGACCAACGGGCCACCTTCGGGCGACACGCGCACACGTTTTCCCGACCCAGCTTTCACACGACCCGACACATTTGGCAGGCTGTCACCGCATACACGGGGGCGTGCACATTCGGCAGCGGCCGCTGCGGGCACGGGAGGGACAACGCACCATGCACACCGCACACTCTGCACACACCGTCACATCCGGGGACCCACGACTCAGCTGGAGCAGCACCGAAACCAGCCACGCGCCCCACCTGACCCACCGCCGCGACGGCATCCTGCCCGCCGTGGCCGCAGCGCTGTCCGTACGCGGTGAAACGCTCACCTGCACCGCGGGCAAGGGTGACCAGGCACCCGTACTGCACCACCTCGTCCAGGACTTCCTCGACACCCTCACCAGCGGCCAGCGGGAGCGCTTCACCGGCCGCTGCCCCGAAGCGATACTGCTCTCCCGGCACCTCTCCGCCGCCGAGGCCGGCCGCTCCAAGCGGGCCCAGCGCAAGCCCCTCACCAACGGCGAGGCCCGCCGCGCACTCAAGCACGCCCGGCTCACCGCCCGCCGCATCCGCGAGGACGGCGACCCCCTGCACGGCAGCTACGCACCGCCCTGCCGCTCCTGTTCGGTGATGCTCGCCCACTTCGGCGTACGACCCGTCGACCTCACCACGACCGGAGCGGCGACCACCGCCGAGAAGGGCTGACCGCGCCCCCATGGCCGACCGAAACGACTTCCCCGAACAGGCGGGCCCGGCGAACCACGACCGCCAGGCCTCCACCCGCTTCCCCGTCCCCGTCGACGCCGCCCTGCGCGCCGCGGGCTGGCAGCCCGGCCGCTGGGACATCCGGCAGGCCGAGGAGTGGGCCGACGCGCTGCGCTCGCACGCCTCACCGGCCGGCCACCAGCACGCCGTCTTCCCGGCCGCCGTGGAGGCCTGGGCCGAATTCGGCGGCCTGCACCTCACCGCGACCACGCCAGGCCGCCAGATCGCACCGGCGGCGGTACGGATCGACCCCCTGCGCGGCCTGCACCTGGCCCGGACCCTGGCGGACCTGGGACGCGCCCTGGAGACCGAGGTCGCCCCACTGGGGGAGGAAGGGGACGGGCAGGCGGTCCTCGCGATCGACATCGAGGGACGCGTCTACAGCGTCGACCACACCGGTGACTGGTACCTCGGGCCGGACATCGACCAGGCCCTGTCCACCCTGGTCACGGGCACCCAGCCGGAACGCCTGACCTCGGGCTGAGCCCGCCTCGAAGCCCGTCCGTCTCGAACGCCGGACGGGCCGGGCAGGGACGCGCCCTCAGGCACCGGCCCCGGCCACGTCCGGCAGCACCGCCGACACCCGGAAGCCGCCGGCGTCCGTCGGGCCGGAGACGAAGACCCCGCCCAGACCCAGCACCCGCTCCCGCATCCCCACGAGCCCGTTGCCCCCGCTGGGCAGCCCCGCGTCCGCCGTGGCCGAGTCCGAGGGGCCGTTCTCCACCTGCATGGCGACCTCCGCCCCCCGATGCGCCAGCCGCACCCACGTCTTCGCGCCGGCCGCGTGCTTGTGCACGTTCGTCAGGGCCTCCTGCACGACCCGGTACGCCGTCTGCTCGACCTCGGGCGCGTAGACACGCGTCTCGCCCTCCACCGAGAACTCCACCGTCATCCCCGCCGCCCGGGACTCCCCGACCAGCGTCTCCACCTCGTGCAGCCGGGGCCCGTCCTCCGGCGCGACCACGGCCGCCCGGCCGACGGAGGCGAGCGGCACCTTGGTCACCCGCGCCACCATCGGCTCCCCCGTGCGCAGCACCCCGAGCATCTCCCGCAACTCGGTCAGCGCCTGGCGCCCCATGTCACCGACGAGCGCCGCGTTGCGCACCGCCTTCGCCGGGTCCTTGGGCGCGACCGCCTGGAGCGCCGCGGCGTGGACCACCATCAGACTCACCCGGTGGGCGACCACGTCGTGCATCTCGCGGGCGATCCGGGTCCGCTCCTCCGTACGCGCCCACTCGGCCCGCTCCTCGGCGCGGTCCGCGAGCAGCGACAGCTCCCGCTCCAGCGAGTCCGCCCGCTCCCGCAGGCTCTCCATCAGCCGGCGCCGGGCCCCTATGTAGAGGCCGAACAGCACGGGCGGCGCGGTGAGCCCCACCGCCATGAAGAGGGACAGCATCGGGACGTACCAGTCGCCGGGCCCGAAGTCGGCACTCGCCGAGACGCCCTGGCGCAGCCGTACGTACGTGACGATGAACGTGCCCACCAGCGACATGCTCATCAGCACGACGGTGATCCGCCGCGGCACGTCGGACGCGGCCAGCGTGTACAGGCCGACCAGGCCCATCAGGAAGCCCATCTCGGCCGGTGTCGTCGCGACCGACACCAGCACCACGGCGATCGGCCACCGCCGGCGCACCAGCAGCACAGCCCCCGCGAAGAACCCGAAAACCACGCCCAGAGGCACCGGCAGCCCGGTGTCCCCCGCGAATTCCACCCCTTCCAACGCACACTCCAGCGCCGAGAACAGCGCCAGCCCCACATCCAGTGCGACACTCCGTCGCCGTTCCCACCACCAGTAGCCGCGGGTGGTCGGTCCCGCCGCTTCCCGGTCTGCCCCCGTTGCGGTCATGGCATCCAGCGTACGGGCGGGCGCATCTCATTTTCGGGGGACCTGCGCAGCACGTCCCGACGTCGAACGGATTCGAATCATGTGCTCATCACTCGATCCGGCGAACACCAACCGAATCCCCGGCGGACGTCCGCATTCCGGACGACGATCACCACATGACGGCAGAACTCGGGAAATACGCCGACTTCGAGGGGCTGCGCGCACAAGCGGTGGCCCTGCGCCGGGAGGGCCTCAGCCTCCGCCAGATCCGCGACCGGCTACATGTCCACAACAACGACCTGCTCAATCGGCTCGTCAAGGGCGAGCCGCCTCCTGAGTGGACGAAACGCCCCAACGCCAAGGACGACCTCCGAGCCAAGGCGCGGGAGCTGCGGCTACAGGGGATGACGTACGACCAAATCCAAGTAGAGCTGGGTTGCTCAAAGAGTTCGATCTCACTGTGGGTCCGAGACCTACCGAAACCGACGCCGAGCCGCACTGCTGCCGATCAGGCACGCTTGGCCGGACGAATGCGGTGGGACCACGAGCTGGCCGTGCGCGACGTAGAACGGCGACGGACCAAGTCGGAAGCATCGGCCGAGATCGGTGTGCTCTCGGACCGCGACCTGTTCATGGCTGGCGTCTCCCTGTACTGGGCCGAGGGAGGCAAGGACAAACCGTACGACCGCCGCGAGAACGTCACCTTCATCAATAGCGACCCTGCCGTGATCCAGTTGTATCGAGCATGGCTGGCGCTCCTCGAAATCGAGCCGCAACGACTGTGCTACCGACTGAGCATCCATGAATCAGCTGACGTGAAGGCCGCCGAGACCTGGTGGGCCGAACTGATCGGAGTCGACGTCTCGACCTTCCAGAAGTCAACGATCAAGAAGCACAACCCGAAAACCGTTCGCAAGAACGTGGGGGATACCTACCGGGGGTGTCTGGTCATCCGAGTCTTGCAAGGCGCCGAGTTGTACCGTCGAATTGAAGGGTGGTGGCACGGCATCGCGGATCAGGCTCAACTCCGTCTCAGGTAGGGTCTCCTCCTGTAATCCGCCGTGGGGTAGCGGCATCCCGCAGGCCTTTGGAGCCTTGAGACGCTGGTTCGAATCCAGCCGGCGGAGCCCACGCATACGGGCCCCGACCAACCGGTCGGGGCCCGCACTCATGTCCGGTCCAACACCCCCCGGTATCCTGCGGATGTCCACCACCCGAAGCCGAAGGGCATATCCGTGAGCTCCGAACGCCCGGCAGCCGTCGTCGTCCTCGCAGCGGGTGAGGGCACCCGCATGAAGTCGAAGACCCCCAAGGTTCTGCACGAGATCTCCGGGCGCTCGCTCGTCGGACATGTCGTCGCGGCCTCCCGCGAGCTGGAGCCCCAGCACCTCGTCGTGGTCGTCGGCCACGCGAGTGAGCAGGTCACCGCCCATCTCACCGCCGCGGACGCCCAGGTGCGCACCGCCTACCAGGCCGAGCAGAAGGGCACCGGAAACGCGGTGCGCGTCGGGCTCGACGAGCTGGGCGGGACCGTCGCGGGCACCGTCATCGTGGTCTGCGGCGACACCCCGCTGCTGTCCGGCGGGACGCTCACCGCGCTCGCCGCCACCCACACCGCCGACGGCAACGCCGTCACCGTGCTGAGCGCCGAGGTCCCCGACGCGACCGGCTACGGCCGGATCGTCCGCGACCCGGCGACCGGCGCGGTCACCGAGATCGTCGAGCACAAGGACGCCACCGAGGCCCAGCGCGCGATCCGGGAGATCAACTCCGGGGTGTTCGCGTTCGACGGGCAGCTCCTCACGGACGCGCTCGGCAAGGTCCGTACGGACAACAGCCAGGGCGAGGAGTACCTCACCGATGTGCTGTCCATCCTGCGCGAGGCCGGGCACCGGGTCGGCGCCTCGGTCGCCGGCGACCACCGGGAGATCCTCGGGATCAACAACCGGGTGCAGCTCGCGGAGGCCCGCCGGCTGCTGAACCAGCGGTTGCTGGAGCGGGCGATGACGGCCGGCGTGACCGTGGTGGACCCGGCGTCGACGCTGATCGATGTCACCGTGACGTACGAGCGGGACGCGATCGTGCACCCGGGTACCCAGCTGCTGGGTACGACGCATCTCGCGGAGGACGCCGAGGTCGGCCCGAACTCGCGGCTGAAGGACACCGTCGTCGGTGCGGGCGCGCGGGTGGACAACACCGTCGCGGACGGGGCCGAGGTCGGCGCCGGTGCGACGGTCGGTCCGTACGCCTATCTGCGGCCGGGTACGCGGCTGGGCGCGAAGGCCAAGGCCGGTACGTACGTGGAGATGAAGAACGCGACGATCGGCGAGGGCACGAAGGTTCCCCACCTGTCGTACGTCGGTGACGCGACGATCGGCGATCACACCAACATCGGTGCCGCGAGCGTGTTCGTGAACTACGACGGTGTGGCCAAGCACCACACGACGATCGGCTCGCACTGCCGCACTGGGTCGGACAATATGTTTGTGGCGCCCGTCACGGTCGGGGACGGCGTCTACACCGCGGCCGGATCCGTCATCACGAAGGACGTGCCGTCCGGTTCGCTGGCCGTGGCCCGAGGCCAGCAAAGGAATATCGAGGGCTGGGTGGCCCGCAAGCGTCCGGGCAGCGCGGCCGCGCAGGCCGCCCAGGCCGCGGCGGCGGAGACCGGCGGCGAAAGCTGACCGGAATCAGGCGCGTCGCGCACGGCGTACCGTGATAGATGCTCACCCCATTTCGGCTGGCTCGTTGCACATCGGGACATCTGCGTGCAGCGCCAGGAACACGTCTGAGGAGACTGTGCTGTGACCGGGATCAAGACGACCGGCGAGAAGAAACTGATGTTCTTCTCCGGCCGCGCCCACCCCGAGCTGGCCGAGGAGGTTGCACACCAACTGGGTGTCGGCCTCGTGCCGACGAAGGCCTTCGATTTCGCCAACGGTGAGATCTACGTCCGATTCCAGGAGTCCGCCCGCGGCGCCGACTGCTTCCTGATCCAGAGCCACACGGCTCCGATCAACAAGTGGATCATGGAGCAGCTGATCATGCTGGACGCGCTGAAGCGCGCGTCGGCCCGTTCGATCACGGTGATCGTGCCGTTCTACGGCTACGCCCGCCAGGACAAGAAGCACCGCGGCCGCGAGCCGATCTCGGCCCGTCTGATCGCGGACCTGATGAAGACGGCTGGTGCGGACCGCATCCTCACCGTCGACCTGCACACCGACCAGATCCAGGGCTTCTTCGACGGTCCGGTCGACCACCTCTTCGCGCTGCCGATCCTGGCCGACTACGTCGGTGCGAAGGTCGACCGCTCGAAGCTGACGATCGTCTCGCCGGACGCCGGCCGGGTGCGCGTCGCCGACCGCTGGTGCGACCGGCTGGACGCCCCGCTGGCGATCGTGCACAAGCGCCGCGACAAGGACGTGCCGAATCAGGTCAGCGTTCACGAGGTCGTGGGCAACGTCAAGGGCCGGGTCTGTGTCCTGGTCGACGACATGATCGACACGGGTGGCACGATCTGTGCCGCCGCCGACGCCCTGTTCGCGCACGGTGCCGAGGACGTCATAGTGACGGCGACGCACGGCGTGCTCTCGGGTCCGGCCGCCGACCGGCTGAAGAACTCGAAGGTCAGCGAGTTCGTCTTCACGGACAGCCTGCCGACCCCGGGCGAGCTGGAGATCGACAAGATCACGGTGCTCTCGATCGCGCCGACGATCGCTCGCGCGGTGCGCGAGGTCTTCGAGGACGGTTCGGTCACGAGCCTCTTCGAGGAGCAGTAGGCGAAGAGCGTCACAGAAGATCCACTTTGGGGTGCGGCCTCCCCGCCGGGTAGACTCAGCGAGTTGCTCGGCGAGGGAGGCCGTACTCATAAGTACGGCGGTCCGTTATCGACGCGCTCTTCGTAGCAGGCCTGTCGTGGGCCGGGTGACCAATCGGAGTTTTGTCACCTTACGAGGAGTGCAGTCATGGCCGAGATCAAGCTCAACGCCGAGGTCCGTACCGAGTTCGGCAAGGGCGCTGCCCGCCGCACCCGTCGCGCCAGCCTCGTCCCCGCCGTCATCTACGGCCACGGCGCCGAAGCGGTCCACATCACGCTGCCGGCTCACGAGCTTCAGCTCGCGCTCCGTACCGCCAACGTCCTGATCGGTCTGGAGATCGACGGCAAGGACGCGCTGGTCATCCCGAAGGCCGTGCAGCGCAACGCCATCAAGGGCAACATCGAGCACGTCGACCTGCTGACCGTGAAGCGCGGCGAGAAGGTCAACGTCGAGGTCGCGGTGCACGTCGAGGGCGAGCTGGCCCCGGGCGGCAACCTGCTGGAGTACGTGATGAACACCCTGCGCGTCGAGGCCGAGGCCACCCACATCCCGAACTCGGTCACGGTCTCCATCGCGGGCCTGGACGCCGGTGCCTCGATCCTCGCCAAGGACATCCCGATGCCCCAGGGTTCGGTGCTGGCCGAGGCCGACCCGGACGCGGTCGTGCTCGCGGTCGTCGCCGCCCAGGTCGAGGAAGCGTCCACCGAGGGCGAGGATTCCGAGGCCTGAGCGGTCACCCGACAGCCTCCGCACCTCGCACCACCTGCTTGACTGACGGGGCGGCGGTCTCCCTCCGGGGGATCCGCCGCCCCGTTTCCCCTGTCTGCGACTCACCCGTACGCGAGGAGACCCAGCGCGATGTCCGACGCCACCGACCCCTGGCTGATCGTGGGCCTGGGCAATCCCGGTCCCGAGTACGCGGCGAACCGGCACAACGTGGGTTTCATGGTCGCCGACCTGCTCGCGGAGCGGATCGGCGGGAAGTTCAAGCGGGCGCCGAAGGCCCAGGCGCAGGTATTGGAGGGCCGGATGGGTCCGCCGGGTCCGCTGAGTCGCCGGGTGGTGGTGGCGAAGCCGATGTCGTACATGAACCTGTCCGGCGGCCCGGTGACGGCGTTGCGCGATTTCTACAAGGTGCCGCTCGGCCATGTCGTGGCGGTCCATGACGAGCTGGACGTCGACTACGGGTCGCTGCGGCTGAAGCTGGGCGGTGGCGACAACGGTCACAACGGGCTGAAGTCGATGACGAAGTCGATGGGGCCGGATTATCACCGGGTCCGGTTCGGGATCGGGCGTCCGCCGGGCCGGATGCAGGTCGCCGATTTCGTGCTGAAGGACTTCTCGTCCACGGAGCGCAAGGAGCTGGGCTTCCTGGTGGACCGGGCGGCGGATTCGGTGGAGTGCCTGTTGGCGGAGGGTCTGGAGCGCGCGCAGAGCGCGTACAACTCCTGAGCTCCGACCTGCGCGAATCCCGACATACCCACCGGTAATCACGTTGTTTTCAGCCACGGCTTGACCGGGTGCGGGGCGCTGGCCAAGGATCGGCCCCCATGAAGCGCAGCTCCTCCCAACGTGCCCTGCACTACGGCCGCAGCGCCGCGCTCGGCGGTGTCGTCCTGCTGCTGCTGGTGGCGGGTGTGCTGTCCTCGTGGGACACGGCGCATCACATCGTGCTGGCCAAGGGCCGTGAGCACGGCACGATGACGGTCACCGGGTGCGGCAGCGAGGTCTGTACGGGGCCTTACACGCCGGCCGACGACGGGTCGGGGCGTTCCCGGGTGTCGGTCGAGAAGTCCGTGGCGGCGAAGAAGGGGGACCGTTTCCCCGTCGTCGTGAAGCCGGGCACCTTCGAGGTCGTGCGGACGGGGACGCCGGGTTTCCTGCACGCGTGGGTGCCGCTGGGCGGTGCGCTGGTTCTTGCGGCGCTGGTGATCGGCGGCGGTCTCCGGCTGCCCCGGGTGGCGTGGGGCGCCGGGATCGCGGGTGCGGTCCTGCTGGTGGCGACGTTCTTCGCCCTGTGACAGGAGCGCACCCGCGGCGGCGTTGATCAGCCGGTGTTGCGCAGTCCGGCCGCGACCCCGTTGACGGTGAGCAGCAGGGCGCGGGCGAGCAGCGGGTCGGCTTCCTCGCCGCGTTCGGCGGCCTGGCGCTGGCGGGCCAGCAGGGACACCTGGAGGTAGGAGATCGGGTCCAGGTAGGCGTCACGGATGGCGAAGGTCTGCTGGAGCACCGGACTGGTGCCGAGCAGTTCGGTGTTGCCGGTGACCTTGAGGACTTCGCTGACGGTGAGCGCGTGCTCGGTCTCGATGGCGTCGAAGACGTGCTTCAGCTCGTCGGGGACGAGGGTGTCGACGTAGTGCCGGGCGATGCGCAGGTCGGTCTTGGCGAGGGTCATCTCGACGTTGGAGAGGAAGTTCTGGAAGAAGTGCCAGTGCTCGTGCATCTCTTCGAGGACGGTGTCGAGACCGGCTTCGCGCAGGGCCTTGAGGCCGGATCCGACGCCGTACCAGCCGGGCACGATCTGCCGTGACTGGGTCCAGCCGAAGACCCACGGGATGGCGCGCAGGCCGTCGAGCGAGACGCCCGAGCCGGGGCGGCGGGAGGGCCTCGATCCCAGGTGCAGGTCGGCGAGCTGGTCCACCGGGGTGGAGGCGAGGAAGTACGTCGGCAGGTCCGGGTCCTCGACGAGCTTGCGGTACGCGGCGTGGGCGGCGTCGGAGACGGTGTCCATGGCCGCGTCCCAGCGGGCGAGGGCCTCGTCGGACTGGCGGGGTGCGGTGTGCAGCGCGGAGGCCTGGAGGGTGGCCGCGACGGTGAGTTCCAGGTTCTCGCGGGCGAGTGCGGGGATGAGGTACTTGTCGGAGATGACCTCGCCCTGCTCGGTCACCTTGATCTCGCCCTCCAGCGTGCCCCAGGGCTGCGCGAGGATCGCGTCGTGGGAGGGGCCGCCGCCGCGGCCGACGGTGCCGCCGCGGCCGTGGAAGAGGCGCAGGCGTACGCCGTAGCGGTGGGCGACGTCGCGCAGTCGGCGCTGGGCGCGGTGGATCTCCCACTGGGAGGTGGTGATGCCGCCGAACTTGGAGGAGTCGGAGTATCCGAGCATGACCTCCTGGACGTCGCCGCGCAGTGAGACGAGGCGGCGGTAGGAGGGGTCGGCGAGCATCTCGTCGAGGATGACGTCGGCTGCCTTGAGCTCGTCGGTGGTCTCCAGGAGCGGCACGATGCCGATCTTGGCCCAGCCGCCGTGCAGGTCGAGGAGGCCTGCCTCGCGGGCGAGGACGGCGGCGGCGAAGACGTCGTCGGCGCCCTGGCACATCGAGATGATGTAGGACTCGATGACCTCGGGGCCGAAGCGTTCGAAGGCTTCCCTGATGGTGTGGAAGACGCCGAGGGTCTTCTCGCCGGCGGCGTCGAGCGGGGCCGGGGTCGGTGCGAGGGGGCGGCGCGAGCGGAGTTCCTTGGCGAGGAGCTTCTGCCGGTAGTCGCGGGGCATGTCGGCGTAGCGCCAGGATTCCTCGCCGAGCCGGTCGAAGAGCTGGCCGAGGGCGTGGTGGTGGGCGTCGGCGTGTTCGCGTACGTCCATGGTGGCGAGCTGGAGGCCGAACGCGGAGAGTGTGCGGATGGTGCGGTCCATCCGGCCGTCGGCGACGATGCCGCCCCTGTGCTCGCGCAGCGAGGTCTGGACGAGGGCCAGGTCGGCGATGAGTTCGGCGGTGCCGAGGTAGTCGCAGCCGGGGCGGTGCGGGGTGCCGGAGGCGAGGCGTTCGCGAGTGTTGACGAGCTTCTGCCGGATGCAGGTGGCCTTGAGGCGGTAGGGCTCCTCGGCGTTCAGCCGCTTGTAGCGGGGGCTGATCTCGGGGAGGAGTTCCAGGTCGGTCTGGAGCGAGGTGAGGAGCTCGTCGGTGGCTCCGGTGTAGCGGATGGAGTTGGAGAGCAGTCCGCGCAGCTGGTCGACGAGTTCGAGGGCGTCGGTGATGCCGTGTTCGTGCTGGAGGATCAGCACCTCCCAGGTGACGGCGGGCGTCACGTTGGGGTTGCCGTCGCGGTCGCCGCCGATCCAGGTGCCGAAGGTGAGGGGGCGGGTGCCGGCGGGCAGTTCGACGCCGACGCGCTCCAGTTCGGCGGCCAGGTCCTCCAGGACGTCGCCCACGGCGTTGGCGTGGAGTTCGTCGAGGTAGTAGATGGCGTTGCGGGCCTCGTCGGCGGGTTCCGGGCGGACTACGCGGAGTTCGTCGGTCTGCCAGATGAGGTCGATGTTCTCGGCGAGCCGGATGTCCTGGCGGCGCCGGTCGGCCTCGATGACGGGGGTTTCCAGGAGTGCGGCGATGCGGCGGAGCTTGTTGAGTACGGAGCGCCGCGCGGCCTCGGTGGGGTGCGCGGTGAAGACGGGCCGTACGTTCAGGTTCTTGACGGTGGCCCGCAGGTGCTCCGGGTCGGCGTCCTTGAGGCGGTCGGCGGTGCGGGCGAGGAGCCCGCCCTCGGCGGCGCGCCGGTCGCGCATCTCGTGGGCGCGGTGGACCTGCTCGGTGACGTTGGCGAGGTGGAAGTAGGTGGAGAAGGCGCGCACGAGCTGTGCGGCGGTCTCCAGGTCCGTGTCGCCGAGCAGCTGGGCCGCCGCTTCGCCGTCGGTGCGGGTCAGGGCGCGGACCCGTTCGACGAGGTCGAGGAGTTCCGGGCCCTCCTGGCGTACGAGGGTCTCGCCCAGCAGGTCGCCGAGGCGGCGGATGTCGGCGCGCAGCTCGGGGCTGGCGGCAGGGGTCTGGTCGGCACTGCTCACAGTGTGCGGCTCCTTGCAGTGGTTGAGCACGGGGTCCGGGGCCCGCGGCTGGCAGCGGGTGCCACGCCACCCCCGGGAAAGCAGAGTGCGGACCGCGCTGTCCGACCTCTCCAGGATAGGTGTCCGTGCTTTCGGTGCTGTTCGCGCCCCGATGGGTGTCCGCCCTTCAAGACGGGTCCCTCGGGGGTACGCGCTGTGTCCCTTACCCCGTATGACGCCACTCTGTGCCCGGTCGGCCGCTTCCTCTTGTGGCGGGGCTCCGCGCTGCCATACTTACGACGCCGTAGGTTACGGATGCGTAGCCCAGTCTGTCCGTTGCGTCTCACCCCACAGGGGACTCCCCATGAAGACCAGCCCCGATGTGATCGAGGCCGCTCCGGCGGCCGACGGTCCTCCCTCCGCCACGCTCGGCGGGGACAACAAACGGTCGATCGAGCAGTTCGCGCTTCTGCTGTTCATCGTCGTGCCCTTCCTGGCCCTGGTCGCGGCTGTGCCGCTGGCCTGGGGCCGCGGTGTCAGCTGGCTCGATCTGGGTCTGCTGGTGGCGATGTACTTCATCGGCTGCCACGGGATCACGATCGGTTTCCACCGCTATTTCACCCATGGCTCGTTCAAGGCGAAGCGTCCGCTCCGTATCGCCCTGGCCGTGGCCGGTTCGCTCGCTGTGGAGGGTCCCCTGGTGCGCTGGGTGGCCGATCACCGCAAGCACCACCGTTTCTCGGACGCCGAGGGCGATCCGCACTCCCCGTGGCGTTTCGGCGAGACGCTGCCGGCCCTGATGAAGGGTCTGTGGTGGGCCCACATCGCCTGGATGTTCGACGAGGAGCAGACACCGCAGCAGAAGTACGCCCCTGACCTGATCAGGGATCCGGCGATCCGCGGGATCTCCCGTCACTTCCTGTCCTTCACGATTCTGTCGCTGTCGATCCCGCCGCTGGTCGGCGGTCTGGTCACGATGTCGTGGTGGGGTGCGGCGACGGCGTTCTTCTGGGGCTCCCTGGTCCGGGTCGCGCTGCTGCACCATGTGACGTGGTCGATCAACTCGATCTGTCACGCGGTCGGCAAGCGTCCGTTCAAGTCCCGCGACAAGTCCGGGAACGTGTGGTGGCTCGCGGTCCTCTCGTGCGGTGAGTCCTGGCACAACCTGCACCACGCGGACCCGACCAGTGCGCGGCACGGCGTGATGCGGGGTCAGATCGATTCGAGTGCCCGGCTGATCCGCTGGTTCGAGAAGTTGGGCTGGGCGACCGATGTGCGCTGGCCCGATGCCGCCCGTATCGAGTCCCGGCGCCACTCGGCGGAGGCCGACGCGGCATGATTGACGATGTGGCGACCGACGGCAGCACAGGCAGTGAGAAATCCCGCGCACCCTCCACCCGGCGCGCCCGGCGGGTGCGGATGACGGGCAAGGAACGCCGCGAGCAACTGCTGGACATCGGTCGCACCCTCTTCGCCGACAAGGGTTTCGAGGGCACTTCGGTGGAGGAGATCGCGGCGCGTGCCGGGGTCTCCAAGCCGGTGGTCTACGAGCACTTCGGCGGCAAGGAGGGGCTGTACGCGGTGGTGGTGGACCGGGAGATGCGTCAGCTCCTGGACATGGTGACCAGTGCGCTGACCGCCGGGCACCCGCGTGAGCTGCTGGAGCAGGCGGCGTTCGCGCTGCTGGACTACATCGAGACGTACACGGACGGGTTCCGGATTCTGGTGCGTGACTCGCCGGTCGCCCAGTCGACCGGCACGTTCGCCTCGCTCATCAGCGATATCGCCACTCAGGTGGAGGACATCCTGGGGCTGGAGTTCAAGGCCAGGGGCTTCGATCCGAAGCTGGCTCCGCTGTACGCGCAGGCGCTGGTCGGCATGGTGGCGCTGACGGGCCAGTGGTGGGTGAACGCCCGCAAGCCGAAGAAGGCCGAGGTGGCGGCGCATCTGGTGAATCTGGCGTGGCACGGGCTGGAGAACCTGGAGTCGAAGCCTCGGCTGATCGGCCACCGCAAGAACTGAGTGGGCGACAGGGGGCGGGCGGCACGGGCCGGATGGCGCACGGGGGGTGGGGAGTTGGCGTGTCCAAGCCGAGACATTGATCCACTGCTAAACCACTTCTGTCGCGGGGGTCACAGTTGTAGAGTCTGTGAATATCCCGGGAACTCTTCACCCTGCGCGTGACGCACCCGTGAAGACGTTTCTCCCGGTTCCACCACGTACCCCTGGGGGGGCTTTGTCTTCTGTGGAACCCGGCCGTTCCGTTCCCGCGCGTTCGAACCGCGCGCGCCGGATCGCGGCCTGCACCGCACTCGTCCTCTCCGCCGGCATGCTGCTGGCGGCTCCGGCCTCGGCCGACGACTCGGCGCCCGCGCCGCACCGCGCCACCCAGCCCCGCGTGCCCGCCGCCGACGCGCAGCCCTCGCTGACGCTGCCGAAGCACACCGCGAGGAAGAAGTCGCCGGCGGCGGCCGCCGAGGGCGCCAAGGCCGCGGTCATTCCCGCCAAGCCGCGTTTCGACGTGGACGGCGACGGCTACAGCGACACCCTGTACCGCGGGATCGACGGGAACTACTACGTCATTCCGACGAACGGGACGGACTCCTACGAGTTCGCCCTGAACCCCGACGACCCGAACGAGAAGTTCAAGGACGTCATCACGCCGGGCGACCTGAACGGCGACGGCAGGCCCGAGCTGCTCACCCTGTCGGCGACCGGCAAGCTCTCGCTCCACCAGGCGTGGAGCGCCGACGGCGCCGGTTACGCCGACTGGTCCGGCACCGGCTGGCAGAAGTACAACAAGGTCATCGCCGCGGGTGACCTGACCGGCGACGGCAAGGGCGACCTGCTCGCCCGCACCCCGTCCGGCGACATCTTCCTGTACGCGGGCACCGGCAACGTCACCAGCGCCCCCTTCAAGGCCGGCGTCAAGGTGGGCTACGGCTGGGCCTCGTACGACCAGATCGTCGGCGCGAACGACGTCAACGGTGACGGGATCGGCGACCTCTACGCCCGTACGCCGGCCGGCGACCTGTACTACTACGCGGGTAGCGGGAAGGCCTCGGCGCCGTACAACGCGCGTGTCAAGGTCGGCTACGGCTACGACACGTACAACCAGCTCATCGCCGTCGACGACGTCACCGGTGACGGTCTGGGTGACCTGATGGCCCGTACGCCGGGCGGCACGCTCTACGCGTACGAGTCCACCGGGTACGGCACGTTCCTCAAGCGGACCGAGATCGCCACCGGCTGGAACGCCGCGTCGCTCTTCGGGGGCCAGGGCGGCAACCCGGACTTCGGCAAGAACGAGCTGATGGCCCGCACCACGGGCGGCACGCTCTACTGGTACTACGCGAAGAACAACGGCAAGCTCAGCGCCCGCGTCCAGGCCAGTGACAGCGGCGGCTGGGCCGGCTCCGACATCAGCTTCCCGTCGTCGCTCGACAACGACGGCTACGCGAACCTGCTGGAGAAGTACAACGGCACCCTCTACAACGAGGGCTCGCCCGTCAGCAGCGGCTGGGGCGCCTACAACTCCCTCGTCGGTCCCGGCGACCTGAGCGGCGACGGCAAGGGCGACCTGCTCGCCCGCACCACCTCCGGCGACCTGTACCTCTACCGGGGCAACGGCTCCGGTACCGGCTTCTCCGCCAAGATCAAGGTCGGCTACGGCTACAAGTCGTACAAGCTCGTCGGTGCCGGTGACCTGACCGGCGACGGTCTGAACGACATGGTGGCCCGCGCCTCGGACGGCACCCTCTACCTCTACCCGGGGACGGGATCGGCCACCAAGCCCTTCAAGGCACGTCTCAAGATCGGCACCGGCTACAACATCTACAAGAAGTTCGTGGCACCGGGTGACATCAACGGTGACGGCAAGGCCGATCTGATCGGCGTCGATGGCAAGGGCGACGTGTACCTCTACACGTCCACCGGCACCGGGAAGATCAACAAGCGCGTGAAGATCGGCTACGGCTGGGACATCTACAACAACATGTACTGAGCAACACGTACTGAGCGTCCCGCCCGGCTTGCCCCGCAAGAGGCATCGAAGCGCCCTGTCCCCGGATCCGCGGGGGCGGGGCGCTTCCGCGTCCCCGTCCGTCAGCCGGTCACCGGCTCCAGGAACTCCAGCCGGTTGCCCACCGGGTCGTGGCTGAAGAAGCGGCGGTGGCCCGGCAGGTCCTCGTCCCACCGCACCTCGGCGCCGTGCTCCGCCAGCCGGGCCGCGTACGCCCCGATGTCCGTGACGCGCAGGCCGGGGTGCGCCTTGCGGGCCGGGCGGAAGTCCGCCTCGATGCCCAGGTGGAGCTGGACCGGGCCCGCCTGGAACCAGCAGCCACCGCGGGCGGCCAGGACCGGGGGCTTGGGGGATTCAGTCATCCCGAGGGCGTGCACGTAGTAGTCGCGCAGCGCGTCCTCCGAGCCTTCGGGGGCGGCGAGCTGGACGTGGTCGACGGCGGCGATCATCACTTCTCCCGGTGGGCGACGGCGAAGATGCGGCGGAACGGGAAGACCGTGCCGTGCGGGCCCGCGGGGTACGCGGCGCGCAGCAGGTCGCGGTACTCGGCGAGGAAGGCGCTCCGGGCCTCCGCGTCGTCGGCGAGGGCGGTGAGGACGGGGCGCAGGCCGGTGCCCTTGACCCAGTCCAGGACGGCGTCCTCGCCGGGCAGCAGGTGCAGGTAGGTGGTCTCCCAGACGTCGGCCGTGCGGCCGGGGGCGGTGAGCCGGTCCAGGTAGGCGGAGGGGCTCAGTACCGCGTCGGAGTGGCGCAGCAGGCCGCCCAGCCGGGAGCGCCAGCGCGGGGTCTCGGCGAGATCGCGCATCAGGGCGTGGCTGGGCTGCTCGAAGTTGCCGGGGACCTGGAGGGCGAACGTGCCGCCGGGGGTGAGGGCGGCCAGCCAGTCGGGGAAGCGGTCGGCGTGCCGGGGCACCCACTGGAGCAGGGCGTTGGAGACGATCAGGTCGTACGGCTGCGCGGGCGTCCAGGTCGCGGCGTCGGCCTCGGCGAAGTCCAGCAGGGCGGTGGCGTGGGCGCGGGCCCGCTCCAGCATCTGCGGGGAGTTGTCGTACCCGGTGATGCGGGCCCCGGGCCAGCGTTCGGCGAGCAGGGCGGTGACGTTGCCCGCTCCGCAGCCGAGGTCGGCGATCCGGGGAGCGCCCGGGAGCGGGGGGACGCGGGCCAGCAGATCGTGGAAGGGGCGGGTGCGGTGGTCCGCGTGGCGCAGGTACTGCTGCGGATCCCAGGTGGGTGCGGTCATGGGATCCAGGATCATCCCGAAAGTATCTTGATGTCAAGACACTCGAATTCAAGAGACTTCATGTCGACAGACCCTTTACACTGATCCATATGGAGGACGAGGTCGACCGACTGGTCGCTGCATGGCGCCGAGAGCGCCCCGACCTCGACGTGGAACCACTCGAGGTCCTCAGCCGCGTCTCCCGCCTGGCCCGCCACCTCGACCGGGCCCGCCGGATCGCCTTCTCCGAGCACAGTCTGGAGCCGTGGGAGTTCGACGTGCTCACCTCGCTGCGCCGCGCCGGCGATCCGTACCAGCTCTCCCCCGGCCAGCTGCTCACCCAGACCCTGGTCACCTCGGGCACCATGACCAACCGCATCGACCGGCTGACCCAGAAGAACCTCGTCGAGCGGTTCCCCGACCCCAGCGACCGCCGCGGCGTACTGGTCCGGCTCACCGCCGAGGGCCGCGACAAGGCCGACCAGTCACTGGCCGGCCTGCTCGCCCAGGAGCGCGCCATCCTCGGCGAACTCTCCCGCCACCAGCGCGGCGAACTGGCAGGGCTGCTACGCCGGCTGACTGCCCCGTTCGACAACATCCCCGGCTAGAACGGGCTCCTGGGGCGCCACCGGATCGGCGGGGCCGACACCCGCCCGTCTGGCCAGCGCGACCGCCGCCAGCGTCGAGTGCACCCCCAGCTTGCCCAGCACGTTCTGCATATGGGTACGCACCGTGTGCGGGGAGAGGAAGAGCCGCTCCGCCACCGCCTTGCGGCCGAGCCCCGCCACCATGCAGCGCAGCACCTCGCGCTCGCGCGGGGTCAGCGACTCGACGAGCTGCTCGCTCTCGCTGCGGTGCTTGCGGTCCGCCAGCAGCTCCCGCAGCACCCCGGTGAGCAGGGCGGCGGGCAGATGCGTCTCGTCGCGCAGCACACCCCTGATGACCGCCAGCAGCCGCTGGAGCGAGCAGTCCTTGGCGACCCAGCCGCAGGCCCCGGCCTGGAGCGCGAGCGCGGCCCGGCGCGGGTCGTCCTTCTCGGCGAGCACCACCGTGCGCACCGAGGGCCGGGCGGCACGGACCCCGGCGACCAGCGAGATGCCGTCGGCCTGCCCGTCGGCCCCGCCGGGAGCGGGCACCGGCACCGGGCCGACGGCCCTGCGGCCGCCCGCCGGGGCCAGGACTCCCAGCTCGGCGTCGACCAGCATCACGTCGTAACCGCGCCCCTCGGCGGCCCCGCGCTCCAGACAGCGCAGGGCGGCCGGGCCACTGCCCGCCGCCGCCACGTCCACGTCCGGCTCGGCCGCGAGCGCCGCGGCGAGCGACTCGGCGAAAATGCGGTGGTCGTCGACCACGAGAACCCGGATACGGACCACAGACACCCCATGCTGTGTGTTCTGGGGCGCCCCGTAGCGTGCGCCCCCCGGCAGCGACGGACCGGCACGGGTGCGACACCCGGAACGGGAAGTCGGACCATGGTGCCCCGGCCGCCGCCGTGCACCGACCGCCCACCCCGCCCGGGTGTCGCACCCGGCTGTCTCGTACCCCTGAATCAGCACCGGCCCCCACCGGTGCTGTGCATCAGGGTACGGGCGGCCGCGCGGGGCGGGAGGCGATTCACAGAACTGGGGGCGCGGACACGACCTAGGGTGTTGTTCATGTTCCGTTTTGAGACAGAAGTGGACAAAGAACGACGCCATCTCCTGAGCAGGCGGCTCCGCGAGGACAACACCACCGGTTCACCGGAGATCCGTGCGCTGCGCGACGGCCCCGCAGCGCACGAAGTCCCGCTGGAGGTCTGGGCGTTGGACGCCCACGGGCAGATCGCCGCCGGGCTGACCGGGCGCACCTGGGCGCACTGGCTCCATGTGGACATGCTCTGGGTCGACGTCCGGCACCGCGGCTGCGGCCTCGGCTCGCGGCTGCTCGCCGAGGCGGAACGGGTGGCCCGCACGGACCGGTCCTGCACCCGCTCCCGGCTGGAGACCTGGGACTTCCAGGCCCCCGACTTCTACCGGAAGCGGGGTTACGAGGTGACGGGGCGGGTCGAGAACTACCCGCCGGGCATCACGGAGTTCACCCTCACCAAGCGGCTCGGCTGAGCCGCCCGGCCGTTCAGACGATCCGGCGGGCGCCCGCGGAGGGAACCGCGGGAAAGACGCCGGGGGCCGCGTAGCCCGCCCAAGTGAACGCCTCCAGCACGGACTTGGTGACCGTGTCCGCCTGCGCCTCCTCCACCAGCACGATCGCCGAGCCGCCGAAGCCGCCGCCGGTCATCCGCGCACCGAGCGCCCCGGCCGCGTTCGCCGTCTCGACCACCAGGTCCAACTCCACGCAGGAGACCCGCAGATCGTCCCGGAGCGAGACATGGCCCGCCGTGAGGACCGGACCGGCCGCGCGCACGTCGCCCCCGTCGAGCAGCGCGATGACCTGCTCGACACGCTCGTTGTCGCTGACCACATGGCGTACGCACCGCACGACGGACTCGTCCGCGCCGGCCTCGGCCAGCGTGTCGAGCCCGGCGCCCAGGCCCGCGTACGGAAGCTCGCGCAGCGTACGGATGCCGAGTGTGCGGGCACCCTCCTCACAGGCCGCGCGCCGCTCCGCGTACGCTCCGTCGCCGAGCGCGTGCTTGACACGGGTGTCGACGACGAGGAGCCGGAGGCCCTGGGCGGCCAGGTCGAAGGGGACCTGGCGCGTGGTGAGATCGCGGGTGTCCAGGTGCAGGGCGTGGCCCTCGGTGCAGCAGGCCGAGGCCATCTGGTCCATGACGCCGCAGGGGACGCCGACGAAGGCGTTCTCCGCGCGCTGGGCCAGGACCGCCAGTTCCTCGGCGGTGAGGCCGAGCCCGAACAGGTCGTTCAGAGCCAGCCCGGTGACCACTTCGAGGGCGGCGGACGAGGAGAGCCCGGCACCGGTGGGGACGGTGGAGGTCAGCTGGATGTCGGCGCCGGTGACCGGGTGGCCGGCCTCGCGCAGCGCCCAGACGACCCCGGCCGGGTAGGCGGCCCAGCCGTGTCCGGAGTGCGGGGCCAGTTCGTCGACGCGGAGCTGGACGACACCGCCGGGCACATCGGTGGAGTGCAGCCGCAGTTCGCCGTCGGTGCGGCGGGCGACGGCGGCCCGTGCGGTGTGCGGCAGCGCGAGCGGCATCACGAAGCCGTCGTTGAAGTCGGTGTACTCGCCGATCAGGTTGACCCGGCCGGGGGCGGCCCAGATTCCCTCGGGCTCGGTTCCGTACAGCTCGGTGAAGGAAGCGGTGAGCTCGGTGGAGGCGGCGGTCGGCTCAGCGGTGTCGGTCATGGTGCGGTGGGCTCCTCTCGGCGGGCGAACGTCCAGGCGTCGGAGACGATTCCGGCCAGGTCCGCGCGGGACGGCTGCCAGCCGAGGCGCTCCCTGGCGGTGGTGGCCGAGGCGACGAGGACGGCCGGGTCGCCGCCGCGGCGCGGGGCCGCGGTCTCGGGGACCGGGTGGCCGGTCACCTCGCGGACCGTCTCGATGACCTCGCGGACCGAGAAACCGTTGCCGTTGCCGAGGTTGCAGATCAGGTGCTCGCCCGCGGCGGCTGCGTCGAGGGCGAGAAGATGGGCCTGGGCCAGGTCCGCGACATGGATGTAGTCGCGGACGCAGGTGCCGTCGGGGGTGGGGTAGTCGTCGCCGTAGACGGAGATCGACTCGCGCTGCCCGAGGGCGACCTGGAGGACCAGCGGGATCAGATGGGACTCGGGGCTGTGCCGTTCGCCGCAGTCTCCGTACGCGCCGGCCACGTTGAAGTAGCGCAGCGAGACGGCGGCCAGTCCGTGGGCGGCCGTCTCGCCGGTGATCATGTGGTCGACGGCGAGCTTGGTCGCGCCGTAAGGGCTGGTCGGAGCGGTGGGGTCAGCCTCCGTGACGGGGCTGGAGACCGGCTCGCCGTAGGTGGCGGCGGTGGAGGAGAAGACCAGGGTGCGCACCCCGGCGTCACGCATGGCGGCGAGCAGGGCGGTGGAGCCGCCGACGTTGTTGACCCAGTACTTCTCCGGGTCGGTGACGGACTCCCCGACCTGGGAGTACGCGGCGAAGTGCAGCACCCCGTCGTAGGAGGGATCCAGCCACTTCGCCGCGTCCTGGACGCGGCCCTCGATGAACTCGGCCCCGGCCGGGACGCCCGCGCGGAAGCCGGTGGAGAGGTCGTCGAGGACGGTGACGGTGTGACCCGCCTCCAGCAGGTGCTGGGCGACCACGCTGCCCACGTATCCCGCACCGCCGGTCACCAGGTACTTCTTGGGGGACTCGCTCACTCGCTCGCTACCTCTCGCAGTCGTGCGGCCGCGGCCTCCGGCGGCACATCGTTGATGAACACACTCATGCCGGATTCGGAACCCGCGAGGAACTTCAGCTTGCCGGGAGTCCGTCGGACGGTGAAGAGCTCCAGGTGGAGCGCGAACTCCTCCCGTCCGGGGATCCCGAACGGTGCCTGGTGCCACGCCGAGATGTACGGCGTCGGCGGCCGGCCGGGTCCGAATATCCGGTCGAACCTCCTCAAGAGTTCCAGATATATCTGTGCGAACTCCGTGCGCGCCGCGTCATCGAGGTCCCGCAGGTCGGGGACGCGCCGGAGCGGGTACAGATGGACCTCGTACGGCCAGTGTGCCGCGTACGGCACGAACGCCACCCAGTGCTCGCCGGAGAGCACGACACGGTCGCCGTCGGACAGCTCGCGGGCGACGATGTCGTCGAAGAGGTTGCCGCCGGTCTCCGCGCGGTGCGTCTCCATCGAGCGGAGCATCAGCTCGGTGCGCGGCGTGACGAACGGGTAGCCGTAGATCTGCCCGTGCGGGTGGCCGAGTGTCACGCCGATCTCGGCGCCCCGGTTCTCGAAGCAGAACACCTGCTTGACCTGCGGAAGGTCCGCGAACTCGGCGGTGCGGTCGGTCCAGGCCTCCAGCACCAGGCCGGCCTGCTCCTCGCTGAGGCTCGCGAACGACGCGTCGTGGTCGGAGGTGAAGCAGACGACCTCGCAGCGGCCGGAGTCGCCGGCGAGCGAGGGGAAGCGGTTCTCGAAGACGACGACGTCGTAGTGGTCGTCGGGGATCTCGCTGAGCCGTCCCTCCTGGGAGGGGCAGAGCGGGCACTCATCGGCCGGCGGGTGGTAGGGGCGGCCCTGGCGGTGCGAGGCGACGGCGACGCTGTCCCCCAGCAGGGGGTCCCGGCGGATCTCGGACGAAGTCGCCACGGCGTCGAGCGGCCGCCGGTCGACGGCGTCGCGCACCACGTCGTCACGGCTGTCGTAGTAGAGCAGCTCCCGGCCGTCGGCGAGCGTCGTAACCGTCTTCTTCACCAGACTCCTCCCAAACATAACCCAACACAATGAACCACAAATCAACAGGCGCGTCAATGAGTCGACTTCAACCAAGTGCGGCCGGATGTGAGCGGGATCTCGCGCGGCCCTCATGCGGCTCTCGCGCGACTCCTGCGGGGTTCTCGTGGGGTTCTCGTGGATTGAGGCCGGGCTTCCCGGGGCAAATGATCACGATCGAACATCGGCACCGCCGGCTCGGGCACGACGTACAGCGACACGGTCCCGCCGCTGATGCGGCGACGGCCGACCACGTCGCCATCCACAGCAGGGCATCATCGACATCCCGGGCGACCGGGGCGCCTACTCCGTCTCCGCGATCTCGGGTTCGCCGCCGGTGCGGTCGTGACGGCCGCCGTCACGCTCTTCACCGCCCCAGGGCCGGACACCGTCAGCCGGCGGGGTCCTGCCCCTGCCGCGTGCCCACGGCCGCCCGGTCCAGCAGGCCGGTGCGGGCGGCGAGGGCCGCCGCCTCCAGCCGGGAGCCGACGCCCAGCTTCATCAGTACCCGCTGCACATGGGTACGGGCGGTGCTCGGCGCGATGCGCATACCGGCCGCGATCAGCCGGGTGCCCTCCCCCTCCGCGACCCTGACCAGGACCTCGACCTCGCGCGGGGTGAGCAGCTGGAGCAGCCGCTGCCCCTCGTCGTCCGGCTGGACCGCCGGGTCGAGCAGCTCGGCGAAGGCACCCTGGAGCAGTTGCGGTGCGACCGCCGCCTCGCCGGCCCGCGCCTTGGCGATCGCCCGCTCGACGCCCTCGATGCGTTCGTCGTGACGGACGTAGCCGACGGCGCCCGCCGCGAAGGCGGCCGCGATTCCCAGCGGGCTCGGCACCGGTCCGAGCACCACCACGGCGATCTGCGGGCGCTCGCGCCTGATCCTCACGATCGGGTCGAAGGTGCCCGGTTCGGCGGGTGCCGCGGTGCCGAACAGGCATACCTCGGGGGCCCTGCTGACCACCAGGTCCGCCGCCGCGGTGGTGGGCGCGGCCGCGGCGAGGACCCGGTGACCACGTAGCCTGAGCGCCGAGGCCAGCGCCTCGGCGAGCAGTCGGTGGTCATCGACCACCATCAGCCGCACGGCCATCGAGCAACCCCCCGTACCGACGCCGGGCCCCCCGGCCCGGCTAGACCCGGCAAGTTACACGCATGTTCGACGCCGCGCGCGCCTTAGCCGGCAGAAGGCCCACGGAATGCCGCATCGTGTGTCATTCGGGCTCACTTGAGCGTCGGAAAACGACCGGCCCTGCCGGTCGACTGATCGACCGGCAGGGCCGGGTGCGGTGTTGACGGAGCGTCAGTTCGCGCCGAAGGCGACGACGAGGTACTCCTTGTCGTTCAGCGAGCTCTCCCGCGGCTTGCTGATCATCTTCTCGGAGATGTACAGCCGCCCGCCGCTGTAACGGAATTCGGCGTAGTCCGCGGAGAAGCTGGTCTCCGCGTCCCGGACCGACTCGTCGCTCGGGTTCTCCAGCAGCACGGTCTGCTTGAAGGTGCTGCCGTCGATGGAGACGACCTGGCCGCCCTTGTCGTACGGGGGCTTCTTGTACGCGATGATGTTGCCGCCGTCCATGCGGAGCGGGAACATCGTGTAGCGGTCGCCCGCGTCGGCCCGGTCGCCGGTCTGCTTGCCGGTGGTCAGGTCGAAGGAGACGATCTCGTTGGTGTCCCCGTACTCGCCGCCGCCCTCGTGCTCCTCGGTCGGCAGGTAGATGCGGTTGTTGCCGACCGCGAGCTGCTGGCAGCTCTCGACCTCGGTGGACCGGCACTTCGCCGCGTACTTCTCCGCCTCGGCCGGGATCCTGACGAGCAGCTTGCCGGTGGCGGCGTCGATCGAGAAGAAGTCGGAGATCCCGCTGCCGTCGCCCGCGGTGTCGCCGACGTCGGCGGCGACGACCAGGGGCTTGGTGGAGACGATGCTCGCGTAATCGACACCGGGCGGCATCTTGTACGAGGAGAGCGGGGCGCCCGTGATCGGGTTCAGCGCCTGGATGGTGAGCTGGGGGTCGTCGTACTTACCGCACTTGCGGACCACGGCGAGTGCCTCGCCGCCGCCGTACCCGGTGTCGTAGCAGCCGTCGGTGCTGACCTTCGGCTTCCAGCGCTCGGCGCCGGTGTTCAGGTCGAAGGCGGCACCGCCCTCGGTGCCGGCCGCGGCGACCGTGGTGCCGCTGAGGGTGACCTCGTTGAACCGGACGGGGGCGTCGCCGCTGGTGGCGGCGGTCACCGACTTGCTCCACATGATCTTGCCGGTGTTCAGGTCGAGGGCGCCCACGTGGTTGCAGGCCTGGTACTTCTTCGTCGCGGTCCGCTTGCCCTCCTCGAAGGCGACGGCCGTCTTGAAGTCCTTGGTCATGTGCCGGGAGGCGGCGCAGAGCTGGCCGGGCAGCGCGATCGACCAGAGCTTGGTGCCCTTGGCCGGGTCGTAGCCGATGATCTCGTTGACGCCCGTCTTCACGTACGCCTTGTCGGTCAGCCAGGAGCCGTCGACCGTGGTGACGGCGGTGACCTTGGGCTGCGGCAGCTGGAAGGCGACCGTGCCCTTGGTGTTCGAGGGGACCTTCTCCTTGCCGCTGCCGCTGCCGCTGCCGCTGCCGCCGAGGCCCTCGCCGTCGCCACCCTTGCTCTCGCCGTCGGTGCCGGCGGACGTGGACGCCTCGTTCTTCTTCTTGTCGCCGTCGTCCCCGCTGGAGGCGTACCAGACACCGGCGCCGACGATCAGCACCACGGCGACCGCCGCGGCCACGATGATCTGCGCCTGGGTGGAGAACCTCTTCGGCCCGTTCCCGTCCGGCGGCTGGTACGGCTGCTGCATCGGGGTGGTCGGGTACCCGTAGCCCTGCTGCGGCGGCTGGCCCTGCTGCGGATAGCCGTAGCCCTGCTGAGGCTGCTGGCCCTGCGGCGGATAGCCGTAACCGGGCTGCTGCGGCTGGCCCTGCGGAAGTCCGTAGCCGGGCTGCGGCGGCTGGCCCTGCGGGGGCGTCTGCGGGTAGCCGTAGCCCGGCTGCTGCGCGGGCCGGCCGGCGGGCGGCGGGGTGCCGTATCCGCCCGGGGGCGGGGTCGGCGCGGTGGCCGGCGGCTTGCCGAACGGGTCGGCGGGCGGCGGCGTCGGGGCGCCGAAACCACCGGGCGGCGGGTCCTGCGGTGCGCCGAACCCGCCCTGGGGCGGTTCGTTGGGCGGTGGCTGGGGCGGCTGTGTCATGGCGTTGCGTACCTCTGGAGAAGGGGGATCGAGTCGGTGGGCCGGAGCCGGCCGCGGGCGGTGCTGCCGTCGGCGGCCGGCCGGGTTCCTGCGGGTGCCGTGGTGAGCCGTTACTTGCCGAAGGCCATCATGGTCTTCGTCTCCAGCTCTTCCTTGTCGTTACTGGCGCTGACCCGCCCGCTCGCGATGAACGAACGGCCGCCCGCGTAGAGAACCTTCTCGTCGTAGAAGGAGCTCTCGATCGCCGACGTCGAGTCCGGGTGCTTGAGCAGCATCTGCGGGGTGCCGCCGGTCGGCGCCAGGCTGGCGATCCCGCCGCCCTTGCTGTAACCGGCGTCCACGTGGAGCAGCAGGTTGCCGCCCTCCATCCGCAGCGGCTTCATCGTCTGCTCGGCCGGTGCGTCCGCCTTCCACTTCGTCCTGCCGGTGTTCAGGCTGAACGCGACGACCTTGTTGGTCCGGGCGGAGCCGCTGGTGTCGTCCTGCGTCGCCAGGTAGAGCGTGTTGGCGTCGGCCGCGACACCTTCGCAGCCGTCGACGGACTTGCCGAAGATGGCGAAGGCACTGCCGCAGCTGGTCGCGAACTTGTCGCCCTTGTCACTGATCACCTGGGAGCGGAGCGAGCCGTTCTCCTTGAGCGCGAGGATGCTCCACTTCTTGCTGTCACCGCTGCCCTTGGTCAGCGAGACGACGAGCGGGCTCACCGAGTAGAACCGGTCGATCTCCCAGCCGCGCGCGGGCTTGTACGTCCACTTGGGCTTCCCGGTGACCGGGTCGACCTCCTCGACCTCGTGCTGCGGGTTCTCGACGTCGCCGGTGCGGCAGCTGGTGGCGGCGATGAGCTTGGTACCGCCCGCGAAGGAGAACGGCTGGCAGTTGCCGTCCCGCTTGCCGAACAGCTCCTTGCCGTCACTCACCCGGAAGGCGTTGGAGCCGTTGGTGCGGCCGACCGTCACGGTGTCGCCGCTGATCGCGAGGGCGATGTCCGACAGCATGTCGAACAGGCCACTGCTCTTGATCGACTTCTTCCAGCCGGTCTTGCCGGTGTTGAGGTCGATCAGCTGGAGGTCCGAGCAGTCCGCCTTGGAGGTGGTGCCGTTCTTCACCGCGATGACGATCTTGCCGTCGGTGGTGGTCTGCGCCGGTGCGGAGCAGATGTCCGTGCCCAGCTTCAGCGTCCACTTCTGCTTGCCGTCGGCCACCGAGAAGCCGGAGACGGTGCGGTACATGCCCTTGACGACGGTGTCACCGACGATCCACGGGCCGTACACGTCGGCGCCGTTGCGCGGGAGGTCGACGTCGTTCTTCTGGAGCCAGAGCACCTTCGCCTCGCCCGACTTGCGTCCGGCGTTCAGGTCGTCGCCGCCCTCGCGGCCGGTGCCGTTGCCGTCGCCCTCGTCCACGGACGGCGAGGAGGACGGCTTCAGGACGTCGTCGCTCTTCTCCGCGACGGGCTTCTTGTCGTCGTCGCCCCCGCTCGTGGCGAGGTAGACACCGCCGCCGACGACCAGGAGGGCGGCGACCGCGGCACCGATGATCACCAGGGGCTTCCCCTTGAACGGGCCGCGCCCGCCGGGACCCGCCGGTCCGCCGGCGACGGGTGCGCCGGGGTACTGCTGCTGCGGATAGCCGTAACCGGGCTGCTGCGGCTGACCGTACGGGCCCGGCTGCTGGGGCTGGCCGTACGGACCGGGCTGCTGGGCGTAGGGGCCCGGCTGCTGCGGCTGACCGTACGGGCCCGGCTGCTGGGACTGGTCGTACGGGCCCGGCTGCTGGGACTGGTCGTACGGGCCGGGCTGCGGCTGGCCGTACGGGGGCTGCTGCGGCTGGCCCGGCTGCTGCGGGTAGCCGTAGCCGGGCTGCGCGGGCGGCGGGCCCGGCGGGGCGGCCGGTGCCTGGGGCGGCGGCGCGGGCGGCGGCGTCTGCGGCGGGCCCTGGGGCGGCTGAGGTATCCCCTGCGGCGGCTCCTGCGGAGCGCCGAAGCCTCCCTGCGGCGGTTGCTGGCTGGGCGGCTGGGTCATCAGCGCGTCCCCCTTCGTGCGGTCCGGTGCCCGTTCCGGACTCCCCCGCGATTCCGCCGGGGTTCCGGGAGTCGGACAAGACCCCCTGAATCCCCAGCGAAATGGAGCGAATCGGGCATGGATCCCGCAGTGTCACGACAGTCGAGCGGGGCTTCTTTGTACCACCCGCCCCATCACGGGTCCCGGTTCGGTCCACCCCCTGTTCCCAAGGGAGGACCGCCCCGTGATGCCGCCGTTACGCCCAGGGCCGGGACATGGGCTAGTTACCGAACGCAACCATCGACCGTGTCCTGATCTCCTCGTCGTTCATACCGCTGATCCTCGACTGTCCGATGACGGTGCGTCCGTCCGCGTAGACGATGCGCGGCTCGATGAACTCGCGCTCGACGGCCGCCCCCGAAGCCGGGTGCCGCACCACCATCTCCCACTTCCCGCCGGTGGGCGGGAGCGAGGCGATGCCGCCCCCCTTGCCCTTGCTCGGCGCGAGATACATCAGCAGCCTGCCGCCCTCCGTCCGCATCGGGCTGAGGGACTGCTCGGTCGGGGAGGAGACCGTCCACTTGTGCTTGCCGGTGGCCAGATCGAAGGCGGCGACCTTGTTGCCGTCACCGGTCTTGATGTCGACGGGCCCGGTCGACATGTAGAAGGTGTTCGCGTCGGCGGCCACCCCCAGGCAGTTGTCGAGGTTGGGGCCCTGGACGATCACGTCCTTGTCGCACTTGGGCGCGTAGTCGCCGGGTCCGCCCGAGAGCTGGGAACGGTAGGTGCCGTTGGTGCCGAGCACCAGGATCGCCCACTTGTCCGGCTTCTTGAGCGAGATCACCGGGGGGTCGGCGGAGTAGATCTGCGCGATCTCCCAGCCCTTCTTGACCTTGTACGACCACAGCACCTCGCCGGTGACGGGGTCCATCTTCTGTACCAGCTGCTCCTTGTGGTCGTCCGCGGCGGTCTGGCAGCTGGCCGCCGCGATGGCCACATCGCCACTGGCGAACCCGAACGGCTGGCAGTTTCCCGGCAGTTTCCCGAACAGCACCTTGCCGTCGCTCACCCGGAAGGCGTCGGTCCTGGAGGTGCGCCCCACGGTCACGGTGTCGCCGTTTATCGCCATCCTGAGATCGGAGAGCCCGTCCCAGACACCCTGGCGGACGTACGTCTTGTGCCAGCCGGCCTTGCCGGTCCTGAGGTCGACCATCTGGAGGGCGTTGCACTCCGAGTCACGCGAGGTGGTGCGCCTGAGACCCAGGACGATCTTGCCGTCGGCGGTGGCCTGCGAGGGCGCCCCGCACGCGTTGGCGGGCAGCCGCAGGCTCCACTTCAGCCTGCCGTCCGTGACGTCGTAGCCCGTGACGGTGTGGAACATCGCCTTGACGACGGTGTCGCCGAAGATCCACGGGCCGTACACGTCCTCGCCGCCCTCGGGCAGATCGACGCCGCTCTCCTGGAGCCAGAGCATCTTCGCCTCGCCGGGCTTGCGCTGGGCGTTGACGGTCTTGGTCTCCGCCCCGGGGCTGAGCTGGTCGTCGTTCCGGTTCTTCCGCCTGCTCGGCGAGGGCGAGGGGGAGGAGTCCGGCGCCCCGGAGCTCAACTCCGGTCCGGCCGTGGGCTTTCCGCTGCCGCCGTCCCCGTCGAGGGCGAACCAGACGCCGGCGCCGGCCAGGAGGACGACCGCGAGCACGGCACCGACGACCGCGCCGGTCCGGCCGCGGAAACGCCCCGCGCCGCGAGGCCCGCCGGACTGCGGCGGCTGCGGCGGCGGCTGCTGCCCCGGGTAGCCGTAGCCCTGCGGCGGCTGCCCGTACGGGCCGGGCTGCGGCGGATACCCGTATCCCGGTGCGGGCTGCGGCGGTTGGCCGTGGGCCGGCGCGGGCTGTGCCGACTGTACGGGTGGCGTGGGCGGTCCGTACGGGCCGGGCTGCGCGGGCGCCGCGTACGGGCCGGACGGCTGTGCCGTGCCCTGGCCCGGTGGTGGGAACGTCTCGGGCGGCGGGCCGTACGGTGCTCCGAACTCACCCTGCGGCGGCTGCTGTCCGGGCGGCTGGCTCATCGGCCCGTCCCCCTGTTCCTTTGTCACCTGCGGTGTGGCGCGGTCCGGCTACCGCGCCGGGCAAGATCTCTTTCTACCATCTGCCCCACAGACCCCACAGACTCCACAGACCCCACCCGCCCCATCAACCGCACCCGCCCCGCCAGTCGGGCGGAAGCACGAGGGTGCGGCTGATGCGGTGTCAGGCGTCCTCGGCCAGTTCCAGCCAGCGCATCTCCAGCACATCGCGCTCCGCCACCAGTTCACGCAGCTCGGCGTCCAGCTTCGCCACCTTCTCGAAGTCCGTGGCGTGGTCGGCGATCTGGGCGTGCAGCGTCGTCTCACGGGTCGACATCTTGTCGAGCTGCCGCTCGACCTTCTGCAGCTCCTTCTTCGCCGCGCGTGCCTCCTGCGGCGAAACGCCCGGGGCCGGTGCGGCGGCGGGCTGCGAGGCCGACGTGGGAGCCACGGCGGCGGGGGTGCCCGCCGCGGCCATCTGCCGCCTGCGCTCCAGGTACTCGTCGATGCCGCGCGGCAGCATCCGCAGCGAGCGGTCGCCGAGGAGCGCCAGCACCCGGTCCGTGGTCCGCTCGATGAAGAACCGGTCGTGGGAGATCACGATCATCGACCCGGGCCAGTTGTCGAGCAGGTCCTCCAGCTGGGTCAGGGTCTCGATGTCGAGGTCGTTGGTGGGCTCGTCGAGGAAGAGGACGTTGGGCTCGTCCATCAGCAGCCGCAGGATCTGGAGCCGCCGCCGCTCACCGCCCGACAGGTCACCGACCGGGGTCCACTGCTTCTCCTTCGTGAACCCGAACTGCTCGCAGAGCTGGCCCGCGGTCATCTCCCGGCCGTTGCCGAGGTCGACCCGGTCGCGCACCTGCTGCACCGCTTCGAGCACCCGAAGGTTCGGGTTGAGCTCCGCGACCTCCTGGGAGAGGTAGGCCAGCTTGACCGTCCTGCCGACGATGACCTTCCCTGCCGCGGGCTGCTCCTCGCCCTGGGTGCGGGCGGCCTCGGCCAGTGCCCGCAGCAGCGAGGTCTTGCCCGCGCCGTTGACCCCGACCAGGCCGATCCGGTCGCCGGGGCCGAGCTGCCAGGTGAGGTGGGTGAGCAGCGTCTTGGGCCCGGCCTGGACGGTCACGTCCTCCAGGTCGAAGACGGTCTTGCCGAGCCGGGCGTTGGCGAACTTCATCAGCGCGCTGGTGTCGCGGGGCGGCGGCACGTCGGCGATCAGCTCGTTGGCCGCCTCGATGCGGTAGCGCGGCTTGGACGTACGGGCGGGGGCGCCGCGCCGCAGCCAGGCCAGCTCCTTGCGCATCAGGTTCTGCCGCTTGCCCTCCTCGGTGGCGGCGATCCGCTCCCGTTCGGCACGGGCGAAGACGTAGTCGCTGTAGCCGCCCTCGTACTCGTGGACCGTGCCGCGCTGGACGTCCCACATGCGCGTGCAGACCTGGTCGAGGAACCACCGGTCGTGGGTGACGCAGACCAGCGCCGAGCGGCGGGCGCGCAGATGGCCGGCCAGCCAGGAGATCCCCTCGACGTCGAGGTGGTTGGTCGGTTCGTCGAGGACGATCAGGTCCTGTTCGGCGATGAGCAGCTTCGCGAGCGCGATCCGGCGGCGCTCCCCGCCGGAGAGCGGGGCGATGACGGTGTCCAGGCCGTGCTCGAAGCCCGGCAGGTCGAGACCGCCGAAGAGCCCGGTCAGCACATCGCGGATCTTGGCGCTGCCCGCCCACTCGTGGTCGGCCAGGTCGCCGATGACCTCGTGGCGGACCGTCGCCCGCGGGTCGAGCGAGTCGTGCTGGGTCAGGACACCGAGACGCAGCCCGCCGTTGTGGGTGACGCGGCCGGTGTCCGCGTCCTCCAGCCTGGCGAGCATCCGGATGAGGGTCGTCTTGCCGTCTCCGTTACGACCGACGACACCGATCCGGTCCCCCTCGGACACGCCGAGGGACACACCGTCGAGCAGCGCACGGGTGCCGTACACCTTGCTGACCTGCTCGACATTGACGAGGTTGACGGCCACGTACGCTCCAGCTCGAAGGAAAACACAGACCTCCAGCGTAGTCGCCACGCTGCGCAGCTCCGTACGAGCGCCCGCTCACCCGTGCGGGGGCGGGTCCGTGACCAGCCCCCTCAGGGCGCAGGGGCGTTTCCCGGCACGTGCGGTACCTTGCCCGGAATGATCAAGGCCCGGGGGGCCGGGCCCAGGATTTCGCCGGGGTGGGGAACTTCATGGTGGGTCGTACGGTTCGGGGGCTCGTCCCCGTACTGCTGGTCGCGGGAGCGCTGGCCGGATGTTCGACGGAGTCGGACGACGTCACGGACGCGGGCGCGAAGCCGGGCGGTGGGGCGACGGCCGGGAGCACCGCCGGGAAGACGGCGGCCAGGGGCGGCACGGTCGGGGGCGCCGGTTCCGGGTGCGCGCTGCGCGTCACCTTCGACGTGGCGGAGCGGTGGAAGGCGCAGGCCGTCGCCATCGAGTCCGACTCGCCCGTGGACGCCGCCCTGGGCACGCAGGGCCCGGTCTCCATGGTCTGTGAGATCGACGCGAAGCCCGCCGGGCACCTCGGGTTCCTGCGGGTGTGGCAGGGCGACAGCAAGGGCGGCACACCGCGTCAGGTGCTGGAGGGCTTCGTGGCGGCCGACGAGAACGCGTCCAAGACGACGTACACCCGGAGCACGGTCGGGAAGCTGGCCGTGACCGAGGTCTCCTACACCGTCCACAGCAAGGTCATGGAGGAGTCGCGCGAGGCGCGGGCCTTCGCCGTCGCCACCCCGGACGGACCGGTGGTGGTGCACCTGGGCGGGCTGGACTCCCAGGAGCACCGGGCCATGCTGCCCGCGTACGAGCTGGCGAAGCGGAGCGTGCGGCTCGGCTGAGCCGCCGCCCGTTCCCCGGCGCCCCCGGTCAGCGGAGGGTGGCGCCCGGCGCCGGGGACGTGGCGATCCGGGTGCCGCGGCAAGTCCCCGAGGCCATCAGCGCGTCGGCGACCTTGCGGGCGGACGCCTCGTCCTCGGCCAGGAACGCCGTGGTCGGCCCGGAACCGGAGACCAGCGCGGCGGCCGCACCCGCGGTGGTGCCCGCCGCCAGGGTGTCGGCCAGCGAGGGCCGCAGCGACAGCGCCGCGGGCTGGAGGCCGTTGCTCAGGGCGGCGGCGAGGGCGGCGGGGTCCCCGGCCCGCAGGGCGTCCAGGAGCGCGCCGGAAGCGGCCGGCTCGGGCACCGGCGTCCCCGCCGTGAGGCGGTCGAACTCGCGGTACACGGCCGGGGTGGAGAGGCCGCCGTCGGCGACCGCGAAGACCCAGTGGAAGGTGCCGCCGACCTCGACCGGGGTCAGCCGCTCACCGCGCCCCACCCCGAGGGCCGCGCCGCCGACCAGGCTGAACGGGACATCGCTGCCCAGCTCCGCGCAGATGGCCAGGAGCTCGTCGCGGGGGGCACCGGTGGACCAGAGCGCGTCGCAGGCCAGCAGGGCGCCGGCCCCGTCGGCGCTGCCGCCCGCCATTCCGCCCGCGACCGGGATGTCCTTGTCGATGTGGATGTGCACCCGGGGGTCGATGCCGTGCCGCCCGGCCAGGGCGATCGCGGCGCGGGCGGCGAGGTTGGTGGCGTCCAGCGGGACCTGGGCGGCGTCCGGCCCGGAGCAGGTGATGCGCAGCTCGTCGGCCGGGGTGACGGTGACCTCGTCGTAGAGGCCGACGGCGAGGAAGACGTTGGCCAGGTCGTGGAAGCCGTCGGGGCGCGCGGCGCCGACCGCGAGCTGGACGTTGACCTTGGCCGGTACCCGGACGGTGACGCTCACTGGGCACTCCCGGCGGGCTCGTCGGCGGCCGGGAGGTCCCCGGCGGGCTCGTTCTCGGCGCTGTCGCTCACGGGCCGCGCGGGCTTGTTCTCGGCGATGGCGGCGAACTCCTCGACGGTCAGTGCCTCGCCGCGGGCCTGTGGCGAGATCCCGGCCGCGACCAGGGCGGCCTCGGCGGCGGGCGCGGAGCCCGCCCAGCCGGACAGGGCCGCGCGCAGGGTCTTGCGGCGCTGGGCGAAGGCGGCGTCGACGACCGCGAAGACCTCGGCCCTGCTCGCCGTGGTCGCGACCGGCTCGGCCCGGCGCACCAGGGACACGAGTCCCGAGTCGACGTTCGGGGCGGGCCAGAAGACCTTGCGTCCGATGGAGCCGGCGCGCTTGACGTCCGTGTACCAGTTGGCCTTCACCGACGGCACTCCGTAGACCTTGTTGCCCGGCCGCGCGGCCAGCCGGTCGGCGACCTCGGCCTGGACCATGACCAGGGTCCGCTCGATGGTCGGGAAGCGGTCGAGCATGGTGAGCAGCACGGGCACGGCGACGTTGTACGGAAGGTTGGCGACCAGCGCGGTCGGCGGCGGGCCCGGCAGTTCCCGTACCTGCATCGCGTCCGAGTGGACGAGGGTGAACCGGTCCGCGCGCCCCGGCATCCGGGCGGCGACCGTGGCCGGCAGGGCGCCCGCGAGCACGTCGTCGATCTCGACGGCGACGACCCGGTCGGCCGCCTCCAGCAGTGCCAGGGTCAGCGAGCCGAGACCGGGTCCGACCTCGACCACGACGTCGTCGGGGCGGACTTCCGCGGTCCGCACGATCCGCCGGACCGTGTTGGCGTCGATGACGAAGTTCTGGCCGCGCTGCTTGGTGGGGCGTACGCCCAGCGTCGCGGCCAGCTCGCGGATGTCTGCGGGGCCCAGGAGGGCGTCGGGCTCTGTGGTGCTCACCCGTCAAGCCTACGGCCGCCGGGCGGCCCGGGATCTCGCCCTTGGTGCCCGGGACGCCGGTGGGGCCCGCGTCCGGATGACCCTCCGGGGCAACACGACCACCCAACGTCGTGAGGACGCGGTCAGTAGTCGAACGCGCGAGCCGTGTTGTCGTCGATCGCCGAGGCCAGGGTGTCCTCGTCGATGCCCTTCACCGCCGCCATGGCACGCAGCGTGACCGGGATCAGGTACGGCGCGTTGGGCCGGCCGCGGTAGGGGGCGGGGGTCAGGAACGGTGCGTCCGTCTCGACCAGGACCAGCTCCGTGGGCGCGACGGCCAGGGCGTCGCGCAGCGGCTGGGCGTTCTTGAACGTCATGTTGCCCGCGAAGGACATGAAGTACCCGGCGTCCGCGCAGATCCGGGCCATGTCCGCGTCGCCGGAGTAGCAGTGGAACACGGTCCGCTCGGGGGCGCCGGCGTCGGCCAGGATGCGCAGCACATCGGCGTGCGCCTCGCGATCGTGGATGACGAGCGCCTTGCCGTGCCGCTTGGCGATCTCGATATGGGCCCGGAAGGACTCCTCCTGGGCCGCCATGCCCTCGGGGCCGGTCCGGAAGTAGTCGAGTCCGGTCTCCCCGACGCCCCGTACGTGGTCCAGCGCGGCCAGTGCGTCGATCTCGGCGAGGGCCTCGTGGAGAGCCGCCGCCCCGCCCGCCTCGCGCGCTCCCTGCCGCGACCACCCGTCCGGGTCCCCGTGCACGATGCGCGGCGCCTCGTTGGGGTGCAGGGCCACCGCGGCGTGCACGCCGGCGTGCGCGGCGGCGGTCTCGGCGGCCCAGTGCGAGCCCTTCACGTCGCAGCCCACCTGGATCACGGTCGTCACGTTCACCGCGGCGGCCCTGGCCAGGGCCTCCTCCACGGTGCCGTCCTGCATGTCCAGGTGGGTGTGCGAATCGGCGACCGGTACCCGGAGGGGTTCGGGCAGCGGCGGGGCTTCGGTACGGCTCATGGCCACGATCGTACGAGGACCGTGGCCCTGGGCTCACTTGCGGTGGAAGGGATGCAGCAGGTCGGCGAGGTGCCAGTGGTGCTCGCCCCCCGGAGCGGCGGTGGCGGCCACGGCCTCGGCCTTCCGTTCACGGACGTCGGTGGCGGCATCGGCGATGTCGTCGGCGGGCCGGCGGTTCTGGAGCAGTTGCTGAGCCGTCGATACCCGGCCGGCTCGCATGATCCGCACGACGTGCCCGCCGCAGTTGGCGCAAGTGGGCGTGGAAAGGGGGGAGGGCACTCGTTCGCCGTCCGCCTTGTAGACCACGAAAGCGTTGTTGGAAGCGTCGACGTGGTGCTCTATTTCGTAGGCCTGTTCCCAGCCGTGTCCGCACCTCATGCAGGCGAAGGCATACGCCTCGTGCACGGTTGTTGTCGCTGCGATCTCACTCATGCCTGCTCCTCTTGTCCGCCGGACAAGCACTCCGGAGAATGCGTCCTGGTATCCAGTGGACGCCTTTACCGGCAGAAGCGCACCGGGCCCTGTCGAGTGTTGGAGCGGTCTTGGCCTTCTCGTGGCAAAAGGGACCGGTACGCGGCTCTCGCTTTGCCTTTCACGATAGTCCTTTGCCCTCCGCCGGGCCGGTCCGAGCCGCGTTCTTTGCTGCCACTACCGCATCGAAGACCTCGCGTTTGGGCAGCCCGGCCGCGGCGGCGACGGCGGCGATCGCCTCCTTGCGCCGCTCCCCCGCCTCCTCGCGCACCTGCACCCTGCGCACCAGCTCCCCGGCGTCCAGTTCCTCGGCCCCGGAGTCGGCCGCGCCCTCGACGACGACGGTGATCTCGCCGCGTACGCCCTCGGCCGCCCATGCGGCGAGTTCGCCCAGCGGACCGCGCTTCACTTCCTCGTAGGTCTTGGTCAGCTCCCGGCAGACGGCGGCGCGCCGGTCGGCGCCGAACACCTCGGCCATCGCGGCCAGGGTGTCGTCGAGCCGGTGCGGGGCCTCGAAGAAGACCATGGTGCGGCGCTCGCCGGCGACCTCGCGGAGCTTGCCGAGGCGTTCGCCGCCCTTGCGCGGCAGGAAGCCCTCGAAACAGAACCGGTCCACCGGCAGCCCGGACAGGGCGAGCGCGGTGAGCACGGCCGAGGGGCCGGGCACCGCGGTGACCTTGATGCCCTGCTCCACGGCGGCGGCGACGAGCCGGTAGCCGGGGTCGGAGACCGACGGCATCCCGGCGTCCGTGACCAGCAGCACCCGGGCGCCGCCGGTCAGCGCCTCGACGAGTTCCGGCGTACGGGCGGACTCGTTGCCCTCGAAATAGGACACGACGCGCCCAGTGGTGTGGATGCCCAGCGCCTGCGTCAGCCGGCGCAGCCGGCGGGTGTCCTCGGCGGCGACGACGTCCGCCGTCTCCAGTTCGGTGGCGAGGCGTGGCGGGGCGTCCGCCACGTCGCCGATGGGGGTCCCTGCGAGTACCAGCGTTCCAGTCGTCTCCGTCACAACGTCCATCCTCCCAGCACGGGCGGCAGCACTCGCACAGATGCGTTCCCTACGATGGCGCGGTGACGAGTACAGCGCCCGATGCCCGGCAGGGCCAAGACGCCGGGGATCAGTACGGCCCGGAGCCGACTTCCTGGCAGCAGCGGCTGCGCCGCTTCGGTCATTCACCGCGGCCCGGGATCGGGCTGCGGGAACGGCTGGTTCCGCCGTACACCCGCCCCGGGAACCGGCTGTGGGCGGTGCTCGGGGTGCCCCCGGTGCTCGCGGACCGGCTGCTGCGCTGGTCGGCGTGGGGCGGTCCGCTGCTGGTGACGCTGGTCGCCGGGGTGCTGCGGTTCTGGAACCTGGGCAGCCCGCACGCGGTGATATTCGACGAGACGTACTACGCCAAGGACTCCTGGGCGCTGATCAACCAGGGGTACGAGGGGGCGTGGCCCAAGGACGTCGACAAGCTGATCCTGGACGACCCGTCCAAGGTGAGCATCCCGATCGACCCCGGCTATGTGGTGCACCCGCCGGTCGGCAAGTGGATCATCGGGATCGGTGAGCAGATCTTCGGCTTCACCCCGTTCGGCTGGCGGTTCATGGTCGCGGTGCTCGGCACGCTGTCGGTGCTGATGCTGTGCCGGATCGGCCGCAGGCTCTTCCGCTCGACGTTCCTGGGCTGCCTGGCGGGCGCGCTGCTCGCGGTGGACGGTCTGCACTTCGTGATGAGCCGCACCGCGCTGCTCGACCTGGTGCTGATGTTCTTCGTGCTGGCCTCGTTCGGCTGTCTGCTGATCGACCGGGACTGGGCGCGGCGCCGGCTCGCGGCCGCGCTGCCGGTCGACGCGGAGGGGGTGCTGCGGCCGGACGCGGGGATCGCGGAGCGGCTGCGGCTCGGCTGGCGGCCGTGGCGGATCGCGGCCGGACTCATGCTCGGCCTGGCCTTCGCCACCAAGTGGAACGGCCTGTACATCCTGGTCGCGTTCGGCCTGATGACGGTCCTGTGGGACGTGGGCGCCCGGCGTACGGCGGGTGCGGTACGGCCGTACGCGGCGGTGCTGAAGCGGGACCTGGTCCCGGCGTTCGTCTCCACGGTGCCGGTGGCGATCCTGACCTACGTCGCCTCGTGGACCGGCTGGATCATCCACAACTCCCCCGCCCGGCACGGCTACTACCGGGACTGGGCGGCGACCGACGGCAAGGGCGGCAGCTGGACCTGGCTGCCGGACTGGCTGCGCAGCCTGTGGCACTACGAGTACCAGGTCTACGAGTTCCACGTGAACCTGACGTCCGGGCACACCTACCAGTCCAATCCGTGGAGCTGGATCGTGCTGGGCCGGCCGGTCTCGTACTTCTACGAGGAGCAGAACGGCTGCGCCGCGTCGGGGACCGGAAAGTGCGCCCGCGAGGTGCTGGCCATCGGCACACCACTGCTGTGGTGGGCCGCGTGCTTCGCGCTGCTGTACGTGCTGTGGCGCTGGCTCTTCCGCCGCGACTGGCGGGCGGGCGCGATCGCCTGCGCGGTGGCCGCGGGGTGGGTGCCGTGGTTCCTGTACCAGGAACGCACCATCTTCCTGTTCTACGCGGTCGTGTTCGTGCCGTTCCTGTGCCTCGCGGTGGCGATGATGATCGGCGCGATGCTGGGGCCGGCGGCGGGTACCGGGACGAAACATGAACTGGGCCTGGCGACCGGTGACCCGTCGGGAGAACGGCGCCGGACGGTGGGGGCGGTCGCGGCGGGCGTACTGGTCCTGCTGATCGTCTGGAATTTCATCTATTTCTGGCCGCTGTATACCGGGACCCCCATTCCGGAGAATTCCTGGCGCGACCGGATGTGGCTGGATACCTGGATTTAGCCGGCGGGAGCATGTGGAGGGCGTGGCCGGTGGCCACGCCCTCCACATGTTCACCGGCCACTGCGGGCGTCAGGACAACCTGATGCTCCCACCGGCGTCGACGGACCCGACGTCGCCGGAGCCGATGGCACCCACGGGCCCATCCGTGCAGGCCGCGTCGAGGAATACTTCGACATCCGCGTCGGTCTGATTGTCGACCTCGGCGCCCCTGTCGCCCGCTGCGTAGCAGCCGGGTCCGGGGTTCTCGTATGCCACTCCGTTGACGATCAACGTGCCACTCGCGGCGAATGCCGACTGGGTGCCGGCAAAGGCGAGCATTCCGGCAGCGGCAACGCTGCCGAGGGAGATCAGGGTTCGGCGCATGTGGGGGGTCTCCTATGTCAGGGGCACTTTCTGTGTGCCCTCGCTCATCATGATCACCGCCGGTTGTGCCAGGCACCCGGATGGTCATCCCAACGGGTGGGCCCGCGTGCCTCCTTGACGGGGAAGGAAAAGAAAAGGCTGGATACCCGGATATGACCGGTCTGTTCACGCCACAACGGATCGCTTTCCGATAACAACCGACTCCGCTGTCGGAGCAGTCCCGTAGGGTCCCCGGAAAAGCCCCCTTGAACCTGTTCAAGGGGGCCTCCGGGGGAGGGGGGACCGCGCACATGCGCAGTGGAGTGAAGGTGGCCGTGATCGGCGGAGTGTTCGCGGTCGTGGTCGGCGGCGTGGGCTACGGGGCGTACAACATCCTGGACGGGCTCGGGGACAGCGGCGTCGGGGGCGGCACGGGCACCGAGGCCACCTCCGCCGAGGTGAAGACCGGACCGGTCACGAAGCAGGAGATAGCCGACACGTCGGAGAAGTTCCTCGCGGCGTGGGCGAAGGGCGACGCGGCCGTCGCGTCCCGGCTCACGAACAACGCGGGCGATGCCGAATCACTTCTGACGCAGTACAGCGAGTCGGCGCATGTGACCAAGGCCGTGATCACCTCCGGCACGCCGACCGGCTCGAAGGTCCCCTACACGGTCAGGGCGACCGTCTCGTACAAGGGGAAGGCCAAGGCCTGGTCGTACGACTCCGACCTGACCGTGGTGCGCGGACTGACCACCGGCAACGCGCTCGTCGACTGGAAGCCCTCCGTCGTCCACCCGGAACTGCGGGCCGACGAGACGCTGGAGACGGGTGAGGCGTCGAGCGCGTCGATCGAGGCGGTCGACCGCAACGGCCAGGTGCTCAGCAAGAAGAAGTACCCCTCGCTGGGCGGCATCCTGGACGAGCTGCGCAAGAAGTACGGCGAGAAGGCCGGCGGCACCGCCGGCATCGAGACCTGGGTCAACAGCGCGAACGCGGACGGCGCGGACAAGACGCTGCTGACCCTGGTCAAGGGGAAGCCGGGCAGGGTCCCCACCACCCTGGACGCGAGGGTCCAGGCGGCGGCCGAGCACGCGGTGAAGCAGTTCGAGGAATCGTCCGTGGTGGCCGTCGAACCGTCGACCGGTGCGATCCGGGCCATCGCCAACAACCGCGCGGACGGCTTCGACGCCGCGCGGAAGGGCGCGGTGGCCCCCGGCTCGACGATGAAGATCGTGACCGCCGCGATGATCATGCAGAACGGCCTCGGCGGCGCGAACTCACCGGTCGCGTGCCCGTCCCAGGTGACGTGGATGGGCGTGCCCTTCCACAACCTGGACAACTTCTCGATGCCGAACCCCACCTTGCAGACCGCCTTCGCACGCTCCTGCAACACCGCGTTCATCAAGCCCGTGAGTCCGCTGGGCGACAAGGCCGACTCGGCGCTCCGCGAGGAGGCCGGGCAGTACTTCGGGATCGGCAAGGAGTGGCAGACCGGCGTGGTGACGCTCGACGGCAGCGTGCCGGCGTCGGAAGGCGCGGAGACGGCGGCGTCGTACATCGGCCAGGGCAAGGTGCAGATGAACCCGCTGAACATGGCGTCGATCACCGCCACCGCCGTGACCGGTCAGTTCCGACAGCCCTACATCGTCGCGAAGGACCTGGACAACCGGGTCTTCGCCGTCGCGAACCCACTGCCGAACGGGGTCTCGGCGCAGCTGAAGCAGATGCTGCGCTACACCGCGACGGCCCAGGAGGGCACCGCCACCGCCGCCATGGCGAACGTGGGCGGCGACAAGGGCGGCAAGACGGGCTCGGCGGAGATCGACGGCCACGCCACGTCCGACAGCTGGTTCACCGGCTTCAGCAACGACCTGGCGGCAGCGGCCCTCGTCCAGTCCGGCGGCCACGGCGGGACCGCGGCCGGCCCGGTCGTCGCGGAGGTCCTGCGCGCGGGGCCGTGAACGGTGCTTCCGGGGGCGCCCGGGGCGCCCGGGGCGCCAAAGAAGTTGACGAACGCCGCCCGGTTTCCTGATAGTCGCAGAAGTGGATCAGGCGCGCTGGCACAGGTCCGGTCCCGGGGAAAAGGGTCAGCGGCACAGGGGGAACGCGCGATGAACGCCGGCTGGACGCTGCTGCTCGTACTGGCCGTCGCGGGCGCGAGCGCAGTCGGCCGGCAGCTCCACCGCTACCCGGGAGGCCGGCGGTTCGCCTTCGGCCGCGAGTACTCCGCCGCGCGCCGCGACCTGGACACCGCGCGGAACGCCCTGCGCGCCCTGGAGCGGGCGGCACAGAAGGAGCTGTCCGGCGCACGGACCGCCGCCCGGAAGGCCGAAGCCACCCACCGCCGCCGGGTGCGCAGCGCCGAGGCGGACGTCGCCTACCCGCGCAAGCCGGGCCGCGGGTCGTACATGACCGAGATCCGCGGCCTCTCCCTCTGCCAGCACGTCCTCGTCGCGGACATCCCCGACGAGTGGCTCCGCGACTTTCCGCTGGACGGGATCGCCGTCCGCGCCGATCACTCCCCGACGGCCTCCCACGTCTACCTGACCGGCCCGGACGGGCGCCAGTACCTGATGACCTACCCCGTTCACGAGCTCGGCGAGGAGTACGTCCGCACGTTCGTCCTCGACGTGCGGAACGCCATCCCCGCCGCCAAGACCTTCCAGCGGGACCGGCCCCGCCTCATCCGTGAGTCGGAGGCCGAGCTGAGACGCGTCCGCGACGACACCACCGGACGCTCGGAGGCCGGTCTCCGTCTCGACGCGCTCACCGCCCACCAGAGCGGCGATCCCCGTATCCCCCGAGCACGCCAGGATCTCGACGGCGCCCATGCGCGCCGGCACGCGCTCACCGGCCGCCGCCCCCGCTGACCGGAACCAGGTACCACGTGACACCGCTCGTCGCCACCGCCGTCCTGATCGCCGCGTTCACGCACGCCGGCTGGAACGCCATCGCGCACGCGATCAAGGACCAGCTGATCTCGTTCACCCTGATCTCCGGCGGCGGGCTGCTGATCGGCGTGTCCGCCGCCTTCTTCGTCCCGTTCCCGGCGGCGGACGCCTGGCCGTACCTGGCCTTCTCCGCCGCCCTGCACGTGGCGTACATGCTGCTGCTGATGCGCTCGTTCACCCTGGGCGACTTCGGCCAGATGTACCCGATCGCCCGCGGCACCGCCCCGCTCGTGGTCACCGTCCTCGCCGCCGTCTTCGTGGGCGAGCGCCCGGACGGCTGGGCCACGGCCGGTGTCGCGGTGGCCTCGGCGGGACTGGTCGGCCTGGCCCTGTGGGGCATCCGGGGCTCCGGCAAACGCCCCCACTGGCCCGCGATCCTGGCCGCCCTGGCGACCGGCCTGGCCATCGCCGGCTACACGACGGTCGACGGCGTGGGCGTACGCGCCTCGGGCAGCTCGCTCGGATACATCGTCTGGCTGATGATCCTGGAGGGCGTGGCGATCCCCCTCTACGCCCTGCACCGCCGCCGCTCCGCCCTGACCGCCCAGCTCCGCCCGTACGCGCTGCGCGGCCTGCTCGGCGCGGCCCTGTCGGTCACCGCGTACGGACTCGTCCTGTGGGCCCAGACCCGGGCGGCCCTGGCCCCGGTCGCGGCCCTGCGCGAGTCCTCGATCATCGTCGGCGCGGCCATCGGCGCGGTGTTCTTCAAGGAACGCTTCGGCGCCCCGCGGGTGGCGGCGGCCGGGCTGATGGTGGTGGGGATCGGGCTGATGCTGCATACGAGTTGAGGGGGCGGCCGGTGCCCCGGGCCTCAATGGTCTGCGGCAAGGACCCCCGACACCGACGAGGCCACACAGGCCGAGTGCCTGCAGTACGGCTCCGTCCCCGACACCGAGACCGTCATCCGCATCCCGTTACGCATCATGCCGCAGACCAGAAAGGCGTGCGATGCCGCAGGACGCGCAGCCTCAGCAGAAGGGCCAGGAGCCGACACCGCCGAGCTTCGCTGAGGTCATCCAGGACACGGAGCGCTCCGCGGTCCACCTGGAGATGCGTGACGCGTACTTCGACAACGAGCGATTCGCCGCCTGGCGGGGTGGCGAGCGGGTCAACTGGGAAGACCGCGACTCGTGGTGGCGCGGCTTCCACGATCTGGTGGCCCAGGCCGTGGACCGTGGCGTCGTGATCCGCCGCCTCCGTGTCGTCAGTGAGCCCGTCTCGGAGTACATCCGCTGGGAGCACTACGCAACCCGGGCCAACGTCGAGGCCGGCGAGCAGGTCCGCTGGTTGCCCCGACGTCTCACCACGAACCTGCCCCTGCCGGGCAACGACTACTGGCTATTCGATGAGCGGCTGGCCCGTATCCACCACTTCGCAGGCGACGGCGCCCTGGTGGACGACGAGTTCAGCACAGAGTCGAGGCTCCTCAAGTGCCTCGCCGGTTCCTTCGAGACACTGTGGGCACACGGCATCCCGCACGGCGAGTTTCACGTCTGATCCGTGCACGTACCGAACGCGCGCTCGTCGCTCTCACGTACCTGCGCATGCACGACACCCGGACCCGGATAGCCGCTGGATTCGAGATCTCGGGGGCAAGGTCGTCACGGCGTGAACGTACAGGTCGTGACCGACCCGATCGAGCAGGTGCTGTCGATCTCACCGGCCCTGCCGATGCCATGGCCTGACCACGGCCCGCACCCACCGGATCATCCGGATCTGCGAACGCCTTCCCTGCCCCCTTGCTGAAGCGCCTCAGCCAGACGCTGATGCGAACCCACCCTGGCTGGCGACGGCGTACGTACCGGGGCCGACACTCGCCGAGTGCATCCAGTCCCAAGGCCCCATGGACGCCGGGAGACTGAGGGCACTCGGCGCGGCGCTCGCTGAGGCGCCGGCGGCCATTCACCGCTGCGGTCTGGTCCACCGCGATCTGAAGCCCGGCAACATCATCATGGCCGAGGACGGGCCCCGCGTCCTGGACTTCGGGATCGCAAGGGCGGTTGAGCTCACACGCCTCACGGCGACGGGCCACGCCTTCGGTACGCCGGGCTTCCTCGCGCCTGAGCAGGCGATGGGCGCCGATGTCACGGGCGCGGCGGACGTGTTCGCGCTGGGCGTGGTCCTCGTAGCGGCGGCGGGCGGCAGCGCATTCGGGGCAGGCACGCCGATGGGGCTGATGTATCGGTCGGTGCACGAACCGCCCGACCTGAGCGCCGTCCCGCCGGTGATGCGTGAGGTGGTCGCGTCCTGCCTGGCCAAGGAGCCGGCCCGACGCCCGAGCCCAGACCAACTCCTCGATCTTTTCGACGAGTTGGTGAATGCGGAGGCGGTGACGTCGCACCCCCTCACGCCTCCGCGCCCGACCGTGCCTCTGCCACCGCACGTTCGCCCTCTCCTGCCCACGATCGTCGACGCACCGGCGGACTCCCGCCCCGGACGGGGGGCGGCTTCGGACAGCGAAGCGTTCATCGCCGCGGACACGGAGTCCAGCATCGTGCTCGACGCCGACGGGGTACTGCTGACACTCCACGGAGGCGGACCGCCGCTTGACCAGACGGAGAACGACGAGGACCTCGACCGGGACGACGTTGAGCTCGACTTCTCCTGGCCGGAGATTGCCGACGTCACCCACCGCGTCACCCACCGAACCTGGCTGCACGTCACAGTCACGCTGCTCGACGGCTCGACGGTCGAGAGCGAGGTCAAGGCCCGTCGCGCCGCACGCGCCAAGGCGTGGCACCGCGACTTGACCGAGGCGCTCACTCACTACGTGCGGGATTGACGACCGCGGCCGGAATGCCGTCCCCGCACTCAGCTTGCCCCTTGGCACCCAGCCGTCGAGGTCGGTGCGGACGGTGCAGTCATGTTCGCCGGTCCGGGCGACCTGTTCGAGGACCGCGAGGAAGGAGTCCGCCAGACGGGCGGCGGTACCACCCTCCGCATAGGCCACCCCATCGGCAGTCGGCCCGCCTGCCCGCCTGCCCGCCTGCCTCTAGGTAACTCGCATCAGGCAACCGGTATCAGGCAACACGTTCACGTTGCACACGAGTTGAGCGCCCCGCGGGCATCCGCGCAGGTCATCCGGCCCCGCCGCCGCCCAACCGGCCCGCCGCGCCAACTCCGGTTATGGCGGCCGTCGTTAACCAACTATTGACACGCTCTTGTCAGGAGCGGAACACTCCGAACCGGGAGAGCGCTCTCCCACCCTCATGCACCCCCACCCACGCAGCAGGAGGTCTCCATGCCACGGAGGTCGAGAACACTCACCGGACTGCTCTTGTTCACCTCGCTGACCCTGACCACGGCAGGGATCGCCGGGATCGCCGCGACAGCGAACGCGTCCACCGAAACGCCGACCGCTGCCGCGGCGGGCGCGCACGCCGAGCACGCCGCGTACTCCATGCCGGGCATGCCCGGCATGGAGGCTTCCACCCAGGCCTCGGGCGACGACCCGGACGCGGACGGCTACATCATGGCCGACCCGCCGGTCACCGGCGTCACGCCCTCGATGGAGGTCCCGCCGCCGGCGTACTTCCACGAGTTCCAGGCCAAGTGCGCCCCGACGCACACCGCTCCGGACGACCCGATCGTCTACCCGGGGCAGCCCGGGAAGTCCCATGACCACACGTTCATGGGCAACACCACGACGAACGCCAACACCACCACGGCCTCGCTGGAGGCGGGCGACACCACCTGCCTGGCCCCGGGCGACAAGTCCGGGTACTGGATGCCGAGCCTGTTCAACGGGGACACGAAGATCCTCCCCGAAGGCGTCCAGACCATCTACTACAAGTCGGGAGTGACCGACTACCGGAGCGTCCGCCCCTTCCCGAGGGGACTGCGCTACGTCGTCGGCAGCCCGATGCAGACCAAGGACGAGTTCAAGAACCTCAAGGGCACCGTCGAGGGCTGGGAGTGCGGCGAGTCGTTCAAGAACTACGACTTCCCGGCCACCTGCCCGACCAGCCGGGACACCTACCTCAACCTGCGCCTCCAGGCACCGAGTTGCTGGGACGGCATCCACCTGGACACGCCCGACCACAAGAGCCACATGGCATACCCGGTCGCGGGGGGCGCCAACTACAACTCCTGCCCGGCCGACCACCCCGTCGCGCTGCCGATGATCGAGTTCAAGATGGCCTGGCCGGTCAACGGTGACATGTCGCAGGTGAAACTGGCGAGCGGCGCCGGCTTCTCCTTCCACTACGACTTCATGAACGGGTGGGACGCCGCCACGCTCGACGCGATGGTCACCCACTGCGTCAAGGGCGGGCTCCAGTGCGACCCGCACGGCTACGACGAGAACCACCCCGAGGCGGGCCCCGTGCTCAACGGGGACTACGAACTCCCGTAGCCCGTAAGGGCACGCACTCGTACAGCCACACATCCGCACCCCGGGTCGCGGGCCTTTTTTCGGCCCATCTTGGAGAGCGCTCTCCAAGATCACCCGGGGTCACTCCTCCCCCGACCGCCTCCCCCCCACCTGCCTCCCCCCACCCGCAAGGAGAGTGACATGCACCATCCCCCCACCCGCACGGCCAAACGCCTCGTAGCCCCCTTCGCGGCGGCGGCTCTGCTGGCCGGCGCCCTGGTGGCCCTCCAGGCGCCCGCCGCGCAGGCGGCCGGCAGCGTCGTCAAGGTCACCGGTTCGCAGGGTGCCTGGCAGCTGACCGTGGACGGTGCGCCGTACACGGTCAAGGGTCTGACCTGGGGCCCCTCGGTCGCCGACGCCGAGAAGTACATGCCGGACGTGGCGTCCATGGGCGTCAACACCATCCGCACCTGGGGCACCGACGCCACCAGCAAGCCGCTCTTCGACACCGCGGCGGCCCACGGCGTCAAGGTGATCGCCGGCTTCTGGCTCCAGCCGGGCGGCGGCCCCGGGAGCGGGGGCTGCGTGAACTACCTGACGGACACCCAGTACAAGAACGACATGCTCGCCGAGTTCCCCAAGTGGGTCGACACCTACAAGGACAACCCCGGCGTGCTGATGTGGAACGTCGGCAACGAGTCCACGCTCGGCCTGCAGAACTGTTACGGCGGTGACGAGCTGGAGGCCCAGCGCAACGCGTACACCACCTTCGTCAACGACATCGCGAAGAAGATCCATGACGTCGACCCCAACCACCCGGTCACCTCGACCGACGCCTGGACGGGTGCCTGGCCGTACTACAAGAAGAACGCGCCGGACCTCGACCTGTACGCCGTCAACGCGTACAACGCGGTGTGCGACATCAAGTCCGACTGGGAGCAGGGCGGTTACGACAAGCCCTACATCGTCACCGAGACGGGCCCGGCCGGTGAGTGGGAGGTCGACGACGACGCGAACGGCGTCCCGACCGAGCCGACCGATGTCGCAAAGGCCGAGGGCTACACCAAGGCGTGGGGGTGCGTCACCGGCCACACCGGGGTCGCGCTCGGCGCCACGATGTTCCACTACGGCGTCGAGGACGACTTCGGCGGCGTCTGGTTCAACCTGCTCCCGGGCGGCGAGAAGCGGCTCTCGTACTACGCCGTGAAGAAGGCGTACGGCGCCGGCACCTCGGGCGACAACACCCCGCCGGTGATCACGGACATGGCGGTGGACGACGCCACTTCCGGCGTCCCCACCGGCGGTGACGTGCGGATCAGCACCAGGACGTCCGACCCGGACGGCGACGCGATCAGCTACCAGGTGCTGTTCAGCAGCAACTACATCGACCAGAACAAGGCGCTCGTCCCCGCCGGGACCAAGGACAACGGCGACGGCACGCTGACCGCGAAGGCGCCGAACAGGACGGGCGTCTACAAGGTCTACGTGAAGGCCACGGACGGCAAGGGCAACGAGGGCATCGAGACCAAGTCCATCAAGGTGATCCCGCCGAAGGTGGACGGGACGAACGTGGCCCGGGGCAAGACCGCCACGGCGTCCTCGTTCCAGACCGACCCGACCGGCGGCTGCCCGTGCGGTGCGGCCAACGCGGTGGACGGGAAGTTCGACACCCGCTGGGCCGGCGACTGGAGCGACCCGCAGTGGCTCCAGGTCGACCTCGGCGCCTCGACGAGCTTCAAGCACGTGCAGCTCGTCTGGGACCCGGCGTACGGCAAGGCGTACGACATCCAGACGTCCGAGGACGGACAGAACTGGACGACGGTGAAGTCGGTGACCGACGGCGACGGCGACATCGACGACGTCGACGTCAACGGCACGGGCCGCTACGTGCGGATCAACGGCACGGAACGCGGCTCCGGCTACGGCTACTCGCTCTACGAGTTCGGCGTCTACAGCTGACAGGAGACGGGCCCTCATGATGATCAATCGCCTGGGGCGGGCACAGCCCTACGCGCTCAGCCTGTTCCGCATCGTCATCGGGTTGCTCTTCACCTGCCACGGGATCGCCTCGCTGTTCGGCGTCCTCGGCGATGCACCGGTACCGGCGGGCACCTGGCCGAGCTGGTACGCCGCTGTCATCCAGTTGGCCGGGGGCACCCTGGTGCTCCTCGGTCTCGGCACGAGAACGGCCGCTCTGGTGGGCTCCGGCTCCATGGCGTTCGCGTACTTCGACGTGCACCAGCAGCGGGGCCTGCTCCCGATGGAGAACGGCGGCGAGGCCGCGGTCTTCTTCTGCTGGACGCTGCTGCTGATCGTCTTCTCGGGACCGGGCGCACTGGCCGCGGACCGGCTGTTCACCTCCCGCGGAGCCACCGGGGAGGACGCGGAGGTCCAGCGGAGGCAGCGCCTGCGGGTACCCGCCTGAGGGGACGGGTACCCCGCGCGCCGGCCTCCCGGGACTGCCCCCGGGAGGCCGGCGCCGCGTGCGTCACGCCCTGGTCATCGAGGGCGTCACCGACGCCGCCGCGGAGCTCTCGCCGCGCGAACAGGCCGTCGTGGCGGCCTTCCTGGAACGGATCGTGGGCGTGTACGACGACGCGACCGACCGCTGAGCCGAGCCGGGTCGAGCCGGACCCTCGACCCGCGCCGCGCCGGAACCCCGACCCGGTCCGGTCCGGGATCCCGACGCGATGGCTCAGTCCTTCGCGACGGCCTGCCGGAAGCCCGTGTTCACCGCGGTCAGCCCGCCGTCCACGCACAGCGTCGTCCCGGTGACCCAGGCCGCGTCGCGGGAGGCGAGGAAGGCGACGGCGGCCGCGATGTCCTCCGGCTCGCCGACCCGGCCGAGCGGGTAGAGACCGCTGATCCGGGAGAGTTCGGCCTCGCGGCCGGCCCAGGCGTCGGTGCGGATCGTGCCGGGGGTGACCAGGTTGACCCGCACCCCGCGCGGTCCGGCGTGGCCCGCGAGCGTACGGGTGAGGCTGCCCAGGCCCGCCTTGGCGGCGCTGTAGGCGTGGTTGCCGAAGTCCTGCACGCCGTTGACCGATCCGATGCTGACGATCGCGCCCCGGCCGGACGCCGCGAGGTGGGGCAGCGCGGCCCGCGCGCACCGGTAGGCGCCGCTGAGGGTGACGTCGAGATCGCGCTCCCAGACCTCGTCCGGCTCGTCCTCGAAGAGCGCGGTGTCCGGGGTGCACGCGTAAGCGTTGTTCACCAGTACGTCGAGCGTGCCGAACGTCGCGACGGCGTGGGTCACCGCCGCCTCGACCGCCGCCCGGTCGGTCACGTCGCAGCCCAGCGGCTCGGCCCCGCCACCGGCCGCCACGATCTCCGCCGCCACCCGCGCGGCCCGGTCCGGGTCCAGGTCGGTGACCAGGACCCGGGCACCCTCGGCCGCGAGCCGGCGGGCCGTGGCGGCGCCGATGCCCTGGCCCGCACCGGTGATGAGGACGCCGTATCCGTCGAATCGCGCGAGCTCAGCAGAAGTCATAGCGCCGACCGTACTGCGCGGACCAGTGCCTGGGCACGGGGGTCGGCGGTGACTCCCTTCTGCAGACCGTTCGTCACATAGCCGAACGCGATGCCCGATTCGGGGTCGGCGAAGCCGAGCGAACCGCCGCGGCCGGGGTGCCCGAAGGAGCCCGGGGCGAGCAGCGGGGAGGCCGATCCGTGCAGCATGTAGCCGAGCCCGAAACGGGTGTTGACGACCAGCACCCGGTCGGGGCCCGCGGACTCCTCGGTGCGGGCCAGGGTGAGGGTGGCGGGGGCGAACAGCCGGTGGCCGTCGACCGGGCCGATCATCGCGGCGTAGCAGCGGGCCAGGCCCCGCGCGGTGGCGGTGCCGTTGGACGCGGGGAGTTCGGCGGCCCGGTAGCCGGGGTCGTTCTCGTCGGGGAACGGGTCGATCGCGCCGAACGCCCGGCGGGTCAGTGAGTCCGGGTCGCGGTAGGCGTCGGCCACCGAGCGCTTGGGGCGCATCCGCAGCGCGCCGGTGCCGTCGCCCGCGGGTGCCTCGACCGGTCCGATCCGGCCCACCCGGTGTGCCTCGTCCGCCGGGATGCCGAACCAGAAGTCCAGGCCGAGCGGGCGGGCGATCTCCTCGAGGACCCAGCGGCCGACGGTGCGTCCGGTGACGCGCCGCACCAGTTCGCCGACGAGCCAGCTGTAGGTCTGCGCGTGGTAGCCGTGCTCGGTGCCGGGCTCCCACTGGGGGCGCTGGGCGGCGACGGCCCGCGGCCCGCTCACCCCGTCGGCCGCCTCCTCGGGGGTCAGCGTCCGGTCCAGGGCGGGGACCCCGGCCCGGTGGGCGAGGAGATGGCGCACGAGTACGCGCTCCTTGCCGTTGGCCTTGAACTCCGGCCAGTAGGTGCCGACCGGCGCGTGCAGATCGATCTGGCCGCGCTGGTGCAGCAGCAGCGGGACGGCGGCGGCGATGCCCTTGCCGGCCGAGCGGACGACCTGCACGGTGTCGACGGCCCACGGTTCGACGCCGTCGACGTCTCTGGTCCCGGCCCACAGATCGACGACCTTGCGCCCGTGCCGGTAGACGGTGACCGCTGCTCCGCGGTCGCCGCGCTGCTCGAAGTTACGGATGAAGGCATCCCGGACCGGTTCGAATCCGGGCGCCGCCGTGCCGCGTACGTCCACGCCTGTTCCCGCGCTCCCGCTCATCCCCCCATGGTGCATTGCGCCGCAGGTCGCAGGTGGGGCGGGTTACCTCATGTTCACCTTCACGGAGCTCGGGTCGAATCCGAAGGGGAGCTCCAGCCGGTGGGCGCGCATCAGTTGCTCGTCGCAGAGGAGGTCCTGGGTGCGGTCGTCGGCGACGATGACCCCGTCGCTGAGGATGACCGCGCGGCCGCACAGCTCCAGGGCGTACGGCAGGTCGTGCGTGACCATCAGCACGGTGACGTCCAAGGACCGCAGGATGTCGGCGAGTTCGCGGCGGGAGGCCGGGTCCAGGTTGGAGGAGGGCTCGTCCAGGACGAGGATCTCCGGCCGCATCGCGAGGACCGTGGCGACGGCGACGCGGCGGCGCTGGCCGAAGGAGAGGTGGTGCGGCGGCCGGTTGAGGTACTCCTCCATGCCGACCTGCTTGAGCGCGTCGGTGACCCGCTCCTCCAGTTCGGCACCGCGCAGTCCGCTCGACGCGGGCCCGAAGGCGACGTCCTCGCGGACGGTGGGCATGAAGAGCTGGTCGTCGGGGTCCTGGAAGACGATGCCGACGCGGCGCCGGATCTCGGCGAGGTCGCGCTTCCCGACCGGGAGTCCGGCGACCCGGACGGTGCCGGCGCCCGCGTCGAGGATGCCGTTGAGGTGCAGGACGAGGGTGGTCTTGCCGGCCCCGTTCGGGCCGAGCAGGGCGACGCGCTCGCCGCGTGCGACGGTCAGATCGACGCCGAAGAGCGCCTGGTGGCCGTCGGGGTAGGCGTAGGCGAGACCGCTGACCTCCAGGGAGGGCGGCGGCGTGGGCGGTACGGGGGCGACGGCGGACTGGCTCATGCGGTCCATCCCAGCAGACACACGGCGAGGGCGAGCAGGGGGAGTGCCGAGGCGTACGCCCACTGGGTGCGCGAGGCGGTCACCTCGTCGATGACCGGCATGGTGCCGGTGTAGCCGCGGCTGACCATGGCGAGGTGGACGCGTTCGCCGCGCTCGTAGGACCTGATGAAGAGCGCGCCGGCCGATTTCGCCAGCACGCCCCACTGCCGTACCCCGCGCGCCTCGAAGCCGCGCGAGCGGCGGGCGATGGACATCCGGCGCATCTCGTCGCTGATCACATCGCCGTACCGGATCATGAAGGAGGCGATCTGGACGAGCAGCGGCGGCAGTTTCAGGCGCTGGAGGCCCAGGAGCAGGGAGCGGAGTTCGGTGGTGGAGGCGAGGAGCACGGAGGCGGCGACGCCGAGGGTGCCCTTGGCCAGGACGTTCCAGGCGCCCCAGAGGCCGGGGACGCTGACGGAGAGGCCGAGGACGTGGGTCTGCTCGCCGGGCACCACGAACGGCATGAGCAGCGCGAACGCGACGAACGGCACCTCGATCAGCAGCCGTTTGAGGAGGAAGCCGGCCGGGACGCGGGCGAGCGCGGTGGCGCCGGCGATCAGCAGCGCGTACAGCCCGAAGGCCCACACCGCCGCGCGCGGGGTGGAGACGACGACCACGACGAAGCAGAAGACGGCGGCGAGTTTGCAGTGCGGCGGCAGGTCGTGGACGGGCGAGTGCCCGTGCCGGAAGAGCTTGTGGGCGTGCCCCGCGCCCATCAGACCTTCTCGCCGGTACGGGTGTCGCCGCCCGCGGGCTCGTCCTTCGTGCGACGGCGGCGGGTGACGACGTAGAAGGCGCCGCTGCCGACGACGAGGGTGGCGCCGACGCCGATCACTCCGGCCAGTCCGCCGGAGATCCGGGCGTCGGAGACGTCCTTGACGCCGTAGTCGGCGAGCGGGGAGTCCTTGGCGGCGTGCTCCTCGGCCTTCTTGTCGATGCCCTGGTCGGTGGCGACCTTCTCCAGGCCGTCGGGGTTGGCGGAGGCGTAGAAGGAGACGAAGCCGGCGAGCACCAGCGCGGTGACCAGGCCGGTGGCCCACAGGCCCCGGTTGGAGCGGGCGGCCGGGGCCGGGGCGACGGGCTCCCGGGCGGGTGCGTCGACGAGTTCGCCGTCGATCCGGAGCTTGAGCGGGGCGGTGAGCCCGTGGGCGCCGTGGACCAGGTCGGGGCGTACGGCGATGACGGCGCCGACGGTCAGCGCGGTGATCACGGCCTCGCCGATGCCGATCAGGACGTGGACCCCGACCATCGCGGTGAAGACCTTGCCGATCGGGATGTCGGTGGTGCCGCCGATCCAGTACATCAGCGTGAAGGCGCAGGCGGCGGCCGGTACGGAGACGAGCGCGGCGACGAAGGCGGCGGCGGTCATGGAGCGGCGGGTGCGCGGCAGCAGGCCGACCAGCCCGCGGAAGAGGGCGTACGCGACGACGGTGGTCACGATGCCCATGTCGAGGATGTTCACGCCGAGCGCGGTCAGCCCGCCGTCGGCGAACAGGATGCCCTGCATCAGCAGGACGACGGACACGCAGAGGATGCCGGTGTACGGCCCGACCAGGATCGCGGCCAGCGCCCCGCCCAGCAGATGGCCGCTGGTACCGGCGGCGACCGGGAAGTTCAGCATCTGCACGGCGAAGATGAAGGCGGCGACCAGCCCGGCCAGCGGGGCGGTCTTCTCTCCCCCGCTCCCGGCTGCGCTCGAGCGGGAGGTGCCCCCTAGCTCCCGGCGGGCCCCCTTCAGGCTGACCGCCACGGCACCGGCGGCCACGACTCCGGCCACGGCGGAGACGGGTGCGTTGATGAATCCGTCGGGTACATGCATAGGGGGAGGCTCCGCTTCTGTGTTACTGCGTGACGGCGCGGGGTCATGAACCTCTCAATAATAGAACCTTGTTGCGAACGATTCGCAAGAGCACCTCCGTCACAACTACTCAGGGTTCCCACAGTGCTCTTTACGTAAAATATGGGACATTAGATGACGAAGGCATATAAACAGGAGGAGCCGGCCCATGTCCCCCGTGATCAAAGAACATGCCCGAGCCCGGCTCGTCACCGACGCCCGCGACCTGCCCACGGTCCCGGTCGAGCTGCGTTACGACACCGCCGACGATCCGCACACGGTCCATGTCGCCTTTCCCGGCGGCGCGGAGTGGGCCGTCGAGCGCGCGCTCCTGGAGCGCGGGCTGCGCGCCCCGGTCGAGCGCGACGGCTACCGGATCTGGCCGTGCGGCCGGGCGCAGCTCGTCGTCGAGCTCCACGCGCCGGGCGGTGTCGAGGTGGTGCAGTTCGACAGCGCCCCCTTGATCCGCTTCCTGCGGCGCACCCATACCGAGGCGAGGACCGAGGCCGCCCGCGCCTGATATCCCGTAGCGGCGGGACGGCCCACGTCATGCCGAGAGCCCCCGTGCACACCAGGTGCACGGGGGCTCTCGTCGCTCCGGTCCCCCGTCCCCACAGGTAACCGGCGCATCCGGGGCCGCGCTCCGCTCAGGCGCGGCTCCGGAGGTCTGCGGCTCTCAGCGGCGGGTCAGACGCGGGTCAGCTCGCGTCCGCCGCCGTGGTCCGGACCGGCGCCGTCCTCGGCGGAGGCGCCGAGCTCCTTACGGAGCCCCTCGCCCTCCACGTCCACGTTGGGCAGCACCCGGTCCAGCCAGTGCGGCAGCCACCAGGCCCGCTTGCCGAGCAGGGCGAGGACCGCGGGCACGATCGCCATCCGGACGACGAACGCGTCGAAGAAGACGGCGATGGCCAGCGAGAAGCCGATCATCTTGATCATCGACTCGCTGGAGCCGATGAAGCCGGAGAAGACCGCCATCATGATCACGGCCGCGGCCGTGACCACCCGGGCACCGTGCTTGAAGCCGGTGACGATCGTCTGGCCGGGCTCCTCGCCGTGGACGTACGCCTCACGCATCCGGGTGACGAGGAAGACCTCGTAGTCCATCGCGAGACCGAAGACCACACCCACCATGAAGATCGGCATCATCGACATGATCGGACCGGTCTGCTCGACCCCGAAGAGCGAGCCGAGCCAGCCCCACTGGAAGACCGCGACGACCGCGCCCAGGGCCGCGACGACCGAGAGCAGGAAGCCGAGCGCCGCCTTCAGCGGCACCAGCACCGACCGGAAGACCACCATCAGCAGCAGGAAGGCGAGGCCGACGACGAGCGCCAGGTACGGCAGCAGCGCGTCGTTCATCTTCTGCGAGAAGTCGATGTTCATCGCGGTGGAACCGGTGACCAGGACCTCGGCGCCGGTGTCGGACTTGATGTCCTCGCCCGCGTCGCGGATCGCGTGGACCACGTTCTCGGTCTCGACCGAGCTCGGCCGGTCCTTCGGGACGACGGTGATCATCGCCGCGTCGCCGGCCTTGTTGAAGTTGGCCGGGGTGACGGCGACGACGCCGGGCATGTCGGAGATCTCGTCACCGACCCGCTTGGCGGCGGTCTTGCCGTCGGAGCTGTTCTCGGTGTCGACTACGACCATCAGCGGGCCGTTGAAGCCGGGACCGAAGCCCTCGGAGAGCAGGTCGTAGGCGCGGCGCTGGGTGGTGCTGGTGGGCTGGGAGCCGTCGTCCGGCAGACCCATCTCCAGGGACGCGGCCGGGATCGCTATCGCACCCAGGCCGAGGACGCCGACGAGCAGCACCCACACGGGCTTGCGGAGCACGAACCGTGCCCAGCGGGTGCCCATGTTCGGCTTCGCCTCGGGCTGGTTCTCCGCCTCGGCGGCCCTGCGCGCCTTGCGCCCCATGACCCGCTTGCCCGCGAAGCCCAGCAGGGCCGGGACGAGGGTGAGCGCGATGAGGACGGCGATGGCGACCGTACCGGCCGCGGCGAAGCCCATCTTCGACAGCATCGGGATGTTGACGACGGCAAGCCCGACCAGGGCGATGACCACGGTGAGCCCGGCGAAGACGACCGCGGAACCGGCCGTGCCGACCGCGCGTCCGGCCGCCTCCTCGCGCTCCCGGCCCTCGGCCAGTTCGGCGCGGTAGCGGGAGACGATGAACAGCGCGTAGTCGATGCCGACCGCGAGGCCGATCATCATCGCGAGGGTCGAGGTGGTGGAACCGAGGTCCAGCACATTGGCCAGCGCCGTGATCGACGCGACGCCGATGCCGACGCCGATCAGCGCGGTGAGCAGGGGCAGCCCCGCCGCGATGAGCGATCCGAAGGTGATGACGAGGACCACCGCGGCCAGGGCGACACCGATGATCTCGGTGGCTCCGGTCTCCGGCATCACCTGGAGCGCGTCACCGCCGATCTCCACCGTCATCCCGGTCTTCTGCGCCGCCTCGCCCGCGTCCTCCAGGGCGCCGCGGGTCGCGTCGGTCAGCTCCATCGAGTTGACCTTGTAGGTGACCGAGACGTACGCGGTCGAGCCGTTCTTGGAGACGGCCTTGCCCTCGTACGGGTCGACGACCGAGGCCACCTGCTCCGAGCCGGACTTCAGCTGGGCGGTGATCTTCTTGACGTCGGCCTTGTTGGCCGGGTCCGTCATCTTCTCGTTGTCGGGGGCCTTGAAGACGATGCGCGCGGTCGCGCCGTCGGCGCTGGCGGCGGGGAATCGCAGTTCCAGCAGGTCGAAGGCCTTCTGCGCCTCCGTACCCGGGATCGAGAAGGAGCTGGCGGTGGGAGTGGACGCGGAGGCCGCGCCGAATCCGGCGAGTGCCAGCAGTGCCACCCAGATCAGGGCGACATAGCGGCGGCGCCGGAAGGCGAGCCGTCCGATTTTGTAGAGGAAAGTGGCCACGGAGGCGTACTCCCGGTCGGGTCGTTGAGTGGAAAAGGGCGTGAGGAACCAGCCCGACGACGAGAGCGGCGTGTCAGGTGGAGCTTGGGGAGAGGGCCGTGCGAGGGACGGGGGTCAGACTCCGAGAGCGGGGAGAATCACGGAGTCGACGTAGTCGGTGAGGAACGCGTGGTCGACAGCGCGGTCCTCGATCATCTGCCGAGCGGTGAACGCACCGATCAGCATGTGGGGTACGTACTTCAGCGCCGGGTTGTCCGGGCGCAGCTCACCCCGGTCCAGGGCTCGGCTCAGCAGCACTTCGAGACCGGTCAGTTCCGGCTCGATCAGCAGTTCGCGCAGGGCCTGGAGGAGGTCGGGGTTGTTGTGGACGGCATGGCTCAGACCCCGCATCAGCGCGGCGTCCTTCTCCATCTGGCAGTCATCGGTACGGCTCAGGACGGCGTGGAAGTCACCGCGCAGCGAGCCGGTGTCGACCTCGCCGAGGGAAACGGGCTTGTTGTGCCGCAGTGCCTTGACGACGAGCTCGGGCTTGCTCCCCCACTGGCGGTAGAGGGTGGCCTTGCTGGAACGGGTGCGCGCGGCGACGGCGTCCATGGTCAGGGCGTCGTAGCCGACCTCGCGGAGCAGGTCGAGCACGGCGGCGTACAGCTCGCTCTCGCGTTCGGGCGTGAGCCGTGTGCGTGCCATGCGTCAACCCCCCGTTTGCTCGGCCGAATGCCGGTCGACCGAACACCAGTCAACTGAATGCCAGTCAATCGAACGAAACTGTTTCGTACACATCGACGTTACCCCGGGCTCCCAGCGAAACGGAATCGTTTCGCTTGTGTTCCGCACCACAAGTTGCCGCCGCCCCCGTGCGCGGAAAGCATTGGGGGGTGAGTGACGACGGCTCGTATCTCCGGTTCCCGCACCTCCACGAGGATCTGCTCTGCTTCGCCGCAGAGGACGATCTCTGGGTCGCCCCCCTCGTCCCCGAGGGCGACCGGCCCGGACGTGCCTGGCGGGTGACCGTCGACCGCACCAGAGTCAGCCATCCGCGGTTCTCCCCCGACGGGACCCGGATCGCGTACACGACCTGGCGCAGCCTCGACCCCGAGATCCACCTCGCACCGGTCACCGGCGGTCCGGCCCGCCGGCTCACCTACTGGGGTTCGACGGACGCGCGGGTCTGCGGCTGGACCCCGGACGACGGCGACGCCGCGCAGATCCTCGCCGTCTCCTCGCACCGGCAGCCGTTCTCGTACTTCTCCTGGGCCTACAGCGTGCCCACGGACGGCAGCCCCGGCGGCCGGCTGCCCTGGGGCCCGGTCTCCGACATCGCCGTGGCGGACATCGGGGGCGAGCGCCGCACCCTGCTGCTCTCCGGCACCCCGCCGCACGAGCCGGCCGCCTGGAAGCGGTACCGGGGCGGGGCGACGGGACGCCTGTGGCTGCACGGCGAGCGGCTGCTCCCGGACATCGGCGGACACCTCGGCTCGCCGATGTTCGTCGACGGCCGCATCGCCTTCCTCTCCGACCACGAGGGCGTCGGCAACCTCTACTCCTGCCTGCCCGACGGCACCGGCCTTCGCCGCCACAGCGACCACGACGCGTTCTACGCCCGGCACGCCTCCAGCGACGGGCGGCGGGTCGTCTACCAGTGCGCGGGCGAGCTGTGGCTGGCCGACGACCTGGCATCACCCGGCGCGGTCCCCCGCAGGCTGGAGGTACGGCTCGGCGGTCCGCGCGCCGGCCGGCGCCCCTACCAGGTGCCGGCCGCCAGCCATGTCGACTCGCTGTCCGTGGACGAGACCGGCCGGGCCAGCGCCGTATCGGTACGCGGCAGCCTGTACTGGCTCACCCACCGCGACGGGCCCGCCCGCACCATCGCCGACACCCCCGGCGTACGGGTCCGGCTGCCGGAGATGCTCGGCAGCGGCGGCCAGGTGGCGTACGTGACGGACGCGGCCGGCGAGGACGCGATCGAGATCGCCTATCTGCCGCGTGCCAGCGGCGACCGCGCCCCGCGCCGGCTCGCCTCCGGCCTGGTCGGCCGGGTCCAGGAACTGATCGCCGACCCGGACGGCGAGACCCTCGCGATGGCCTCGCACGACGGCCGGCTGCTCCTCCTGGACACCGCCGAGGACGCCACCGGCGAACCCGTCGAACTGATCCGCTCCGTCAACGGCCCGGTCCGCGACCTGGCGTTCTCCCCGGACGGGGCCTGGCTGACCTGGTCGCACCCCGGCATCGGCCGCTCGCTGCGCCAGATCAAACTCGCCCGGATCATGGGTGCCGGCTCCCCGGTGATCGTCGACGTCACCAACGGCCGCTTCGAGGACGAGAACCCCGTCTTCACCGGCGACGGCCGCTATCTCGCGTTCCTGTCCTGGCGCGGCTTCGACCCGGTGTACGACGTGCACACCGGCGACCTCTCCTTCCCGCTCGGCTGCCGCCCGTACCTGGTCCCGCTCTCCTCCGCGACCCCCTCCCCCTTCGCGCTCTCCCCCGACGGCCGGCCGGCCGCGGGCGGCCTCGACCCGGTGGACACCGCCGAGGCGGGTACGGCCGAAGGGTCCACGGTCACCGTCGAGTTCGAGGGCCTGGAGAGCCGGGTCACGCCGTTCCCGGTCTCCGCCTCCAAGTACTCGGCGCTGCACCCGGTCAGCGGCGGCGGCCTCGTCTGGCTGCGCTGGCCGATCTCCGGCGCGCTCGGCGAGACGTTCGCCAACCCGGCGGACATGTCGGGCCGGCCGACGCTGGAGCACTTCAGCATCGCCAAGGCGAAGAGGACCGAACTCGTCGGCCACCTCGACTGGTTCGCCGTCAGCGGCGACGCCTCCCGGCTGGTCGTGATGGACGACGGCGAGCTGCGCGCCGTCCCCGCGACCGAGCCGGGCGACAACGACTCCACGGTCTACCTGGACCTGCGCCGCATCCTGCACGACGTCGACCCGGCGGCGGAGTGGCGGGGTGCGTACGGCGAGGCCGGGCGCATCATCCGCTCCTACTTCTGGGAGCCGGACATGTGCGGCATCGACTGGGACGCGATCCTGGACCAGTACCGCCCGCTGGTCGAACGGGTCGCCACCCCCGACGAGTTCGCCGATCTCCTGCGCGAGGTCCTGGGCGAACTGGGCACCTCGCACGCCTACGTCGCCCCCGCCCGCCGCAACGAGGGCCCGCCGCACTACCAGCGGGCGATGGGCCTGCTCGGCGCGAACCTGGTGTGCCGGGACGGCGACTGGACCGTCCGGCGCATCCTGCCCGGCGACTCCTCGGACTCCAAGGCCCGCTCCCCGCTGGCCGGTACGGGCATCAGGGAGGGCGCGGTCCTCACCCATGTCGACGGCCGCCCGGTCGACCCGGTCGCCGGCCCCTACCCCCTCCTCTCGGCCGCGGGCGGCACCACGGTCGAGCTGACCTTCAGACCGGCCGAGGGCGAGGGCCGCTCCCGCCGGGTCGCGATCGTCCCGCTGGTCGACGAACGCCCGCTGCGCTACCAGGACTGGGTGGCCAAGCGCCGCGAGGTCGTACGGGAGGTGAGCGACGGCCGCTGCGGCTACCTCCACATCCCCGACATGGGCGGCTCCGGCTGGGCCCAGTTCAACCGGGACCTGCGCCTGGAGGTCTCCCGCCCGGCCCTGATCGTGGACGTACGCGGCAACGCGGGCGGCCACATCAGCGAACTCGTCGTCGAGAAGCTCACCCGCACGATCCTCGGCTGGGACCTCACCCGTAACGCCCAGCCGGTGTCGTACGCCTCCAACGCCCCCCGCGGCCCGGTGGTCGCCCTGGCCGACGAGGCGACCTCCTCCGACGGCGACATGATCACCGCCGCGTTCCGGCTGCTGAAGCTGGGCCCGGTGGTGGGCCAGCGCACCTGGGGCGGCGTGGTCGGCATGACCGGCCGCCACCGGCTGGGCGACGGCACGGTGATCACGGTCCCGATGAACGCCGCGTGGTTCGACGCCTACGGCTGGTCGGTGGAGAACCACGGCGTCTCCCCCGACGTGGAGGCCCTGCGCACGCCGCTGGACTGGGCGGAGGGCCGTCACGCGGTGCTGGACGACGCGGTCTGGATGGCGCTGGACCTCCTGGCCGCGAGTCCCCCGGCGACCCCGCCGACGTACGAGGGGGCCCCGGACCGCAGGCGGCCGCCGCTGCCGCCGCGTTAGGCGGGTGCCCGATCAGACGGTGGCGCCCGGCAGTGTCAGAGGCCGCCAGTAGCCTCGGGCGCCATGGGGATTCGGATCGACGTAAAAGTGGGATACCCGGTCAACGACGAGGTGGAGAGGGTGCTCGGGCTGGCCGAGGCGGTCGGTGAGCCCGTCACTGTCACCTTCTTGTGGGAGGGGGACAGAGAGACGGAGCGCGCCGTGCTGGTGCCCGCGGCCACCCTGGCGCTCTGGGAGCACTGGGCCCCGGCCTCCTGCCCGACGAGTGACGCCGGGGCCGGGGCTGAAACGGCAGGGCCGGAACTGGCCCACCCGGAGGAATTCGGTGCGTTCACGCTCTTCCGTCGCCGGGTGGGAGGGCGCACGGCGGTCGCTCGCGGAGGCGTGGTGGTCGCCGAACTCCTGAACCCCGACGAGGCGCACCGGCTCCAGGAGCGGGCCCGCGACGTCCGCCAGGGCTTCATGGACCCCAAGCAGAAGGCGGCGTTCGAGGAGTTCCTCGCCCGACAGCCACCCCTCAACGACGAGTGACGTGCCGGCTCATACTCCGGCCGCGGCATTCCGGCCATGGATCACCCGGAGTCCCTGCCGGACATCGACCATGCGACGGACCAGGTACGACAGCGGTTCGGCTCCCTCGACCTGCTAATACCTCGTCGTCTCCGGAGGCATGGGAGTTCACGCCCGCGCCTGACGGCTACCGTGGTCGACACGGGACCGTTCAAGCCCCTGAGGCGATTGAGGAGTGGGGGTCCGGGGGCAGAGCCCCCGGGCGGCGCCCCGCGGGTGCTCCGAACCATCGCTCCAGCGCCTGCGCCACCGCGCCGTCCGCCCGGCGGTGGTCCGCGGCCCAGGCCGTGAACCCGTCCGGACGCACCAGCAGTCCTGACAGTTCCGGGCGGCCGGGGCAGGCAGTGGTCCGGACGTCCACCCGGTCGCCGTAGTCCTCGGCCAGGGCCCGCAGCTCCGGGTCGTCGGCCAGGTCGAGAAGCAGGGCGCGGCCGCCGTGAAGGTGGTCGGCGAGCCGGGTGCCGTCAGCGAGTTCCAGGTCGGGTGCGCTGCGGCCGACCAGCGGGTGGCCGCCCGGCAGGTCGTAGTGCTGCCAGACGCCGGAGATCTTCTTGACCAGATGCGTGGTGCCGTCGACGGTACGCGTCAGATCGGTGAACACCGCGCGCAGTTCGCGCGCGTGCGACTCCGGCCGCATGAGGGCGATCTGGGCGCGCGTCCAGTCCAGCACCCACGCGCCGATCGGATGCCGTTCGCTCGTGTACGAGTCGAGGAGGCTCTCCGGTGCCCGGCCGCGCACCACGGCGGCGAGCTTCCAGCCCAGGTTCATCGCGTCCCCGATGCCGAGGTTCAGCCCCTGCCCACCGAACGGTGAGTGCACGTGCGCCGCGTCACCCGCGAGCAGCACCCGGCCGGCCCGGTAGCTCGTGACCTGACGGCAGTTGTCGGTGAACCGCGTCGCCGTGTGCACCTCGGTCACGGTGACGTCCACGCCGGACACCCGGCGCAGGCTGCCCTGCAACTCCTCGGCGGTGACGGGCGCGGTGCGGTCGACGGGCGGTCCGTCGAACTCGACGGTGAGGATGCGACCGGGCATCGGGCCGTGGGCGTACACGCCGGCTTCCGTCGCGTTCCAGCCGACCCCGAGCCCTTCGGTGCCGGTCAGACCGGCCAACGCCTGGTGGCCGGTGATCTCCGGCGGCGTCCCGGGGAAGTCGAATCCGGCGAGCTTGCGCACGGCGCTGCGGCCGCCGTCGCAGCCGACCAGCCGGCCCGCGCGTACTGACTCGGGCGCCGAGCCGTCGACGGGCGCCAAGTGCACGGTCACCCCGTCGTCATCCTGCTCGAAACCGGTCAGCTCGACCCCCCGGCGCAGCTCGACGCCGAGTTCCCCGGCGCGGTCGGCGAGCAGCCGCTCCAGCGAGGACTGCGGTATCAGGCCCACGTCACCTGCCGGACCGACGTCGGCGAAGGCCGGATCCGCCGCGTCCAGCAGGCCCGCGTCCAGCGGGATCCCGGCGAAGTGCCCGGCGAACTTCGGGGGCAACGGGGCGTCACCGTCCCCGCCGCGCGCCCGCTGGAACTCCTGGAACCGGTCCATCGCCTGCCGCTGGACCTCCACCAGCGCGGGCAGGAACCCCCGCCGGTCGAGGGCCACGGCGGTGGGGATGTTGACGGCCCCCGCCTTGATCATCTCGTCCACTTCGGCCAGGCGCTCGACGACCAGCACGCGGGCCACCCCGCCGAGTCGCAGTTCGCAGCCGAGCATCAGGCCGACGGGTCCGGCCCCGGCGACCACTACGTCGTATTGCGTCATGAGATCCATGGCAGATAACTATAGTCACTCAAAACATGTATTCGCTATAGGTTTCCGCTACAGTTCCGGCATGACGAAGGAACCGGAAGCCCAGGAAGCAGCCGCACCGCCCCTGCGGGAGCGCAAGAAGCGGGCGACGCGGCAGCGGATCTCGGATGTGGCGACGGGACTGTTCGTCGCGAACGGCTTCGACGATGTGACGGTCGCGCAGGTCGCCCGAGCCGCCGAGGTCTCCGTCATGACGGTCTTCAACTACTTCCCGCGCAAGGAGGACCTCTTCCTCGACCGCATCCCCCAGGCGATCGAACTGTTCACCGGTGCCGTGCGGCGACGAGGACCGGGCGAACCCCCACTGGACGCGCTGCGCCACCTGGCGCTCGAACTCCTTGATCAGCGCCACCCGCTGTCCGCGGTGGGCGACGGCTACCCCTCCTTCTGGCGGATCGTCATCGCGTCGCCGGCCCTGCGCGCCCGCACCCGCGAGGGCGTCGAGGAACTGGAGGAGGCCTTGGCGCTCGCCCTCGCCGAGACCGACCCGGGATGCGCCGACCCGGCCTTCGCGGCGGCCCTGACCGTCGCCGCCTACCGCTCGGCCTACGTCACCACCGCCCGCCGCCTGCTCGCGGGGGAGGCCGCGGCGGTGCTGGCGGACGACCACAGAGCACGGGTGTGCGCGGCGTTCGACGCGCTGGAGGCTGCGCTGGGGCAGGGGTGACGCACCACTCCTGGCCGTCTCCGGTCCGGAACGCATCGGCCGCCTCGACCCCGCCCCGGTCCCGGCACCCGTCATACCGTGACCGGGCCCCGCCCGCCGGTGCCCGCAGCTCGCACCAGACCGTCTTCCCGTACGGCCCCTGCTCCACGCCCCACCGCAGCGCGAACGCGTCCACCAGCAGCAGCCCCCGCCCGGATTCGTCTCCGCTCGCCGCGATGCGTATGGCCGGCCAGACACCGGGCGCGGGATCGCTCAGCTCGACGCGGACACGCCCGGCGCTCGTACCGCTGACGCGGAGCGTGACCGGCGTCCCCTCACCGACATGCACGATCACATTGGTCAGCAACTCACTGACGCAGAGCACCAGATCGGATACGTCCGCGTCCCCGAACCGCCACCGCAGCATGCGCCGCACCTCCGGTACGGCCTCCGGCACGGCGAACAGATCCACCGCGAACGGCAGCGGCGTCATCCCCCGGCCGCCACGCGCAGCGCGTCGGTCAGCCGGCGCGCGGTCACCACCGTGCAGTTGCCGAGCGCGACCAGCGGCGGATGCTTCGTCCACCCGGCGAGCGTCAGCGGATCGACGCCGAGGGACGGCAGGGTGATGCCGTGCGCGGCGAGCGCGGCGCGCAGTGCGTCGATGTCCTCGACGATGTCGTAGGTGTTCGAAGCGAGCCACCGAACCCCCCAGTACTGGGTGGTCCTGCACGAGTCACTGCTGCGCTTGCCCATCCTGCCGCTGCAACAACTCGCAGAGCAGCTCGACCACATCGCCGCCCTCATCAGGCGTGGCCGGATCTTTACCCAGATCCTGCCGTGGAACACGGGAGCGCACGCCCTGATGTTCGGCAACGCCATGGTGCTGGACTTCGCGGACGCACCTCCGCTCGTCTACATGGAAGGCCAGCACCATGGAAACACCGTCGACGATCCGGCCCTCGTGAAGCAGTATCGGAGGTCGTACGATCTCCTGAGGGCCGCCGCTTTGCCGCCGGAGGCGTCCCTCTCCATGATCGAGGACGCAGCAGAGGATTACCGAAATGGCGCTCACCCAGTACGACTTGACCGCCGTCACCTGGCGTAAGAGCACCTACAGCAACACCTCCGGCGGCGACTGCCTCGAAGTCGCCGCAGACCTCCCCGGCGTCGTCCCCGTACGCGACTCCAAGCGCCCCGACGGACCCGCGCTCATCGTGCGCGCAGCCGCCTTGGCGCCCTTCGTGGCGGCTGTCGTCAGTGAGGCACCCGGGCCTGAACGATGAACGTCCCAAGGTTCGAGAGATCCAGGGCTTCAAGCCCCCGGACCTCAACATCCAGGAAGCCATCGTTCATGAGGATTCCCTACCACATGCCCTCGCTTTAGGCCCACCTCTGGATGGACAGTTGGGTCCACACACCGTCTTGCCCACCGCCGAGTCACCCCCCTAGCATGGCGTTCGCTTTTGCGAATCACGCATGGCTTCGGGGCGTCGGGGGGCGGGCATGACGTTAGTGATGGCAGTCGCTGCTGTCTGGGGAGTGCTTCAACTGTTCGCACTGTCGTGGCCGGTTCGTTCGGTGCGGCTCTCGACGGTGCTGCTGGCGGTCGCGGTGGGGGTGTACGGATGCGGTGTCGCAACGGCGCTGCTGCAACTCGCTTACACCCGCCTGTATGCGGACCTGTCCGGGCAGCCGTTGTCCGAGGTGGTGGGTACCTCCGGCTACACGGTTGCCCCCTGGCTTGAGGAACTGGTCAAGGTCTCCCCGCTGTTGCTGGCCGGCCTGTACGCCAAGGTCCGCCGGCAGTGGGGACTCACCGACTTCGTCGTGCTGGGCGCAGGACTGGGCGCCGGATTCGGGCTGCTGGAGGCGGTACTCCGGTACGGCCTGGAAACGAACAGGGCGATCCCGCGCGAAGGCGGCGGGTGGGTCATCCCGGACAGCCTCTTCCCGCCGTACATCCCAGGCCTGAAGCAGGTATTCGCCGCCTGGCTTCCCGGCCCCACCGGCCAGTCGACCATCGTCGGGCCACAGATCGCCGAAACCTTCTCCCATCTCGTGTGGACAGCCTTGGCAGGGCTCGGCGTCGGCTTGCTGTGGCGGACCCGGGGCTGGGTGCGCGTGCTGGCGGCGGTACCGGTAGCAGCCGCGTCCGTGCACCACGCGGTGAACAACTACGCCGCCGAGAAGTCCACAGAACAGGCCGAGCAATGGCTGGAGACTCTGAACGACCATGCCTGGGCCGCGCCCCTGGTGTGCCTGGCGATCGCCATGACCATCGACGTGTACCAACTGCACAGCGGCAAACGCACCGTCCCGGGAGTGCTGCTGGCCACCGAGCGCACCGACGGCGACACGACGGCTGCAATGCTCCGCTACGCCGCCTGGCGTCCGCGATGGACTCTGCTCATCGCGCTGCGCTACATCCGGCTGCGCCGCTCCCTGCTGTACGCCACCGCACTCTCACCTCCGCGTGAGACCGAGCCACTGCGCCGGGCGGTCGCCCGGATCACCGCACAGATGGACGCCACCGACCGGCAGGGGGCCTGGCGCCCTGACGAGATACGAACCCGTCTCAAGGCCGCGCGGACCGGCAATCCCGGGCGCAAATGGCTGCTGCTGATCCCATGCGTACTCATGCTCCCCGGGCTGCTCTTCCTGGGCGTCGGCTCATTCAAGTCCACCGCCGGACTCCAGGAGTACTTCACCACCGGCAACGGCCCGAGGATCCTGATGGGCTTCGGAATCGCGGCCCTGGCTTGGATCGCCTGGCAACTGATCACCCTCCTCCGCACCTGGCAGCCGACGTCAATCCAGCCCCACGGCGAGCCCCTGGCCGCCCACCGCTTCCGTATCGCCACCGCCCTGGGAGGGGCCACCACCGGCCTCCTTCTCCTCTACCGAGGACTCGGCGAGGCCGGCCCCGATGGCAAGGCCATCCCCACACTCCACCTGATCGACGCCCTCGACAACTTTCTGGTCTACCTCGGCTTCGCCCTCCTCCTGTTCTCCCTCCTCGCCTTATTCCCGCCCGGCGGTCTCGCACTCGCCGGAGGCGGAGTAGTCGGCGCAGTCACGGCCGAAGCCGCCATCAATGCCGCTCTCCTCGGTACCGCCGGCATCGTCCTCATGGCCGCAGGCGCGAGCGGCGGCTTTTCCAACGTCGTCGGTTCTCCCGAGACGCCGACCCAGAACGCGTGGCCGCGCAGCAAGCGGAAGGGACCGGTCAAGCCCAAGCACCGGGCTGACGTCAGGGGGGATGAGGGCAAGAACGGATCCCACACCGTTGAGCGGCATGTCGAGAAGACAACCCGGGACATGCGCAACCGCCTGCGAAACGAACCCCGACTCGACGCCGACTCCCGATTCCCGAATGAAGCGGACGCCCAACGCTTCGCGGACGAGACCTTGCTGCGCAACCAGAGGAAGATTGACAACTGGCTGCAGGGTAAAAAGTCCAAACTTGAGTTGGAGGCGTCCTTCGACGAGACCACAGGGCTCCACCTGACGCGCTCGGGCTTCAAGCACGGCAGCTCGCCCCAAGAGGTGAGGTCAGTGCGTGTCATTCTGAAGCGGGACCTCAATGCACCAGCGCGTTTCCGGATCCTGACCTCGTACCCCACGCCCTGACTCGAGACCTGAACGGAGCCCTCACATGGCATCGTCCCCCAGCCCCGGATCTCGCTTCCACGAGGTCCAGGAACTCCTGGCGGCGTACGCGGCGCACACCTACGCCTTCACCGACACCTCTGAGGCCCCTGGACCCGCACTGTCCGCATACCTCAGGATCGCTTCCGCGGACCCGCAGCGGGCGGCTACTGCGGTACATCAACTTGACGACATCCTCCGGACCGGCCTGTTCTCCCCCGAGATCGCGGACGAGGTCGAGCTGTTCCCGAAGATCGAACCATCATCGGGCCGCAGCGTTGAGGACTGCCTCCGCATCATCCGCGAGCACCTGGTCCGCCAACTCCAAAGCTCCGCAAAGGAAAGCCGGACGCTGCCACAAACCGCGTGGGAGTGCAGAGAGCGTTTCCCAGAACTGAATCAGTTCCTTGGCGCCTATTTCCATCAAGACTTCTCTGATGAGTACACGTCCTACAGTGAGGCCGTCGACGACTACTTGTCCGGAGCGTCGGAAGCCGACCTGGACCAGCTTCTCCGAGACATCACGGAACTGCTCACCATGGCCACCACAGGCAGAGACCTCAAACAGACCGCCTCAAACTTGGGTATGGACGTATCACCGCCGCCAGGGGTCGGCCTCCGACAGTGGCTCAACGACGTAGCGGAGATCGTTTCGCGCCGGCAGAAGAAGTGAGCTATCTGGCCAGCCCTGTCCGCCCGGCACTTGACGTCATCGGCCCCACCGAATCCGGCCGAGCCGGCCGCTCAAGCCGGAGTTGAGAGTGATCTGGGCGCTTTCCCACCCGGCCGGGGCCGCCCCGGCCGGATCCGTCGCGCCCACTTGACTCTCAACTCCCCACAGATGCCGGGTGTTGGTGCGCGTGCGGGCCCGAGCGGACGGGCGCGCGCAGCTCGCACCAGACCGTCTTCGTGTACGGCCCCTGCTCCACGCCCCACCGCAGCGCGAACGCGTCCAACAGCAACAGCCCTCGCCCGGATTCGTCTCCGCTCGCCGCGATGCGTATGGCCGGACAGACGCCGGGCGCCGGATCGCTCAGCTCGACGCGGACACGTCCGGCGCTCGTACCGCTGACGCGGAGCGTGACCGGCGTCCCCTCACCGACATGCACGATCACATTGGTCAGCAACTCACTGACGCAGAGCACCAGATCGGATACGTCCGCGTCCCCGAACCGCCACCGCAGCATGCGCCGCACCTCCGGTACGGCCTCCGGCACGGCGAACAGATCCACCGCGAACGGCAGCGGCGTCATCCCCCGGCCGCCACGCGCAGCGCGTCGGTCAGCCGGCGCGCGGTCACCACCGTGCAGTTGCCGAGCGCGACCAGCGGCGGATGCTTCGTCCACCCGGCGAGCGTCAGCGGATCGACGCCGAGGGACGGCAGCGTGATGCCGTGCGCGGCGAGCGCGGCGCGCAGTGCGTCGATGTCCTCGACGATGTCGTACGTGGGTGAGTCGTCCCTGATCTCGTCCATGAGGAGGCGTACACCTTTCGTTGCTGACTGTGACGAACGCCTCACACGCTGCCGCACGGGCCTCTACCGTGGAAGGGAATACCGCTCCACAGAGAACAGCGCGAAAGGCGGTCGACGGTGGCCACACGCAAGGAGATCGACGGTTCGGCGGGGGTGCCTCAGTTCTACGGAAAGGAGCTGCGCTTCAAGAGGGAGCAGGCAGGCCTGACCCTGGAGAAGCTGGTGGACGGCAGCTTCTTCGGCATCACGTACCTGAGCGAGATCGAGCACGGGCATCGGCGCATGCCGGTGGAGCTGGCGCGGCATGTGGACCTGGTGCTGGGGACGGACGGGTTCTTCCAGCGGCGGTGCGAGGACGTGCGGAAGGCCAAGCAAGGAGCTCACGCCGCGTTCTTCGCGGGAGTCGCGGAGGCGGAGACACGGGCCCGAACGATCAACCAGTGGTCCGGCACTCTCATCCCGGGACTGCTCCAGACCAGGGCCTACGCCCATGCCGTCATTCGCTCCACGCACACGCTGGACACACCGGAGGAGGTCGAAGCCAAGATCGATGTCCGGCTAAAGCGGGCCACGCTCTTCGACAACCCCAAGGCGCCCGAGTACTGGGTAGTCCTGCACGAGTCCCTGGTGCGCCACTCCATCGTCCCGTCTGTGGAGATGGCTGAGCAGTTGGACCACATCACCGCCCTGGCGAAGCGCGGCCGCATCGTTGTACAGATCCTTCCGTGGAACGGCCCGACCCGTCCTCTTACTGAACTGCCGCTTCTGCTGATGGATTTCGACAGCGAGCCGCCCTTGCTCTACACCGAGGGCCCCTACCACGGCCAGACCATCGATGATCCTGCACTCCTGATGCAGTACCGCAAGACATACGATCGGCTGAGGGCCGCCGCGTTGCCGCCAGAGGTGTCCCTCGCCCTGATCGAAAAGGCGGCTGAGGAGTACCGGCATGGCCAACACCGACCTTGACCTCAGCACTGTGACCTGGCGCAAGAGCACCTACAGCAATGGCAGCGGCGGCGACTGCCTCGAAGTCGCCGCCGGCCTCCCCGGCCTCGTCCCCGTACGCGACTCCAAGCGCCCCGACGGCCCGGCGCTCATCGTGCACGCGGGCGCCTGGGCGCCCTTCGTGGAGGCCGTCAAGGCATCCTGAGCGCCCTGGTGGACCGCAGCGGGCCCCCCGCCGCTCGCCGAGGGGCCCGGCCAGGTCAACTACCGGACACCGTATGGCGATTTGGCTACTTTCTCCCTGCCTCACAACTCCCCCCGGGCGCTTAATGGTGCTCCCGCGGTATGCGGGTGGGACTGACGACCACACGGGGGAGCCATGGACGACACCGGAACCGTCGGCGCACCACTGCCCGAGCCACCGCCCCGACCTCCCTCACGGCCGCCGATTCCCCCGATGCCGCCGCAGGCGCGACCCGTCCAGCCCGGTTCGGTGGTCCCCGGGGGCCTCCGGAGTCCCGGAGAGAGCAATCGGCCTCACCGCAAGGGAGACCCCCTGGTCCTCAAGGTCAGCCGCCGAATGCTGTGGGTGGATTCGGCGGCCATACCGCTGCACAACATCGCCTGGGTCGACGCGTTCCGGCTCAGGCACAACTGGGGCGGGGCCTTCGGCCGCCTCGCGCAATGGCTGGTCGTCGCCGTCCTGGTCTATGCCGCGATCAACTACGCGAGCCGGGACGAGGGGGAGGTCGGAGAGGGTACGGACGGCAGGCTCGGGCTCATCATGATCGCGATCTGCCTGGCCGTCGTCATCAAGGGACTGATCGCGTCGGCGAAGCCGGTGCTGGTGGTCGAGATGAACAGCGGCTCCAGGGTGGTCGTGACCCTGCCGAGCATGGACGAGCTGCGGGAGATCGCCGGACAGATCGTGCACGCGATCGACAACCCGGAAGCCGAGTTCAGCACGCTCGTGCGGCAGTTCCACAACAACAGCACCAACAACTACGGCCCTGTCGTCCACATGAACGGCGGCCGGGGAAACACGGGGTTCAAGCTGTGAGTGACGCGTCGAACTACTACGGACCCGTGGTCAACATGAACGGCGGCCGCGAGAACATCGGCATCAACTACGGCACCGCCGGCGGCGCCGCCCAGAACGTCGAGCTCCGTGCCGCTGTCGAGGAGCTCACCCGCGTCCTGCGGGAGCTGCGCCCCCACCTCACCCCGGACCAGGCCCGGACCGTCGAGGACGCGCTGCCCGAGCTCACTCCCGACCGGAGCACTCTGCGTGAGCGCGGCATGGTTCTGGCATCCGTCGCGCAGATCGCGGCCGCTGTCGGCTCGGTGGGCCGGCCCGCCGCGGAGGCGGTGGGCCGGCTGCTCGCGCTGCTGGGCTAGGGCCTGTCCGGTCAGCTCAGCCGGGCATCGGCGTACACGGTCATCGCATCGCGCTGGTAGACGGCGAGACCGTCGGCGATCTTGTCGAAGTTGGCCCGCATCTGCGGGTCGTCGACGTAGGTCTGGCCCACTCCCTTGTACGCAGCCGCGTTCGGGGTCCAGAACCGGCAGATGCCCTGGTAGTTGGCGTCCACCTCAACCTGTACCGCCGGGTCGGACACCGGCGTGCCGGCCACCATGAACTCCGCCATACGGATCATCTGCGCCGTCACCTCACGCTGCCAGCGCTCCGTGTCCTCGGAGGTCATCGCCTCGACGGCCCGCCGGGACTGCTCCCATGCCTGCGGCCACCGCTCCCGTACCTCGGCCTCGGCCTCAGCGGGGGGCTGGAACCCCTCGAAGAGGTTCTCCGGCTTGTTGATCTTCGTCATACGGCCCTTGTCCTTACCTTCTTCCAGTTCGGCGATGGTGCGGCCGACCGTACGGGCCAGCGTCTCCAGCCGGTCCCGTTCCGCGAGCAGCTGTTGGTGGTGCTCGCGGAGCACGGCCACCTGGTCGAGCCGGCTGTCCAGGACCGCCTGGATCCCGCGCAGCCCCAGGCCCAGCTCCCGCATCAGCAGGATCTGCTGCAAGCGCAGCAGATCGGCCTCCTCGTAGTAGCGGTGCCCATTGCTCCCGATCCATGCGGGCGGCAGCAGGCCGATCTCGTCGTAATGCCGCAGCGTCCGCGATGTCACCTTGGACATCCGCGCCACCTCCGCGATCGGCCAGGCCATTGCCGTTGCCTCCCTCGCCGGGCCGGTCTCTCCGGCCACACACATGACCGTAGAAGTTGCCGTAACGGAAAGCGCAAGCCCAAAGCCCTGTTCGCATCCCTCAGGGGGTTCGTCGACGGCGTCAAGGCGGGCTGATCCTCCGGGTGGGCCGCGGCACACGGGCGCGTCGCTTGTGCCGCCCCGGGCGTACGGCCTCGCCGCGTCGGCGCGCCCGCCACCGGGACACGTACGCCGCGGTGAACGCGCAGATCAGGAGCGGGAAGGCGACGAAGAGCGTTACGGTCATCGGCCAGACCGGATCGTTGCCGTACAGCTTCGCGAGCATCCGGATGGTCAGGCAGATGCCGAGCACCACATAGGCGGCGCCCCAGGCGCGGACACCCCACGCGGGCCCCTCGAACGACTCCGGCGACCGGTGCGGCCTGAGCAGGGTCCGTCCTCCCCACCCCGCGCAGCCCAGCCCCACGACCGCCGCGAACAGCGCTCCGACCGCGTCCAGCGCATCGGTCTGGATACCGGGCATCCGCGCCTCGCTCTCCTGCTTCACGCGGACCTCGACGTCAAGGGCCGTCCCGGCCGCAATGATGGCCCGCCCGGACGTCGCACGTCATCTGCGGAGCACGGCAGTCGGTGGGCAGGGCAGCCTTCCGGATTCCGGCAAGGTGCACGCGAAAGGGGCGCACCCGGAACAAACCCGGGCACGCCCCTCAACACACGTCACTCACACGCGACCGACCGCCGCCGTCAGCGGTCGAACTTCTCGCGAAGGTCGTCCGCCGCACCCTTGGCCTTGTCGCGACCCTGCTCGGACGCGTCGGAGGCCCGCTCGGACGCGTCCTGCGACCGGTCCTGCCCGTCGCCCTTGCCGTCCTTCATCTTCTTCTGCGCCTGGTCGGCGAGGTCCTGCGCCTTGTCCTTGAACTGGTCGGCGATGCCCATGCTGTTCACTCCTCGGTGGGGTGCGTGGGGGTGGCCCCGTAAGGGCCTCGACCAGACTTACACGACCGGGCATTCATCGCATTTCGATCATTCACGCTGTGTGCGCGCCGCCCGTTCGTCCTGGTCAGCGGCGCCGCCCGCGCCGACCAGCCCCGTGCCGACCCCCTCCAGCCGCGAGCCGAACCGCCGCATCTCGCGCTGGCCGACGACGCCGATCAGCGTCGGCAGGTAGCCGCGTACGGACTGCATGCCGCGCAGCCACCACTGTGCGTACACATGGGCGGAGCGGCGCTCGATGCCGGCCACTATCCGGTCGACGGCCGGGCCCAGCGGGTAGGTGCGGTTCGTCGGCCAGGGCAGCCGTTGCCGCAGCTCCCGCATGACGTCGTCCTCGTCGGCGCCGCGCACCATGTCCGTATCGGTCCAGGAGAGGTAGCCGACGCCGACCTTCACTCCCCGGTAACCGACCTCCGCGCGCAGGCTGTGGGCGAACGCCTCGACGCCCGACTTGGACGCGCAGTACGCGGTCATCATCGGCGCCGGGGTCATCGCGGCCAGCGAGGCGATCTGGAGGAAGTAGCCGCGGCTCTCCATCAGGATCGGCAGGAACGCGCGGCCGGTGACCGCGCCGCCGATCAGGTTGACCTCGATGACCCGTCGCCAGGCCACCGGGTCGGAGTCGAGGAACGGGCCGCCCGAGGCGACGCCCGCGTTGGCGACGACGACGTCGATCTTGCCGAACCGGGCCTTGACCTCCAGCGCGACCCGCGCCATCGCCTCGTGGTCGGTGACGTCCGCGTGCCAGTGGTCGCTGTCGCCGTGCAGCCGCTCCGAGACCTTCTTCAGCTCGTCCGGCTCCAGGCCGACCAGCGCGAGAGTCGCGCCGCGCGCCGAGAGCTTGCGGGCCAGCAGCTCGCCCACGCCGCGCGCCGCGCCCGTGACGACGACGACCTGTCCCTGGAGACTGTGCCTGCCGCTCATGCGACCTCCTCTTCGTTGCCCTCGACCTCGGCTGTTCCGCGCACCGGGAGGCACGCGGTCACCAGTTCTCTTATTTTCGCCGTGACCGCTTCCGGCGCCTCCACCGGTGTCATGTGTCCCAGCCCGGCCAGCTCGGTGAGCCCGAGGCAGTCGGGGAGCGCCGCCGCGACGGCGCGGGCGTGGACGGGAGGCGTCAGCCGGTCCTCCGCACCCGCGATCACCGCGGTGGGCACCCGCAGCTCCCGTACGCCCTCGTCGAGATCGAGGTCCGCGAGGACGTGGCCCCAGGCGACCCGGGAGGCGCGGGGGCAGGCGTGCACGATCCGGGCGCAGGTGTCGACCCGGTCAGGGGCCGAACCCGCCCCCATCGTCGCGTACTTGAGGATGCGGCGGGAGAGCGGAGTGACCGGCCCGAGCGGCGCCCGCGCGCCGAGGATCGCACGCGTCATCCGGGTCCGGACCGCGCCGGCCCGCAGGGGCACGACCCGCGATTCGGAGATCAGCCGCGAACTGCCGGTGCTGCACAGCAGTATGGCGGCCGCGTGCTCGCGCAGCCCGGCCCGGCGCGAGGCGGCCATCATCGTCATGCCGCCCATGGAGTGCCCCACGAGCACTGCTTTCTCGCCCGGTTGCAGCGTGGCGGCCAGCACCGCTTCGAGGTCGTCGGCCAGCGCGTGGGTGGTGTATCCGCCGGGGCCGGCCGCGGGCGAGGTGCCGTGGCCGCGCTGGTCGTAGGCGATGACCCGGTGGTCCACGGCCAGGTCCCGGATCTGGGCGTCCCAGAATCCGGTGTTGCAGGTCCAGCCGTGGGACAGGACCACCGCGGGGGCGCCGTCCTGTCCGTGCACCTCGACGTGGAGGCGGGAACCGTCGGCGGAGACGGCCATGAGTTCGCGCACGGGCAGCGGGCGGGGGCTCCGGCCGCGCAGAGGGCGGCTCATCCGGCGACCTCCTCGGCGACGGCCTGCTTCGCGTCCCGCTGCGCGGGCACCCGTACGACCTGGTACTCCGAGATGTCGACCGTCCGCGTCGCCCTGCGGAACTCGGCGGTGGTACCGGGCCAGACGGTGGTGTTGCGCCCGTTGGCGTCCAGGTACCAGCTGGTGCAGCCGCCGGTGTTCCAGACCGTGCGCTTCATCCGCTCCTGGACGCGACGGTTCCAGGACCCGACGGCCGAGGGCCGGGCGTCCAGTGCGACACGGCCGCCCAGCACGTCCAGTTGGCGCAGGTAGTCGGCCATGTAGTTCAGCTGGGCCTCGATCATCAGGATCATCGAGGAGTTGCCCAGGCCCGTGTTGGGCCCGATGATCGTCATCCAGTTGGGGAAGCCGGCCGCGCTCGCGCCGCGCAGCGCCTGCATGCCGCCCTTCCAGGACTCGGCGAGCGTGTCGCCCTCCGCGCCCACCACCCGTTCGGCGATCGGCATGTCGGTGACGTGGAAGCCGGTGCCGAAGACGATCGCGTCGACCTCGGCCTCCGTACCGTCGGAGGCGACGACGGTCGAGCCGCGCACCTCGCTCAGACCGGAGGCGACCACGTCCACATTGGGCTGGGCGAGCGCCGGGTAGTACGCGCTGGAGAGCAGGATGCGCTTGCAACCGATGCGGTACGAGGGGGTCAGTTTGGCCCGCAGTGCCGGGTCCTTGATGGAGCGCGCCATGTTGGACTTGGCTATCCGCTCGACCAGGCCCAGCTGATCCGGGTGTTTGGTGAAGGCGCTGACCTGCAACTCCCTGATGCCCCAGAGCAGTCCGCGGCGGGCGGTGCCGGTGAAGGGGAGAGTGCGGTGCAGCCAGCGCTCGGCGCCGCTGATCCGCCGGTCCATCCGCGGCATGACCCACGGCGGGGTGCGCTGGAACAGCGTGAGCTTCGCGGCCTTCGGCTGGATCGACGGCACGATCTGGATCGCGGAGGCGCCGGTGCCGATCATCGCGACGCGCTTGCCGGCCAGGTCCGCGTCGTGGTCCCAGCGGGCGGAGTGGAAGACCTTGCCGGGGAAGTCCGCGAGCCCGGGGATGTCGGGCGTCTTCGGGTCGGAGAGCGGACCGGTCGCGGAGACGACGACATCGGCGAGGACCGTCGTGCCGTTCGCGCTCTCGATGACCCAGTGCAGCTCGTCCCCGTCCCAGCGCATCTTCGTCACCTCGTGGTTCAGCCTGAGGTGGGGACGGAGTCCGAAGGTGTCCGCGACGTGCTCCAGGTAGGCGCGGATGTGCTCCTGCCCGGAGAAGGTACGCGGCCACTCGGGGTTGGGGGCGAACGAGAACGAGTAGAGGTGGGACGGTACGTCGCAGGCGCAGCCCGGATAGCTGTTGTCGCGCCAGGTGCCACCGACCGAACCGGCGCGTTCCAGGATCACGAAGTCGGTGATGCCTTCGCGGCGGAGCCGGACAGCGGCCCCGAGGCCCCCGAATCCGGATCCGATCACCGCCACTCGTACATGTTCGTGCTGGGCCATGCTGCCGCCTCCCCGCGGTACGTCACACGACTCTGCCAGCAATCACTGGCACAGTTGGGAGACTAGAGCAGCCCCGTACCGATGGGTAGGGGTGCGACGAGGGAAAGTTACCGGCGGTACAACATGCGGGCTCCCCAGCGGGGCAGGCCGGTAGGGTGCGGGGGTGGCTGACGCACGCGAGCACCGCGAATACCGCATGGAGGAACTGGCCAAGGAGGCCGGCATCCCCGTCCGGACCCTGCGCTTCTACCGGGAACGCGGCCTGATCTCACCGCCGCGCCGCGAGGGCCGCATCGCCTGGTACGACGACCACCATCTGGCCCGGCTGCGCACCATCACGGGCCTGCTGGAGCGCGGCCACACCCTCACCGGCATCGCCGACCTCGCCCGCACCTTCGAGAGCGGCCGCGATGTCGCCGAGGTGCTGGGCCTGGGCGAACCGACCGAGGAGACCCCGGTCCGGCTCACGCCCGAACAGCTCGCGGACTACTTCGAGGGCGAGTCCACCCCGGAGAACCTGGCGGCCGCCATGGAACTGGGCTACCTCGGCACGGACGGCGACGAGATCGTGCACATCAGCCGCCGCCTCCTGGAGGTATCGGCCGAACTGGTGCGGGAGGGGGTCCCGCTCGCCACGGTCCTCGCCTCCGGCCGCCGGGTCCGCGAACACGCGGACGCCCTCGCCGACCTCTTCGTCGCGACCCTGCGCGACCACAGCACGCAGGAGGAACCGCCCCAGCTGCGGCCGCTGGCACGCGCGGTGGTGGACGCGGAACTCTCCATGGCCCTGGACCGGCGGCTGCGCCGCGACGCGGAGGCGGCGCAGCCGCCGACGGCGTAGACCCCGCTCCTACTGCTCGTACACCACCGTCACCGGCGCGTGGTCGCTCCAGCGCTCGGCGTGCGTGGCGGCCCGCTCGACCCACGCCTTCGCGGCGCGGGCGGCCAGCCCCGGGGTGGCCACCTGGTAGTCGATGCGCCAGCCCGTGTCGTTGTCGAAGGCGCGCCCACGGTAGGACCACCACGAGTACGGACCCTCGACGTCCGGGTGCAGACCCCGTACGACGTCGACGTACGCGGCCTCCTCGAAGACCCGGGTCATCCACTCCCGCTCCTCGGGGAGGAAGCCGGAGTTCTTCTTGTTGCCCTTCCAGTTCTTGAGGTCGGCCTCCTGGTGAGCGATGTTCCAGTCACCGCAGACCACCACCTCGCGGCCCTCGGCGGCGGCCCGCGCCCTCAGCCCGGTCAGATAGGGCAGGAAGGCCGCCATGAAGCGCTCCTTCTCCTCCTGCCTCTCCGTGCCGACCTCGCCGGAGGGCAGATACAGGCTCGCGACCGTGACGCCCGGCAGGTCGATCTCGACGTACCGGCCGCTCGCGTCGAACTCCTCGCTCCCGGCGCCACCGAAGGCACCGAAACCGATCTGCACCCGCTCGGGCGCCCGGCGGGAGTAGAGCGAGACACCGGCCCGCCCCTTGGCGGCAGCCGGCGCGTGGACGGTGTGCCAGCCCTCGGGCTCACGCACCTCCTCGGGCAGCTGCTGCGGCTCGGCCCGCACTTCCTGGAGGCAGATCACATCGGCGTCGGACTGCGCCAGCCACTGGACGAAGCCCTTCTTGGCGGCGGCGCGGAGACCGTTTACATTCACGGAGGTCACAGTGAGCATCCCGGCACGATACCGACATCCGGGTTCCGCATACATGTACCATGATTCGCATGAATATCCACACCCGTGCCTTCGATCACCCCGACGCCGTCGAACTCAACGATCGCGTGCAGCTCGAATACGCCGAGCGCTACGGGGACGAGGGCGATGTCACACCGCTGGACGCCACGATGTTCGAACCGCCGCGCGGCCTGTATCTGATCGCCTACGACACGTCGGACAGCCCGGTCGCCACCGGCGGCTGGCGCGCGCAGGAGCGCAACGCCGAGGGGTACTCGGACGGGGACGCCGAGCTGAAGCGGATGTACGTGATACCCGAGGGGCGCGGCAACGGCCTGGCCCGCCGCATCCTGGCCGCCCTGGAGGCCGACGCCCGCACGGCCGGCCGCGTCCGCATGGTCCTGGAGACCGGCGACAAGCAGCCCGAGGCGATCGCCCTGTACGCCTCCAGCGGTTACGAGCCCTGCGAGAAGTTCGGCCACTACCGGGACTACGAGAACAGCCGCTGCTACGCCAAACCGCTGCGGTAGGACGTCACGCCCGGCGGCCCCGGCCCCGCGCGCTTACCTGACCCGCCCGACGCCCACGTAGAACCCGCTGCGCTCCACGACCGGCGCCGGCTCCTCGCGGTACCACTCGGTCGCCGGGACGAGCCCGGGTTCGACGAGTTCCAGCCCGTCGAAGAACCGCTCCACCTCCGCGCGCGTACGCATCCGCAGCGCGATGGCGCCCTTCCGGTACGCCGTCTCGGTCTCCTGCCTGAGCTCCGGATGCTGGTCGGCGGTGCCGTGCGAGAGCACCAGGAAGCTGCCCGGGGCCAGCGCGTCGACCAGGGTGCGGGTGATGCCGTACGGGTCCTGGCCGTCCGGCAGGAAGTGCATCAGCGCGATGAGCGACAGGGCGACGGGACGGTCGAAGTCCAGCAGTTCGCGCGCCCGTTCGAGGATCGCCGCCGGCTCCCGCACATCGGCGTGCAGGTAGTCCGTGGCCCCTTCGGGGCTGCTGACGAGCAGCGCCTCCGCGTGACGCAGCACGATCGGGTCGTTGTCCGCGTACACGATCCGGGCCGTCGGCGTGATCGCCTGGACGATCTGGTGGAGATTGGGCTCGGTGGGGATCCCGGTGCCGATGTCGAGGAACTGGTCGATCCCATCGCGCGCCAGCCAGGCCGACGCCCGGTGCATGAACGCCCTGTTACGCGCCGCGTTGCCCCGCGCCGCCTCCGGCAGCTTCTCCCCCACCTGCTGATCGACCGGATAGTTGTCCTTGCCGCCCAGCAGCCAGTCGTAGACGCGCGCGGGATGAGGCTTGCTGGTGTCGATCCGCGGGTGGGGTATGCCGGCCGTCACAGGACGCTCCTCTGTACGGGTAAACGGGTGCGTGTGAGCGCTCTCAGCGTAGGCGACCCACGGACGGGAACTGGTCCCCCGTCAACTCGGGACCCGCTTCCGGAGCAATCCCCTTGTGTTGAAGCGCACTTCAACAACCACACTCCCTCCCACGGCCGCCGACCGACGGCGGCCGTACTCCGAGGGGACAGACATGAAGTACCGCACCATCGGAACGGACCCCGCCACCCGGCGCGAGGTGAGCGTCCTCGCACTCGGCGCGATGCTGTTCGGTTCGGTGACCGACGAGAAGACCTCGTTCGCCGTCCTGGACCACTACGTCGAAGCCGGCGGCACCTTCATCGACACCTCCGACAACTACGCCTTCTGGGTCGACGACAGCTTGGGCGGCCAGAGCGAGCGGCTGCTCGGGAAGTGGCGGCGCAGCCGCGGCGTCGGTGACGAGATAGTCATCGCCACCAAACTGGGCGCCGCGCCCCTCGCACCCGGCACCGGCTACATCGAGAACCCGGAGGGCCTGTCGGCGAAGGCGGTCCGCGAGGCCGCCGAGCGCAGCCGGGAGCGGCTCGGCGTGGAGCGGCTCGACGTGCTCTACGCCCACATCGAGGACCGGACCGTCCCGCTCCGCGAAACCGTGGAGGCCCTCGGCGAGCTGACGGCGGACGGAACGGCCGGGCTGCTCGGCGTCAGCAACCACGCCGTGTGGCGGGTGGAGCGCGCTCGGGCGCTCGCGGCCGAGGCCGGAGTGCCCGGCTACGAGGTGCTCCAGTACCAGCACAGCCACCTGCGCCCCCGGTTCGACGTCCCCAGCCCGCTCTTCGAGGACGGCAGCCTCGGTCACGCCGGCCCCGAGCTGCTCAGCTATCTGCGCGCCGATCCCGGACTGACGCTGGTCGCGTACTCGCCGCTCCTCACCGGCGCGTACACCCGTGCCGACAAGCCGGTCCCCCAGGACTACGACCACCCGGGCACCCCCGCCCGCCTCACGGTGCTGCACGAGGTCGCCGCCGAGACCGGGGCGAGCGTCAACCAGGTCGTCCTGGCCTGGCAGATCGGCGGCCCGCTCCCCGTGATCCCGCTGGCCGGCGCGTCGTCGGTGGCCCAGCTGAAGGAGAACCTGGCGGCGGTCGACCTGGAGCTGACGGACGAGCAGCGGGCCCGGCTGGACGGGGCGCACTGACGCCGAAGAGCCCCTGCCGGGTTTCCCCGGCAGGGGCTCTGAGCTGCGGTGGGGTGTTCACGAGTACGCCTGACCAGGCACTCCAGAGGCGTACGAAGATCGCTTCCCAGAAATGTCGGACCGCCAGCTGCTTCGCCGTGCCCATGATCGGGACGAGGGGCTGGCGCAAGACGCTCCCCGCGCTCGACCGGACTCCACGGCAGGCCACCGTCACCGGGCGCGTCCGCTTCGACGTGGATCCCGGTTCCGACAGCGACACGCCCGCCTACGACCTCATCGAAGTCCGCGTCGACCTCGACGGCGTCCAGGTCGGCACGACGATCGCCGACATCGTCGCCGCGGAAAGCCTTGCGCGCTTCGCGGTCGGCTCGGTCTGGGACGTGTACGCGCTCGAGGACCCGGCCGAGCTGAACCACGACCACCGGACCCGGGTCGTCCTCGCCGAACCCCACGAGGACGTCATCCGTTCCGGATACGACCTCGGCACCTACGCGCTACATTACGAACCCGGACCAGGATCGGACCTGCTGCTGCTCCGCTTCGCCAACGATCGCCGCGCGCGGAAGGCAGCAGCCTCATGACCAGCAGGCAAACCGGCTCCGGACTTCCGGACGGCCCGCGCTCCGGCGCACCAACAACTGGGGATCGGGAGACTCGTCGGGGCCGGACGATCGCTGGGTCGGGCGGGCGATCCGCCTCCGCCACAACGCTTTCGCCCCCCGTCGACACGGAGGAAAGCCGCCGATGAGCTTCAGACGCCCTGGCAAGCCGGCCCGCCCGAGAGAGGAACGATTCACCGAGGGGCACTTCGCCGTCGGCATGATCGAGGACTCGATCGAGGAGGGCCCCGGCGAGGTGCAGGGCCCCGACACGCTCATCATCAGCGCCGACGTGCAGGGACGCGGGGTCTTCCGCCGGAGGGTGACCTGCCCGTTGTCGATGCCTGGCAGCGGACGCGGCCTGGTCGGACAGCCGGTCGGCTTCCGGCACATCACCGAAGACCCCGACGACGTGGACGACGTGCTCGTCGTCCGGTGGCCGAACAAGGTCAGGAAGGCCCTTGAACCGTTTCGTCCCGAGGGACCCGGGGCGGGGCGCGCACGGGCATGGAGGCGTCTCGCTCAGTGCAGTGCGGTCGTCACGGCGGGAGGAATCCTGCTGACCGCGGTGATGCTCATCGGCGTGGTGTTCACCGCCGGCGAGCTGTTCGCCGATCTCCCGGCGTGGTTCCGGCCCGGCGCGGTGCTCGCTGCGAGTGCGGGCGCGGCGGTGCTGGGACCGTTCGCGTTCGCCTTCTGCGATTCCCGCAAGACAACAGCTCTGTCAAGCCCGTTCCGGCCGCGAGGCCCCGCCGTGGTGAGAGAAGCGGACGGGTAGTAGCTGTCGGCGATACGCACCGGGTCGATCGACTCACGGTCGACGAACGCGCCGATCTCGATAGCCTTCGCCGTGGGCAGCGGCATCTGGTCGAGCTCATCGTCGGTGACCGGGATCGTCTGGTCCTTGGTGGGCTCGTACCCCTTACCGATGTCCCCCTGGCTCAGCTCCTCGCCATCGAGCTCGCACACCTTCCGGGTGCGCATCCGCCCCATGCCTTCGAGGTGCACCTGGTGGATCGAATGATCCTCCGTGGCCGACGACACCCGGACAGGGATCGTCGTGTTGACTGAACTACCCCTGAAATATTCGCAGTTCAGGGGCGTGTGGTGCTGGTTTCCCGGCCATGCTTGAGACGGGCGGTACTGCCCGGGATCTGGTGAACTTTGTGCTGCCGGAGACTGGGGCGTTGGTCAAGTCGTCGGATCCGCGGCAGCCTTACGTGCTGCTCGATGCCGAAGGTGCTGCGGCAGCTCCGGTGGCTGTGTTCTTCGCCGAGCTCCAGGCGTGCTCGCGTTCGAGGTCCACGATCCGTTCGTACGGGATGGTCTTGCTGCGGTGGTGGCGGTTTCCGACCAGCTGGAATGTGCCCTGGGATCGTGCGCTGCGTAGTGACGCGCGGGACTTTACGCGCTGGATGCGGATGGCACCGAAAGCCTCCCGCAGACCCGGACGGGATCGGGCCTCTGCGGAAGTCGTGCGGTCCGTAGCCGGCGTGCCGAATCCAGTCACCGGGCGGGCCGGGCCTGGTCCGTTGTACGGATGGCCCCCTCTGGTCGCTGCCACCGGCCGGCGGCAGCGATCCGCTGCCCGTCAGCCGATGTTCGGCCCGTTGTCGTTGGACAGGTTCAGACCGAACCGGGCTCGCGGCACGAGGGCGCCCAGGTCGACCGGGTTGAACGCGAAGGCGCCCTTCGTGGTCAGGCCGGCGGCGGCGCCGCGCAGCGACCACACCGCACCGCCGTCCGCGACCGCGTCGAGGTTCTCGTCGGGGGCGCCGGCCGCCAGATCCGCCTTGCCGTCGCCGGTGATGTCGAGCAGCCGGACCGAGCCGCCGAAGTGGTCACCGCTCTCCGCCACCCCCGGCATGCCGGTCGTGTCCTGGTGGAACGACTTCGCGCCGGTGCCGCTCAGACCGCGCGCGCTGCCCTTCAGCAGCACCACCGCGCCCGCTCCCTTGACCGACTTGAGGGCCTCGAAGGGCACCCCCACGGCCAGGTCGGCGTACCCGTCGCCGTTCACGTCACCCGCCCCGAGACGGGCGCCGAACTGGTCGCCCTTCTCGCTCTCCCCGGGCACGCCCGTGGTGTCCTGGGTGATCGTCTTCGTCCGGGTGGTGCTCGGCCCGGACGCGGAACCGTAGTAGATCTTGACGGTCCCGGGGTCCGTGGGCAGGTCCTCCGTGATGCCGTTCGGGATCACCCGGGTGGCGAGGTCGTCCTTGCCGTCCTTGTCGAAGTCACCGACCGCTGTGGCCGCGGCGCCGGGGAGCGGGGTGGACTTCGTGGAGAGGCCCTTCGGGGTGCCCAGCCACAGCTTGCCGCCCTCGGCGTGGTTCTCGTACACGTAGAACGTGCACAGGTCGTCGATGCCGTCGCCGTTGAAGTCCCCGGCCGCGGTGTTCGACATGGAGTTGTCCGTGCTGAACATGTTGATGTGCTGCTCGCGGGCGGGCGCCCCGGCCCGGGTGAACGGCCCGTAGAGCACGCTGCGGAAATCCCCGTCGTCGCCGTGAAGCATCATCAGGTCCGTCGTCCCGTCGCCGTCGAAGTCACCGGCGGTGAGGTTGTCTCCCACCTGGGTGTCGCTCGAAGCCGGTATACGGGCCGCGCCCTGCCCGGTGATGCCGCCGGTGCGGCCCCACAGCACGATGACGGAGCCGTTGATGGCGGAGCCTTCGAACAAGAACGATTCATGGGTGACCAGGGCGAGGTCGGTCAGCCCGTCGTGGTCGAGGTCCTCGGCGAACATCCGGTAGCCGAAGCCGTGATCGTCACCGGGCACCCCCGGCACGCCCGGGGTGTTCTGATCGATGACCGTGGTGTTCGCTGTCGTCAGGCCCTTGGCCGAGCCGTAGCTGACGGTGATGTAACCGGCCCAGGAATGGCTGGCCACCTTGGCCGCGGGGGCGGCGACGGCGAGGTCCTGATAGCCGTCCCCGTTGAAGTCCTCGCGCACGGTGGCAGCTGCTGTACCTCCGGCCGTACCCGCGGACGTGCCGCCGGGAGCTGCGACGGCCGTGCCGCCCGACAGAGCCGTGGCAGCACAGACGGCTATGGCCAGCGTGGTGCGAATGCCCACAAAATTCTCCTTGGTCGCGTACGCGGAGCCAGTGGCGTACGAGGTGTGAGGGCTCGCATAGGAGACACCCGCGACGCGCAGAGGGTTGCCCCGTGAACGGAAGGTGAACTCGACGGGTGAGCACGGGAGTCGGGGCCGGGTCCGGTCACCGTGCGCAAGGGCGGGGGCGGCCGGCGCCGTCCCCGCACCTCGTTCAGCGCTGCCCGCGCCCGCTGTCCACCGCTTCGGGCAGCAGCTCGGTGATGACCGGCAAGACGCATCGACCGCCCGTTCCGGCTCGGGAGGGAAAAGTGCTGGCTCCCTCTCCGGCAGGTTCTCGGAACGTGCACGTAGCCGAGACCCCGAGCCGCCTCGGCGGCTCGGGAAGCGTGGAGCTCTCTGCCCCCTCGGCCCCTCGGTACGCGGGGGGGGGGGGGGGGGGCAGAGGATAGCCGCACGGCCGGGGCGCCCCGGGGGGCCC
>NZ_JBFAJY010000016.1:0-147870 GCF_040655445.1 Streptomyces sp. NPDC050423
TGCAGATGTCGCAATCCACACCGAACCCGGAAGGCCCTCACTCGTTCAAGATCCCCAAGCCGTGGGATCCGTCACCAACCTCCATGGACAGAACAGCTAGTCTCCCCGGCCATGACCGAGATAGCGCGTGCCGCCGCATCCGACGTCCCGGCGCTCGCCGGCGTACTCGCCAGCGCCTACGCCGAGGACCCCGTCTGGTCCTGGCTGATGCCGCACGACCGGGACCGGCGGCTGCGGCTCCTGTTCACCGCGCACCTCGCCCAGCAGGTCCCGGCGGGGCGGGTGTGGACCGACCCGGACCGCACGGTGGCGGCGGTGTGGGCGGAGCCCGGACAGTGGAAGCTCCCGGCGAGCTACCTGCTGCGCAACGCGGGCACGCTGCTGCGAGCCGGGCGGGCTCAGCTGCCCAGGACCGGACTGCGGTTGCTCGCGCTGGAGCACCGCCATCCGGCCGACCCGGCGCACTGGTACGTCGAGTACATCGGCACCCACGCCGACGCGCGCGGGACGGGGCGCGGGTCGCAGGTGCTGGGCGGGCTGCTGGCGCAGGCGGACGCGGACGGGCGGCCGGTGTTCCTGGAGTCGAGCAATCGCCGCAATCTGACGTTCTACGAGCGGCACGGTTTCGTCGTGCACGAGGAGATGGCGTTCCGGTCCGGGCCGCCGATGTGGTCGATGTGGCGTCGGGACGCCGAGCGGTAGACGCCGACCGGCGGCCGGCCGAGGCCGGCGGCGCATCAAATCGGTGGCAGCCGCACCTTGTTCCGGTGACACTTGCCTCCGTCCCCGCACATGTCATCCGAGGCGGCGCGCCCCGACGCGGCGGCCTGAGCGAAGGAGAAACGCATGGCGACGTTCGTCCTCGTGCCCGGCGGCTGGCACGGCGCCTGGTCGTTCGAGACGGTGGTTCCGCTGCTGGAGCGTGCCGGTCACACCGTTCACGCCCTGACCCTGACCGGTCTGCGGCCGGACGACGACGCCTCGACGGTCGCGACCGCCAACCTCGACACGCACGCCGACGACGTACTGCGGCTCCTCGACCGCACCCGCACCACCGGGGCGACGCTGGTCGGCCACAGCTACGGCGGAATGGTGACCGCCGCCGCCGCCGATCGCGCCGGCGGCCGGATCGCACGGCTCGTGCACATCGACGCCTACGTACCGCGCGACGGCGAGTCGTGCTGGTCGGCAACGACCGAGCGCTACCGGGAGGCGTTCGCCGCCGGCGCCGCGAGCACCGGCTACGCGGTCCGGCCGCCGGACGGCATGGATTCCCGCACCCGCCCCCACCCCCTCGCCTCGTTCCTCCAGACGGTCCGGCTCACCGGCGCGCTCGACCGGGTCCCCCGCCGCGAGTTCGTCCACTGCTCGGGCTGGGAGGACCGGACGCCGTTCGCCGGACTCCGTACCCGGCTGAGGGCCGATCCCGGCTGGCAGGTCCACGACCTCCCCACCGGCCACGACGCCATGCACGAGGACCCGGAGGCGGTCGCCGCGCTCCTGCTCGGCTGACGCGGCCCGGTGAAGGCCCTCAGACGGCGCTGAACTCCCACACCAGCACTTCCGCCGCCGCCCCCGCCGCGACCAGTTCAAGACCCGTTTCCCCGGTGATCCGTACCGCGTCGCCCGCCGCCAGTTCCTCGTCGCCGAGCCGCACCCCGCCCCGCACCACATGGACGTACACGCCGGGCGCGTCCGGCACCGCCGTGCGCCCGCCCTCCCCCAGCCGGCGCACATGGAGCATCGCGCCCGCCTCCGGGAGGGCGTACGGGGTGGAGTCCGCGATGCCGGGGACGGTCGTGTACGAGGGCTCGCCGCCCGGCTCCAGCGGGGCGAGCCAGATCTGGAGGAAGGTCAGCGGGGCGTCCCCGTCGTTGCGTTCCACGTGCCGGACGCCGGCCGCCGCGCTGAGGTGCTGGACGTCCCCGGCCCGTACGACCGTGGCGCGGCCGGTGGAATCACGGTGGGTCAGCTCCCCCTCCACCACCCAGGTCACGATCTCCGTGTGGCTGTGCGGGTGCTCGTCGAAGCCCGCGCCGGGGGCGAGGCGTTCCTCGTTGCAGGCCAGGACGGGGCCGAAGCGGAGGTTGTCCGGGTCGTAGAAGGTGCCGAAGGAGAAGGAGTGCCGGGACTCGATGCCGGCCGCCTCGTCCCCGCCCCTGAAGCGGTCGCCCGAGCGACGTACGGAAATCACCCGCCCCACGGTAGCCCGCACCGGCGGGCCGGGGCCCTGGTCCGCCCGGCCACTACCCGGCGGTACGACCCGCGGACCGCCCCACCCCTCCGGGCAGCCGTCCGGATAGGGCAGTCTTGTGTCCGTGCCCCGACCCGATCCTGAGCAGTCCCCTGCGAACGACGCCCATCTCCATGCCGCGACCCTGAAGCGGCTGGAGCAGTCCTCCGGACGGCTGGCCGCGAACGCGATCGCCCGCATGGACGAGTCACTGCCGTGGTACCGGGCCATGCCACCGGAGAACCGGTCCTGGATCGGCCTGGTCGCCCAGGCCGGTATCGCCGCGTTCACCGAGTGGTTCCGGCATCCGGAGACCCCGCAGGCCATCTCGACCGATGTCTTCGGTACGGCTCCGCGCGAGCTGACCCGGGCGATCACGCTGCGGCAGACCGTCGAGATGGTGCGTACGACGATCGAGGTCATGGAGGCCGCGATCGACGAAGTCGCCGCGCCCGGCGACGAGTCGGTGCTGCGCGAGGCGCTGCTCGTCTACGCGCGGGAGATCGCCTTCGCGACCGCCCAGGTGTACGCCCAGGCCGCCGAGGCGCGGGGCGCCTGGGACGCCCGGCTCGAATCGCTCGTGGTGAACGCGGTGCTGTCCGGGGAGGCCGACGAGGGCGCCGTCTCCCGGGCCGCCGCTCTCGGCTGGAACTCCCCCGAGCATGTCTGCGTGCTGCTCGGGACGGCTCCGGACGGCGACAGCGAGCTGACCGTGGAGGCGATCAGGCGGGCCGCCCGGCACGCCAAGCTCCAGGTGCTGACCGGGGTGCTCGGCAACCGCCTCGTCGTCATCGCGGGCGGCAGCGACAACCCGCTCCAGGTCGCCAAGGCGCTGATCGGTCCGTACGCGGCGGGGCCGGTCGTCGCCGGTCCCGTGGTGCCCGACCTGCTGGCGGCCACCCGGTCCGCACAGGCGGCGGCCGCCGGGCTCAAGGCGTGCAGCGCCTGGCAGGACGCCCCCCGTCCGGTGCTCGCGGACGATCTGCTGCCGGAGCGCGCGATGGCGGGAGACCCGGCCGCGCGGGACCAGTTGGTAGAGGAGATCTACAGACCGCTCGAAGAAGCGGGATCTGCCCTCCTGGAGACGCTGAGTGTGTATCTGGAACAGGCGAGCAGCCTCGAAGGAGCCGCCAGGATGCTCTTCGTCCACCCCAACACCGTGCGCTACCGGCTCCGACGTGTGACAGACGTCACCGGGTGGTCCCCGTCGGATGTCCGCTCGGCGTTCACGCTGCGGATCGCCCTCATCCTGGGGCGTCTGGCCGACAGAGATCTCCAGTCCTAGACTTTTGTCGGACTTCAACAATTCCCCATACGGTTCTTCGTCCCTGTCCCCACGGGTGTTCAGGACCGTTCACAAGAGAGAGTGTGAGGGTGCTCGTACTCGTCGCTCCCGGCCAAGGCGCTCAGACGCCCGGCTTCCTGACTCCCTGGCTCGACCTCCCCGGTGCCACCGACCGCATCGCGGCCTGGTCCGACGCCATCGGGCTCGACCTCGCCCACTACGGCACCAAGGCCGACGCGGACGAGATCCGCGACACCGCGGTGGCTCAGCCACTGCTGGTCGCCGCGGGTCTGCTGTCCGCCGCCGCCCTCGACGCTTCACCTAGCGTCGTCGCAGGTCACAGTGTTGGTGAAATCACCGCAGCCGTGTTCGCCGGAGTGATCGGCGACGAGGCCGCCCTCCGTCTCGTACGCACCCGGGGGCTCGGCATGGCCGAGGCCGCGGCGGTCACCGAGACCGGCATGGCGGCCCTGCTCGGCGGGGACCCCGAGGTCACCATCGCGCACCTGGAGAAGCTCGGCCTGACCCCGGCGAACGTCAACGGGGCCGGTCAGATCGTCGCCGCCGGCACCGCCGCGCAGATCGCCGCGCTCGCCGAGGACAAGCCCGAGGGGGTGCGCCGTGTGGTGCCCCTGAAGGTCGCCGGCGCGTTCCACACGCACCACATGGCTCCCGCGGTCGAGCGGCTCCGCGAGGCCGCCGCGAGCCTGGAGGTCTCCGACCCGGCCGTGACATATGTCTCGAACGCCGACGGGAAGGCCGTCCCCACCGGTGCGGAGGTCATCTCCCGCCTGGTCGGCCAGGTCGCCAACCCGGTCCGCTGGGACCTGTGCATGGAGACCTTCAAGGAACTGGGCGTCACGGCACTGATCGAGGCCTGCCCCGGCGGCACGCTCACCGGTCTCGCCAAGCGTGCGCTGCCGGGCGTACAGACCCTCGCGCTCAAGACCCCCGACGACCTCGACGCGGCCCGCGCGCTCATCGCTGAGCACGCGGGCGCCTAAGGAGCCCGAGAGCATGTCGAAGATCAAGCCCAGCCAGGGCGCCCCGTACGCACGGATCATGGGTGTCGGCGGCTACCGCCCGACCCGGGTCGTGCCGAACGAGGTGATCCTCGAAACCATCGACTCGTCCGACGAGTGGATCCGCTCACGGTCCGGCATCGCCACCCGCCACTGGGCCTCCGCCGAGGAGACCGTGGCCGCGATGTCCGTCGAGGCGTCCGGCAAGGCCATCGCCGATGCCGGGATCACCCCGTCGCAGATCGGCGCGGTCATCGTCTCCACCGTGTCGCACTTCAAGCAGACCCCGGCCATCGCCACCGAGATCGCCCACAAGGTCGGCGCGGGCAAGCCCGCCGCCTTCGACATCTCGGCCGGCTGCGCGGGCTTCGGCTACGGTCTGACGCTCGCCAAGGGCATGATCGTCGAGGGCTCGGCGCAGTACGTGCTCGTGATCGGCGTGGAGCGGCTGAGCGACCTCACCGACCTGAACGACCGCGCGACGGCGTTCCTGTTCGGCGACGGGGCCGGTGCCGTCATCGTCGGCCCGTCCAAGGTGCCCGCCATCGGCCCCACGGTGTGGGGCTCCGAGGGCGACAAGGCCGACACGATCAAGCAGACCGTGGCGTGGGACACCTTCCACGCCGAGCGTCCGGAGAAGTTCCCGGCCATCACGCAGGAGGGCCAGGCGGTCTTCCGCTGGGCCGTCTTCGAGATGGCGAAGGTCGCCCAGCAGGCGCTGGACGCGGCCGGGATCGCCCCGGAAGACCTGGACGTCTTCATTCCGCACCAGGCGAACATGCGGATCATCGACTCGATGGTGAAGACCCTGAAGCTGCCGGAGCACGTCACGGTCGCCCGTGACGTGGAGACCACCGGCAACACCTCCGCCGCCTCGATTCCGCTCGCTATGGAGCGGCTTCTGGCGACCGGTCAGGCGAAGAGCGGCGACACCGCGCTCGTCATCGGCTTCGGGGCGGGTCTCGTCTACGCCGCGACGGTCGTTACCCTCCCCTAGGCACACCGGGTCTTTTCGGCCCGGACACCCGAACCCAGCAGATATACACCGAAGGAGCGCCAACATGGCCGCCACGCAGGAAGAGATCCTCGAAGGTCTCGCCGAGATCGTCAATGAGATCGCCGGTATCCCGGTCGAGGACGTCCAGCTGGACAAGTCCTTCACCGACGACCTGGACGTCGACTCGCTGTCCATGGTCGAGGTCGTCGTCGCCGCCGAGGAGCGCTTCGAGGTCAAGATCCCGGACGAGGACGTCAAGAACCTCAAGACGGTCGGCGACGCTGCCGACTACATCCTCAAGCACCAGGCCTGATCCAGCCGGTTCGTGTGTCGCCACCCGGCGGTGGCGCCGCTGATTCACGACCCTCTACACGTGGAGAAGATTTTCCAGTGAACTCGACCAATCGCACCGTGGTCGTCACCGGTATCGGCGCAACCACTCCGCTGGGTGGCGATTCCGCATCGACCTGGGAAGGTCTGATGGCCGGCCGTTCCGGCGTCAAGCCTCTCGAGGGCGAACGTTTCGCCGAACTGCCTGTCCGGATCGCGGCCCTCGCGGCCGTCGACCCGGGGGACGTCCTGCCCCGCCCGCTCGCCCGCAAGCTGGACCGCTCGGCGCAGTTCGCGCTGATCGCGGCCCGTGAGGCGTGGGCGGACGCGGGCTTCACCGGCAAGGCCGGTGAGGACGCCAAGATCCAGCCCGAGCGACTGGGCTCGGTCATCGCCTCCGGTATCGGCGGCGTGATCACCCTGCTCGACCAGTACGACGTGCTGAAGGAGAAGGGCGTACGCCGCGTCTCCCCGCACACCGTGCCCATGCTCATGCCCAACGGTCCGGCCGCCAACGTCGGTATCGAGGTGAACGCCCAGGCGGGCGTCCACACCCCGGTCTCCGCCTGCGCGTCGGGCGCCGAGGCGATCGGGTACGCCGTCGAGATGATCCGCACCGGCCGCGCCGATGTGGTCCTCGCCGGGGGCACCGAGGCGGCCATCCACCCGCTGCCGATCGCCGCGTTCGCCAACATGATGGCGATGTCCAAGAGCAATGACGAGCCCGAGAAGGCCTCGCGTCCGTACGACACCGCCCGTGACGGCTTCGTCCTCGGCGAGGGCGCCGGTGTCGTCGTCCTGGAGTCCGCGGAGCACGCCGCCTCGCGTGGCGCCCGGGTCTACGCCGAGGTGCTGGGCCAGGGGCTGTCCGCGGACGCCCACCACATCGCGCAGCCCGAGCCGACCGGGCGCGGTATCGCCGCGGCGATGCAGAACCTGCTGGACCAGACGGACCTGAAGCCGTCCGAGGTCGTGCACCTCAACGCGCACGCGACGTCCACGCCGCAGGGCGACGTCGCGGAGCTGAAGGCGCTGCGCAAGATCCTGGGCGACGACCTGGACCACGTCGCGATCTCCGCGACGAAGTCGATGACCGGTCACCTGCTCGGTGGCGCGGGCGGCATCGAGACCGTGGCGACGGTCCTGGCGCTGCACCACCGGATGGCTCCGCCGACCATCAACATCGAGAACCTCGACGACGCGGTCGAGGCGGACATCGTGCGGGACGCTCCGCGGCCGTTGCCGGAGGGGTCGATCGCGGCGATCAACAACTCGTTCGGGTTCGGCGGGCACAACGTGGTGCTGGCGTTCCGTAGCGTGTGATCTTTTTCTCGCTGTACGCGATGAAGCCCGCTTCCCTCACGTGGGGAGGCGGGCTTCACGCGTGACGCGGGCTGTTTCGGGGGCGCTGCCCCCGGACCCCCGCTCCTCAATCGCCGGAGGGGCTTGAATTGGCCGGCGAAGCCTGCTTTTCCGGATCGCGGGAGGGGCTTGAATTGGCCGGCCATCCCCTGCTTTCCGCGGAAAGCTTGACGGATCCACCGCCAGCCGAATCCCAGCCCCGCCGGCGATTGAGGCGAATCAAGCCTCTCCGGCGATTGAGGAGCGGGGTCCGGGGCGGAGCCCCGAAACCCAGCCCCGCCGGCGTTTGAGGCGCGGGGTCCGGGGCGGAGCCCCGGGAGGGGTCACACCACCTGGTGGAGCCAGCGGACCGGCGCGCCCTCGCCCGCGTGGCGGAACGACTCCAGTTCGTCGTCCCACGGCTTGCCCAGGAGCTTGGCGATCTCCGCCTCAAGGTCCGACTCCCCCCGCACCGACCGCGCCAGCGCGGCCCGCAGCCGGTCCTCGGGGATCAGGATGTCGCCGTGCATGCCGGTGACCGCGTGGAAGATGCCCAGCTCGGGCGTGGAGCTGTAGCGCTCGCCCTCCGCGGTGGGCGACGGCTCCGCCGTCACCTCGAAGCGCAGCAGATCCCAGCCGCGCAACGCGGAGGCGAGCTTGGACGCCGTGCCCGGCCTGGCCTGCCAGGAGAACTCGGACCGCCAGGTGCCGGGCGCGGCCGGCTGTCTGATCCAGTCGAGCTGGACCCGCACACCGAGGACACCCGCCACCGCCCATTCGACGTGTGGGCAGAGCGCGCGCGGTGCGGAGTGAACGTACAGAACTCCACGTGTCGTCACCGGGACCTCCAGTGTGGGACGAGGTTCGCCTTCCCCAGCGGCCTCGTGCCCGTAACATCTCTTTCCGGCCGCTTCCCGAGGTTGTCATCAGTAAACAGCATCGGGAGTTAATCTCCGGAAAAGGGACAGTATGTGACGTGAGGTGATGTTCGGAAGCCACCCGAGTGGAGCCGGACGGCTGAAAGAGCCACTGGTTCGACGGGGAAAAGCTACCGTGCTGCGGCGTCCGAGGTGTGACGTACCGTCGGTCCTGGGCCCATGATTCGCGCTGCGTTCACCCAGCGGGGCACGCGGGCCCGCCGACCGGTGCCAAGAGGGTTTGCCGGGGGCATGGACGGGAGGGGACCAGGGAATGCCGGATCGCGCCGTACGGCACCGCTCGCGCACCGCGCTGGCCGCGCTGGCCGCGTTGTCGTGTCTCGGTACGGCCGCGCTGGCCGGCTGCGACTCCGGGTCGGACCACACGACGAAGGGCGCGGCGGCCGGACACCCCTCCCCGGCGGCGGCCCCGCTCTGGGACCGCAGCCCGAAATCGATCGCGGCGGTCGGGGACTCCATCACCCGCGGGTTCGACGCCTGCTCGGTGCTGGCGGACTGTCCCGAGGTCTCCTGGTCGACCGGCTCCGACAGCAAGGTGAACAGCCTCGCGGTGCGGCTGCTCGGCGCCTCCGGCGCGGCGGACCGCAGCTGGAACCACGCGGAGACGGGCGCCCGGATGGCCCAGTTGCCCGAGCAGATGGCGCTGGCCGCGAAGGAGGACCCCGATCTGGTCACGGTGATGATCGGCGCCAACGACGCCTGCCGGGACTCGGTGCGGGTCATGACACCGGTGGCCGATTTCCGTGCGTCGTTCGAGGCGTCGATGCGGCAGCTGCGCAGCGCCGCGCCGAAGACGCAGGTGTACGTGTCGAGCGTGCCGGACCTGAAGCGGCTCTGGTCGACGGGGCGCGGCAACCAGCTGGGCAAGGAGATCTGGAAGCTCGGGATCTGCAAGTCGATGCTGGCCGACGCGGACGACATGAGCGCCTCGGCGGTGGCGCGGCGCTCGGCGGTCCAGGAGCGTGTGGTGGCGTACAACGGGGTGCTGGGCGAGGTGTGCGCGAAGGACGTGCGCTGCCGTTACGACGGCGGGGCGGTCTTCGACTACCGGTTCACCGGCAAGCAGCTCAGCCAGTGGGACTGGTTCCACCCGGGGCGCAACGGGCAGGCCCGGCTGGCCGAGATCGCGTACCGCAATGTCACGGCGGCCCGGCCCCCCGTGTGAGGCCCGGCCGGTCTAGAGTTCGTGATCATGGACACGGGTTCGAGCACGGCAGTGCGCACGGAAGACTTCGGCACCCTCGGGGACGGCACGGCCGTGCACCGCTGGACGCTGGAGCGGAACGGCACGCGGGTACGCGTGCTGACGTACGGCGGCATCGTGCAGTCGGTCGAGGTGCCGGACCGCGACGGCACGCGGACCGGTGTGGCGCTCGGGCTGCCGGACCTCGCCTCGTACCTGAAGTACACCGGGCCCTACTTCGGCGCCGTGGTCGGGCGGTACGCGAACCGGATCGGCGGCGCGGCCTTCGAGCTCGACGGACGGACGTGCCACCTCACGCGCAACGAGGGGCGCAACCACGTGCACGGCGGGGCACGCGGCTTCGACAAGCGCGTGTGGGACGCCCGGGAGGTCGCGGACGGGCTGGAGCTGTCCTTGGTCTCGGCGGACGGCGAGGAGGGTTTCCCGGGGCGTCTCGATGTCTCGGTGGCCTACAGGCTGGACGAGGACGGGGCGCTGCGGATCACGTACCGGGCGACGACGGACGCGCCGACCGTGGTGAACCTGACGAACCACACGTACTGGAACCTGGCGGGCGCCGACAGCGGCAGCGCGCTCGGCGCGCGGCTGCGGATCGCGGCCGGGCGGATCACTCCGGCCGACGCGGAGTCGCTGCCGACGGGTGAGTTCCGGCCGGTGGACGGGACCCGGTTCGACTTCCGGGAGCCGCGGCCCGTGACCAAGGGGTACGACCACAACTACGTGCTGGACGAGGGCGTGGCGGGTCCGGTGGCCGAGCTGTACGACGAGGTGTCGGGCCGCGTGCTGACCGTCACGACCACGGAGCCCGGTCTCCAGCTCTACACGGCGGACCACTTCGACGGGGAGCCGTTCGGGCCGTGCGCCGGAATCGCGCTGGAGACCCAGCACTTCCCCGACTCCCCGAACCGGCCGGAGTTCCCGAGCACGGTGCTGCGGCCGGGCGAGGAGTACGTGTCGACGACGGTGTACGGGTTCCCGGCGCCGCGCTGAGAGGGAGACGGACGCGGGACGAGACGGAGACGGTACGGGGAAGAGCCCCGGAGCGGGGTCAGGGACCGCTCCGGGGCTCTTCCGTACCTGGGAGCGGGTTACGCCTTGATCTCCGGCGCCTTGACCTCCACCGGTTTGATCTCCACGGGCGCCGTCAGCCGTACGTCGCCGAGCGAGTGGGCCGCCTGCACCTCGTACGTACCGGGCACGACGGTCCAGCCGTACGCCGTCTCGTCCCAGATCTCGTACGCGCGCCGCTCCAGCGGCACCGTCACCTCGACGCTCTGTCCGGGGGCCGCCTCGACGCGGCCGAAGCCGGCGAGGACCCGGGCCGGGCGTTCGACGGTGTCGGCGCGCGGGGCCAGGTAGAGCTGGACGGTCTCGGCGCCCGGCCGGGTGCCGGTGTTGGTGACGCGGACGGTGGCGGCGTCCGCGGTGACGGTGAGGGCCTCGTACGTCCAGCTGGTGTAACCGAGTCCGTGGCCGAAGGGGTAGGCCGGTGCGGTGCCGGCCTTCTCCCAGGCCCGGTAGCCGATGAAGACACCCTCGTCGTAGTGGAGTTCGCCGTCGGTGGGGGTGGTGGCCGCGACGGGTGCGTCGGCGAGGAGGGCGGGCCAGGTGGTGGGCAGCCGGCCGCCCGGTTCGGCGGCGCCGAGCAGGACATCGGCGAGCGCCGCGCCGCCCTCCTGCCCGGGGAACCAGGTGAGCAGCACCGCGGCGACGTCCTCGCGCCACGGAAGCTCCACCGGGGAGCCGGAGTTGACGACCACGACGGTGTTCGGGTTGACGGCGGCGACGGCCCGCACCAGGTCGTCCTGGTGGCCGGGGAGCCGCAGACCGGTGCGGTCGAAGCCCTCGGACTCGACGCGTTCGGTGGTGCCGACGACGACGATCGCGGTGTCCGCGGCGCGGGCCGCCTCGACGGCCTCCGCGATCAGCTCGCCGGGGTCGCGGCGCGGGCCGAGGTGGCAGAGCGAGAACGAGACGCCGGGGATCGGTGAGCCGGCGCCGAGGGTCTCGGGGAGCTGCCGGAGGGAGACCTCGACCGGTTCGCCCGCGGTGAGCGTGACCCGGCCGCGCTCCTGGGGGGTGCCGAAGAACGCCTCGCCCGGGTCGGCGGAGCCGCTGACGCGGTGCACCTCGTCGTAGAGCGCCGTGCCGGCGGCGGTGAGGGTCAGCGCTCCGGTGCCGCGGGTGCCGAAGACGTGCTCGCCGCTGTCGCGCGGGGTGAAGGTGCCGGTGATCTCGACGCTGTGCAGCGTCTCGTGGGTCACGCCCGCGGGCAGGTCGGTGCCGATCCACTGGACGGTGCCGGTGTGCAGCGGGGCCGATCCGATGACCGTTCCCGCCGCGTCGCGGCAGACCGCCTTGAGGGTGAACCCCTTGTCCGCCGGGGCGAGTTCGTCGTTCGGGTCGGCGCCCGTCCGGTAGTCGAGCACATCCTCGGGGAGCACCGCGAGCAGACCGTCGAGCGGGGAGACGATGTGGTGCGGGAAGACCTGTGCGGAGCCGCCGCCGAGCACCCGGGCATCGCGGGCCAGGGCGCCGCTGAGCGCGATCCGCCGGACGGCGGACGGGTCGACGGGGAGCGCGCCGCGTTCGTTGCGCAGCAGGACGAAGGAGCGGCGGGCGATCTCGCGGGCCAGCGCGTCCCCGTCGACGGCGGCCGGCCGGTCGGCCTCCGCGACCACGGGCGGGGCACCGTCCAGCACGCCGACGCGGGCGGCGAGCCGCAGTACGTTGCGCACCGCCGTGTCGAGGACGGACTCCTCGACCTCACCGGCCCGCACCGCGGCGGCGAGCGCCGCCCCGTACACCGTCCTCGGGCCGGGCATCGCGACGTCAAGACCGCCGGTGGCGGCCGCGACGGTGGAGCGGGCGGCCAGCCAGTCGGAGACGATGAAGCCGTCGAAGCCCCATTCGCCGCGCAGCACCTCGTTCTGGAGGTAGCGGTGCTCGGTCATCGTGGAGCCGTTGACCTGGTTGTAGGCGGCCATGATGCCCCACGGGTGGGCGTTGGTGACGATCCGTTCGAAGGGAGCGAGGTAGAGCTCGCGCAGGGCGCGGGGGCCGACGATGTTGTCGACGGTGAAGCGGTCGGTCTCGGCGTCGTTGGCGACGAAGTGCTTGACGGTCGTGCCGACCCCGCCCTCCTGCACCCCGCGCACATAGCCGGTGCCGATCTCCCCGGTGAGGTACGGGTCCTCGCTGTACGCCTCGAAGTGCCGCCCGCCCAGCGGGGACCGGTGCAGGTTCACGGTCGGCGCGAGCAGCACGTGCACCCCCTTGCGGCGGGCCTCCTGCGCGAGGAGGTGTCCGGCGCGGCGGGCCAGGGCGGGGTCCCAGGTCGCGGCGAGGGCGGTGGGCGAGGGCAGCGCGACGGACGGGTCGTCGGCGCTCCAGCTGACGCCGCGCACCCCGATCGGCCCGTCCGACATGACCAGGGACCGCAGTCCGACGGCGGGGAGCGCGGGCAGCGACCACATGTCCTGCCCGGCGAGCAGCCGGGCCTTGTCGTCGGGCCCGAGTGCGGCCAGGGCCGTTTCGGCGGCGGCCTCGCGGGCCGCCTCGGGGTGCGTGGGTGTGGTCGCGTCCGCCACGGCCGTACCTCCTCGTCGAGATCCTCTGCCGGATGTCTTCATGATGACCCTTGACCGGTAGAACGGTAGGGTTCGTTATCACTACGTAACATACAGGCATGCCGTACGGTCCTGGAGGAGGACCGTATGAGGATCGAACGTGGACCGGAAGGGGGCCGGGAGATGGTGCGGGCCAGGAGCGTGGAGCGGCGGGCGGAGATTCTCCGCGCCACCCTGGAGGTGATCGCCGAACGCGGCTACCGGGGCGCCACCCTGGGCGCGGTCGCGGAGCGGGTCGGTCTGAGCCAGCAGGGGCTGCTGCACTACTTCCCCACCAAGGAGGCGATGCTCGTCGCCGTCCTGGAGGAGCGCGACCAGTGGGACACCGGCGGCGGGCCCCGCAGCGACGGCGGCTGGCGGACCGAACTGCTCGGCTCGCTCGTCGAGTACAACGCGATGCGCCCCGGCGTCGTCCAGACCTTCTCGGCACTGCTCGGTGAGAGCGTCACGGAGGAGCACCCGGCGCGGGAGTTCTTCACCCGCCGCTACACGCAGGTCCGGGCGAGCACGGCGGCGATGCTGCGCGCCGAGTTCGGTGAGCGGCTGCCGGGCGGGCTCACGCCGGAGCGCGCCGCGCCGCTCCTGGTCGCGACGATGGACGGGCTTCAGTACCAGTGGCTGCTGGACCCGGACGCGGTGGACATGCCCGCCGCGTTCCAGGACTTCCTCCGGCTGCTGCGGCCCGACACCGCGCAGGCCGCGCGGCCGGAGTCCACGGACGCCTCCGACGCCGACCGCGATCCCGCCCACGGGTGACATGAGCTGCGACTACTCCAATAGGACAAGATCGCTGAGCGTCACCTGCGAGTGATTTCCGGGTTGTTTTCGGGTGGTCTACGCGCGTCCGTGCACGTGCGCCCCGTTTCGCGCCCCCCAGGGTGGGCCGAATGACTTCCAAGCCCGCCGGACCGAACTCCGGCCTGCCCTCCAGGCGCACCATGATCGCCGGTGCCGCCGCAGGCGCCTCCGCCCTCGCCGCGACCGCCATGACCCCGGCAAACGCCGCCGCGCCCGGCTCTCTCTCCGCCCCCGCCCCGGCGGCCCCCGGTTCCGACTGGGACGCCTGCCTGGGCGTCGCCCGCGCCATCCTCGTACGCGACGAGCAGGACGAGCCGCTGGTGCCGCACTACCGCGATGTCCTCCTCTCCAAGGGGCTGCCGCGCAGCCGCAAGGCACCCAAGAAGGTACTGATCATCGGCGCGGGCCCGGCCGGGCTCACCGCCGCCCATCTGCTCCGCAAGGCCGGGCACACCGTCACCGTGATCGAGGCCAACGGCAACCGGGTCGGCGGCCGGATCAAGACCTTCCGCAACGGCGGCCACGAGAACGCGAAGTCGCCCTTCGCCGACCCGAAGCAGTACGCCGAGGCCGGGGCGATGCGGATCCCCGACAGCCACCCGCTCGTCACCGGGCTCATGGACAGCTTCGAGCTGAAGCGCCGCCGCTTCTACCTCGTCGACGTCGACGAGGCCGGCCGGCCCGCCAACCACACCTGGATCCACGTCAACGGCGTCCGGATCCGCAAGGCGGACTACGCGAAGAAGCCGCAGGCGGTGAACCGTTCCTTCGGTGTCCCCGCCGAGTTCGAGGACAAGGCGGCCTCGACGATCGTGCGCGAGGCCTTCGCCCCCGTGCGCGCGGAGTTCGAGGGCAAGGAGGGCTCGGAGCTCGTCAAGGGCTGGGCACGGGTCATCCAGCGCTACGGCCACTGGTCGATGTTCCGCTTCCTGACCGAGGCCGCCAAGCTCGACGAGCGCACGATCGACCTCATCGGCACCGTCGAGAACCTCACCTCGCGCCTCCATCTCGCCTTTGTGCACAGCTTCATCGGGGCCTCCCTGATCAGCCCGGACACCGCGTTCTACGAACTGCCCGACGGCACCGCGACACTGGCCGACGCGATGTACGCACGGGTCAAGGACCTGGTGCGGCTGGACCGCCGGGCCGCCAGGATCAGCCACGGAGCCGACGGTGTCCGCGTCGAGACGGTGTCCGAGGGCCGTGACGGCAAGGTCGTGCGGGAGACGTTCACCGGCGACCGGGCGATCGTCACCGTGCCGTTCTCCGGACTGCGCCACATCCCGGTCACCCCCGCGCTCTCGTACGGCAAGCGGCGCGCGATCACCGAGATCCACTACGACGCGGCCACCAAGGTGCTGCTCGAATTCAGCCGCCGCTGGTGGGAGTTCGAGGAGAAGGACTGGAAGACCGAGCTGAACCGCATCCGGCCCGGTCTGTACGACGCGTACCGGCTCGGCAAGGCGCCGGCCGACGGTTCACTGCTGGGCGCGCACCCCTCCGTACCGGCGGGCCACCTGCCGCCCAACCAGCGTGTGCACTACGCGGCGTACCGCGCGACCGCCCGCGACCAGCCCGAGGCGGCGCACGTCATCGGCGGCGGATCGGTCACGGACAACGCCAACCGGTTCATGTACCAGCCCTCCCACCCGGTCGGCACGAGCAAGGGCGGGGTCCTCCTCGCCTCGTACAGCTGGGCCGACGACGCCCTGAAGTGGGACTCCCTGGACGACGACGAGCGCTACCCGCACGCCCTGGGAGGGGTGCAGGACGTGTACGGGCAGCGCGTCGAGGTCTTCTACACGGGGGCCGGCGCCACCCAGTCGTGGATGCGCGACACGTACGCGTACGGCGAGGCGTCCGTGCTGCTGCCCGGCCAGCACACCGAACTGTTCGCCGATGTGCGCTCGGCCGAGGGTCCGCTGCACTTCGCGGGCTGCCACACCTCGGTCAAGCCCGCCTGGATCGAGGGGGCGCTGGAGTCGGCGGTCCGTACCGCGCTGGAGGTGCACACGAGCTGAGGCTCAACCGCCGGCGGTGTGCGGCGGGGAGAGCGGCAGGGTTGTTCCCTCGCCCTCCCCGTCGTCCGCTGTGCCGTCGTCCGCTCCGCCGCCCTGTCCCACCAGTTCGCGCGCCAGCAGGGTCGCACCGGCGACGGCCCCCGGCATCAGGAACACGGCGACGAACGGGACCAGGAAGGCCAGGCCCAGCGGAACGCCGAAGCCGAGGATCAGCAGCCGGCGGCCGCGCAGCAGGGCCAGCCGGTCCTTCAGCACCATGCCGCGGCGCTGGAGCGCGACGGCGGTGAGCTCCTCGGCGAGGAAGTAGCCGGTGACGCAGAAGCCGATCAGCGGAACGACGGTCTGGCCGGCGACCGGGACGAATCCGAGGGCGAAGAGCAGCACGGCGTACAGGGCGACCCGGACCAGGATGCGCACGCTGTCCCGGGCGGAGATCCACAGCTCCCGCCAGAGCGGCAGCCCCGACTCGGGCACCTCGCCGCCCTCGGCCCGGTCGACCTCCTCGGAGAGCGACTCGTAGAAGGGCTGCCCGACCAGCAGCGTCACGGCGGTGAACGTGATCACCGCCAGGAACAGCCCGAAGGCGAAGACCAGCACGGTCAGGGTGGTGCGGAGCAGGCCCAGCCAGGGCGATGACCAGTCGTCGGCGAAGGGGGTCGCCCAGGCCGCCAGGTCGTCGGCCCCGTAGCCGAGGCCGACGAGCGCGCCCGCGTACACCACCAGGGTGATGAGGCCGGGGACCAGGCCGATACCGAACCAGCGCCCGTGCCGGGCGACCCAGCGCTGCCCGTTGATCAAATAGCCGAAGCCCGCTCCTGGATCACGCATGGCGTCAGCGTAACGGCGAGCCGCACGGCGGATTCCCGGCCCACTCCTTGCCTACGACACGGTGAAGCCGGCCCCGGTCTCCGCGGCCTCGACCGGCACCTGTTCCGACGAGTGACGCGACGGTGGTGCCGGGCCGAGAGCCGCTGCCGCCTGACTGAAGGGCATGACGCCCCGGGTCGACACCGCGTTCAAGAAGGCCGGCGACGCGGGCTGCCCCCTGGGGCTCCGTGTGCGGAGGCCCAGGGGGGCAGAACCCGTCTGCTCGTGGTGCCGGTGGTCAGGCGACCGACAGCTCGACCTTGATGTTGCCGCGCGTGGCGTTCGAGTACGGGCACACCTGGTGGGCCTTCTCGATGAGCGCCTGCGCGGTCGCCCTGTCGACGTTCGGGATGGTCGCCGTGATCGCGACCTCCAGGCCGAAGCCACCGGCCTCGGTCTTGCCGATGCCGACCGCGGCGGTCACCGTGGAGCCGGAGATGTCGGCCTTCTCCTGGCGGGCCACGACACCCAGCGCGCCCTGGAAGCAGGCGCTGTAGCCGGCCGCGAAGAGCTGCTCCGGGTTGGTGCCCGCGCCGCTTCCGCCCATCTCCTTCGGCGGGTTGACGACCACGTCGAGCTTGCCGTCGTCCGAGGAGACCCGGCCGTCACGGCCGTTCTCGGCGGTGGCGACGGCGGTGTACGCGACGGTGATGTCCTGAATGGTCATGACGTGTGAATCCTCCTGCTGATGCGCCGCGACTCGCGCCCACGATCGCGACGGCCTGGGATGAGCCTAACGGGTGCCCCTGCGGCCGTGTCAGCCGAGGGAAACGATCATCTTTCCGGTGTTCTCGCCGCGGAGCAGCCCGAGGAAGGCCTCGAAGCCGTTCTCGATGCCCTCGACGACGGTCTCGCGGTACTTCAGCTCGCCCGAGGCCAGCCAGCCGGCGACCTCCTGGACGAACTGGCCCTGGAGGTCGGCGTGATCGCCGACGAGCATGCCCTGAAGGCGCAGCCGCTTGCCGATGACCAGGGCGAGGTTGCGCGGCGCCGGGGTCGGCTCGGTCGCGTTGTACTGCGCGATCATGCCGCAGATGGTCGCGCGGCCGTGCACGTTGAACGAGGAGATCGCGGCTTCGAGGTGCTCGCCGCCGACGTTGTCGAAGTAGACGTCGATGCCGTCGGGGGCGGCCTCGCGCAGCTGCTCGCCGACGGGGCCGTTCTTGTAGTTGAAGGCGGCGTCGAAGCCGTACTCCTCGACCAGCAGCTTGACCTTCTCGTCGGAGCCCGCGGAGCCGATGACCCGCGAGGCGCCCTTGAGCCTCGCCAGCTGACCGACCTGGCTGCCGACCGCGCCGGCCGCGCCGGAGACGAAGACCGCGTCGCCCTCCTTGAAGGAGGCGACCTCGAAGAGGCCCGCGTAGGCGGTGAGCCCGGTCATGCCGAGCACGCCGAGGTAGGCGGAGAGCGGGGCGAGGGAGGCGTCGACCTTCACGGCGTGCTTGGCCGGGACGTCGGCGTACTCGCGCCAGCCGAGGCCGTGCAGGACGTGGTCGCCGACGGCGAACCCCTCGGCGTTGGAGGCGACGACCTCGCCGACCGCGCCGCCCTCCATGGGGTGGTCCAGCTTGAACGGCGGGGTGTACGACTTCACGTCGTTCATCCGGCCGCGCATGTACGGGTCGACCGAGAAGTGCAGGTTGCGGACGAGGACCCGGCCCTCGGCGGGAGCGGTGACCGGTGCCTCACGCAGCGCGAAATCCTCGGCCTTCGGCCAGCCGTGCGGACGGGCTACGAGGTGCCATTCACGGCTGGACGTGGGAAGTGCTGCAGACATGGGCTCGGTGTCTCCTCGATGTCTCGGGGTGGTGTCTCGGGGGAAGTACGGGAAGCCGTTCGACCGGAGCGGAAAAGCTTCACCATGTGAAACAACCATGCGCCTGGATATTTCATGTTGTCAAGTAACCGGCTATCCTGAGCGCCATGGCCACTCGTACAGACCCACTGACCCTCGAAGTCGTCGAGCTCATCGGCACCGTCGTGGCGCGCTACTACGAGGAGTACGAGGAGGCCGCGGCCGCACACAGCCTCACCGGTGCGCAGGCCCGGGTCCTCGGGCTCCTCTCCCTGGAGCCGATGCCGATGCGCAGGATCGCGCAGAAGCTCAAGTGCGAGCCGTCGAACGTGACCGGCATCGTCGACCGGCTGGAGGTGCGCGGTCTGGTGGAGCGTCGCCCCGATCCGGCCGACCGGCGGGTGAAGCTGGCCGCGCCCACCGAGAAGGGCACCCGAACGGCGCGGCAACTGCGCGAATCGCTCGACTTCGCCCGCGAGCCGCTGGCCGGCCTCTCCGACGCGGACCGTGCGGTGCTGCGGGATCTGCTGCGCCGGATGCTGGGCATGGACCCGCCGGCCCAGGACCCGGGTCTCTGAAAGTCTCTAGAACCTCAGCAGAACCACAGGAACCAGCAGCCGCCCGAGTCCGAGGGGGTCGGCTCCGGGGTGGGTGTCGGCGTCGGCGTCGGGGTGGGCTGCTCGGGGACCGGGGGCCGCGACGGGGCGTCGCCCGTGCCGCCGCCCGTGCCGCCGCCCGTGCCGTCGTCCGGCTCCGAGGGATCGGCGGACGGGGTGACGGGCGCCTCGGACGGCGGGGCCGACACCTCCACGGCGGCGGCCGGGGCCGAGGTGACGCCTTCGGGGCGCGGGGCGCCCGTACCGGCGGCGCCGGAGGGGTGCGCGTCGGTGGCCGGGACCACCGAGGGGCTGCCCGCGGGAGTCCGCACCGGGCCGGGCGGCGCGGCGGCGTCGCTCGTCGTGGGCTCCGGGGCGGGCGCGGTCGTGACGGACGTCGATTCGCGTACGTAGTCCGAGGCGCCGTCGCCGCCGTCCGGCTCGGCCGCCAGCTCGGCCAGGCTCAGCGCTCCGGCGGCGAGGACCACCCCGAGCAGCGCCAGCAGCACCGTACGGCCGCGACGGCTGCGGGCCCGGCGGCCCCGGCGCGGCCGGGTCCCCGGCTCCTCGCCCCGGGGCGGCCGACGCGAACCGTGCCCACCGTGCCCTGCCGGGGCGGCGGCGCGCCCCGTCCGGGCAGCGTCGCGCTCCCGGCGGCGCCGGCCGCCGGGGCGGGACGGCGCGGCCCTCTCGTCCCGCGCGTCCGGTTCGTGGCGGAGGGACGCGGGCACGGCGTAGTGGCTCAGCGCCTCCGCGGGGGTTCCGCATCCGGCGCAGGCCAGGGCGCCGTTGAGATGCCGCTGACAGGGGTGGCAGTAATCCATGGCGCCCGCAGATTAGATGCCCATCGGACAACAGAGAAAGCGGTTCAGGTGAGGATCCTGTGTGGAAGCGTGGATTCCATGACCGCTGCCACGCCTTTCGGCCCCCGCGAGTTCCAGCTTGTCCTGTTGCGCCGGATGGCCGACCATCAGCCCGGCCTCGTCGAGGACGCCCGGCACGAACTGAGCGCCACGCTCGCCGAGATGCGCGAGGCCAACCGCCGCTGGCAGGCCATGGCGCGGGCGCCGGGAGGGCGGGGTTCGTTGCGCCGCTACCGGTCCGTGCTCGGCGAACCGGAGTCGTCCCTGCGCCGCACGGTCGGCGATCTGGAGTGCGACGCGCTGCTGTGGCCGGTGCCGCTCTGGCCGGATCTGCGGTTCGAGGTGATGGCCGGACCCGGCGGGGCCGTGTGGAACGAGTGGCTGGTGCGGGCCCCCGGCGCGGCCGCCCCCGCCCTGGGCACGGCCGAGGATCTGCGCCCCTGGTCGTGCACCGTGGACGAGGTCGCGCGGGCCTTCGCACCGGCCCGCCCGATGGAGGGCAGCGCACCGACCCGCTGGGCGCTCGCGATCACCGCCCCGGCCACCGGCGAACCGTACATCGCCGAGTTCACCTGGGGGCTGTTCCAGCGACTGCTCCCCCGCTGACCGGACCGCGAGACCGTCCGCCGACGAGCCGTCAGCTCCGTACTCCCTACGGCGCATCCCAGCGCGCACAACGCCTCCCACCGGCGCACGATACGGAGAGAGCCGGCTGCCCGTCGGTACCCCCATCTGCGCTCTCGGGAGACCCGCCGTGACCGTCAGCCTCGATCAGTTGCGCCGTTGCCATGTCGCCGTCGACCTCGGGGCCGCCCGGACCCGGGTGTACGTCAAGGGGCTCGGACTCGTCGTCGACGAGCCGAGCGCCGCCGCCGTGAACACCCGTACCGGATCGCTCATCGCCGTCGGCGCGCTCGCCGAACAGATGACGGGCCGCACCCCGGACTACATCCGGGTGGTCCGTCCGGTCTCCGGCGGAACCGTCGTGGACATCGAGATGGCCCAGCGCATGCTGCGCCAGCTGCTCGGCGAGAAGCTCCGCCGGCAACTGCGCCGCAAGCCCCGGCTGCGAGCCGCCGCCTGCACCCCGCACGACAGCGATCCGCTCGCCCAGCGGGCCGCCGTCGAGACCATGGTCGGCCTCGGCGCCCGTCGCGTCGAGCTGGTCGACACCCTGATCGCGGCGGCCGTCGGGTGCGGACTGCCGGTCGAGCAGCCGACCGCCACCATGATCATGGTGTGCGGGGCGGCGACCACCCAGATCGCGGTGCTCTCGCTCGGCTCGATCGTGACCGCCGTACGCATCCCGATCGGCGGCGACGCGATCGACCACGCGGTGATCCAGCATCTGCGCCAGTACCACGAGCTGATGCTGCCGAGCCAGTCCGTACGCCCCTTGCAGCTGGCGCTCAGCGGCAACGGCCTCACCCCGCACGGCCCCGCCGTGACCGAGATCCACGGCCGGGACGTGGCGACCGGTCTGGCCCGCTCCGTGCAGGTCGACACCGCCGCCGTGCGGCAGGCGATCCACCGCCCGCTGACCTCGGTCCTGGACGGCCTCGGCAAGGTGCTGCGGGACTGCCCGCCCGACCTGGTGGCCGACCTCGCCGACTGCGGGATCATGATGGTCGGCGGCAGCGCGCTGCTGCCCGGCCTGGACCAGATGCTGCGCGACGCGACCGGCATGCCTGTGCACATCGCCGAGCGGCCCGACGTCTGCTCCGTACTGGGGCTCGGCGCCATGCTGGACGGCAAGATCCGTCCGATGGTCCTCGACCCGCTCTCCTGCTGAGTGCCGCGGGTCGTACGGCGGATGACCGACGAACCACGCGACGCGGCACCCCGCGGAAGGATCCCGCAGACGCCCCGGCTGCCGATGCTCCTGGAGGCGGTGCTGAGCGTCGGCAGTGATCTCGAACTGCGGGCCACCCTCCAGCAGATCATCGACACCGCCACCGCACTCACCGAGGCCCGCTACGGCGCCCTGGGCGTGCTGGACCCCGAGCGCGGCAAGATCAGCGAACTGTTCGTCTCCGGGCTGAGCGACGCCGAACGGGAGGCCATCGGCGACTTCCCGGACAGTCACTCGGGCATGCTCGGCGCGCTCATCGACCAGTTTCGGCCGCTGCGCTCCGACGACCTCACCACCGACCCGCGCTCCACCGGGGTGCCGCCCGGCCACCCCGCGATGCACTCGTTCCTCGGCGCCCCGATCCGGGTGGACGACGAGGTCTTCGGGAACATCTACCTCACCGAGAAGAGCACCGCGCACTTCACCGACACCGACGCGGCCCTCCTGCGGGTCCTCGCCTCGCAGGCCGGAATCGCGATCGGCAACGCCCGGCTGTACGAGACGGCCCGGCAGCGGGAACGCTGGATCGAGGGCGCGGCCGCGGTCACCAACACCCTGCTGACCGGGGAGAACGCCGCCGACGCCCTGATGACCGTGGCGGAACGGGCCAGGATCCTCAGCGACGCGGCGGCCGGGGTGATCCTCCAGCCGACCGAGGAGGGCGGGATGGAGATCGTCGCCGCTTCCACGCTCGACGACCCGGCCGGCCTGGTGGGCACCACCATCGCGCCCGATGCGCCGGTCCTGGTCCAGCTGCTGGGCGGCGAGCCGGTCTTCCTGGAGGACTCGGCGACCGATCCCCGGATGACCACCCACGTACGGTCCAGGTTCGGCCCCAGCATGATGCTGCCGTTGCAGAGCGGCGGGCGGCTCATCGGCACCCTCGCCCTGCCCCGGCGGCGCGGCGCCCGCCCGTACACGGCCGTGGACCGGCTGCTGGCCTCGCAGTTCGCCTCGCAGGCCGCGCTCGCGCTGGTCCTGGCGGACGCCCAGCACGACCGCGAGCAGCTCGCGGTGTACGAGGACCGGGACCGGATCGCCCGCGACCTGCACGATCTCGTCGTCCAGCGGCTGTTCGCCACCGAGATGATGCTGGAGTCGACCCGCCGCCGGGCCGGCACCGGGGAGACCGACGAGCTGCTCGGCAGGGCCGTGGACGAACTGGACTCCACGATCCAGGAGGTGCGGACGACCATCTTCGCCCTCCAGCAGCCGCCCGCCGAGGCCCCCACCACCTTCCGAGGTCAGGTGCTGCGGGAGACCCGGGGCGCGGCCGCGGTGCTCGGTTTCCAGCCGTCGGTGCACTTCACCGGGGCGGTGGACGCCCTCGTGCGGGAGCCGGCGGGCGGGCAGCTGCTCGCCGCGCTGCGCGGGGCGCTGGCGGCCGCGCACCGGCGGGCCGGGGTATCGGAGATCGAGGTGGAGGTCGATGTGACCGCCGTGCTGCCCGACGGCCGGGCCGCGGTCCGGCTGACGGTCGGCGACGACGGGCGGGAGCGGGACGGATCGCGCCCGCCGGCCGTCATTTGGCAGGCGCCGCTCTGAGCGCGACCCTGGTGCTGGAGTGGGCGACGCCCGCCTCCCGCCTGAGTCTGCGCAGCAGGGCGTCCAGCGCGGCGGTGTCGGCGGCGGTGGCCCGTACGAGATAGTCGTGCCCGCCCGTCACGTGCACCACTTCGGTGATGCCGGGCAGCGTCAGCACCGCCCGCTCGAAGACCTCGTTGGTGGTGTCCATCCGCAGGGTCACATCGATGAAGACGACGAGGCCGGTCCGGGTGTCGGCGGCGGGGTCGACGATCACGGTGAAGCCGCGGATGACGCCGTCCCGGCGCAGCCGCCGCACCCGGTCGGCCGCGGCGTTGGCGCTGAGCCCGACCCGGGCTCCCAGATCGTGGTACGAGAGCCGGGCGTCCTCCTGGAGAACGCCGAGGATTTCCCTGTCCAGACGGTCCATACCGCGATTGTCTCAGCTTTCGGGCATTTACGACTTCGGGGGCATACCGTTCCCGGCCCCGGAGGGAGCACGCCGAGGGGCCGGTAACCCGCTTCCGTCCGCGGTCACGGACGAACGGCGGCGTCCCCGCCGGGACGCCGCCGTTCGTCGTGGACCCGATCAGCGAGCGGCGCGAGCCGCCGTGCGCTGCTGCTCGAACCGGGCCGCCCAGTACGCCGTCCGGTCGAGGTAGGCCGTCTCGGCGGCGGCCCCCGTCTTTCCGTACGCCCCTTCGTACGTCTGGTAGCCGTGTCCGGCGGGCGGGGTGCTCGACGCGGGCTCGATCGGGCTGCCCTCGTGCCATTCGTTGAAGGAGGTGACGGAGACCCAGGAGGGCGATCCGCCGATGGCCGGGTCGAGGGCGTTGCTCCACTCCAGGTCGTAGGAGGCGCCGTTCTCCCGGCCCAGGGTGGGTGTGGTGTTGCCGGGCACGGCCCGGTCGTCGATGTAGCCGGGGGCCACCGAGGGCGCCCAGACCAGGCCGTTGGCCTCGGCGTACTCCCCCGCCTGCTGCCAGCCGGGGGCGGTGGCACCGGCGATGCCGTCGTAGGTGTAGATCCCGCCGAAGTGCGCGACCTTGGTGGTGTCAGTGGTCTGGGCGAGGACGACGGCGCTGTCGCGCACGGCGTCCAGGGCCGACCAGTCCTGGATCCTCAGGCTCTCGAAGACGTAGAACGCCGGGCGGTCGCCGTGCTCGGCGTCCCGGTAGTAGGCGGGGCTGTCGCCGTACTTGTCGTTCAGGTAGGCGATGTCGTCGACCACGGAGGCCGCCGTCCTGCCCCCGTACGGTTCGATGTGCCAGGCGACCTTGATCCCGTGCCGGGCGGCGGCGTCCAGGACCTTCGGGGCGAGCGTGTCCTCGTAACCGCCCCGTCCCCACCAGCTGTAGACGATGACGCCGGCGCCCGACTGCTCGATCCACTTCATGTGCTGTTCGACGGCCCCGGCGGCGTCACCGGAGTCGTACGGGCCGAGCTTCGGGTAGAGGTCGGCGCCGATGTCGTCGGGCGGGGTGTGGCCGCCCTGCTCCCAGTGGCGCCAGCTGCCGTTCGTCTCCGGGGTGCCGTACCACGGGTAGTAGAAGAGGTGGACGTTGGAGGAGCCCGTGGCCTTGGCGTTCTGCTCCTTGGTCAGGGTGAAGCTGTCGATGTCGAAGAGGGAGCCCGCTCCCCCGGTGAACCGGAGGAACAGCGGGCCGGAACCGGTGGCGGTGAGGGCGCCGGTCACCTCCGTGAAAGTCTCCCAGCCGCCGGTCGGGGCGACGTCCACCGATCCGAGCAGGGGTCCGGTGGCGGAACCGGAGTGCACCTCGATGGTGCCGCCCGCCCCGGCCGAGGAGACCTTGGCGGTGAAGGAGGTGGCCCCGGCCGTCTCCACAGAGGCGTAGCCCGCCCAGTCGCCGTTGTCGATGTAGCCGAGGGTGGCCCCGCCGCCCGCACCGGCGTGCGCGGCGATCTGCACACCGGAGGAGGAGGTGTACGACTCCGCCTCCACGGAGGAGACACCGGGGTCCGGGGTTCCGGAGCCGCAGTCGGCCCGCACCGCGCCGGCCGCGTACTGGATGCCGCCGAGGAGCAGTTGACGGAAGTCCGGATCGCTGTACGACTCGATGGTGTGGCCGAGACCGGTGTAGAAGGACCGCCCCTGCTGCTGCGGGTGGCACCAGGTGATCGGGTGGTCGCCGCCCATCTCGCCGCCGGTGTAGCTGCTTTCGTCGAGGCTCTGGAGCACATGGACGTCGTCGCGGGGATCGGTGCGGTAGTTGTACCACTCGTCGGTACGGACCCAGTCGTCGTCGAGGTGCGCGGTCGCCGGGTGGGCGTGGTCCTCGGTGACGACCTTCGCCTGCTGGATCGCCGGGTGGCTCTTGAACCAGGCGCCGACGAGGTGTTCGTACGCCGGCCAGTCGTACTCGGTGTCGGCGGCCGCGTGGACGCCGACGAATCCGCCGCCGCCGTCGACGTACGCCGACAGGGCGTCCTGCTGCCCGGAGTCCAGGACGTCGCCGGTGGTGCTGAGGAAGACGACCGCCTCGTACCCGGCGAGGCTCGAAGGGGTGAAGGCGCTCGCGTCCTCGGTGACCGTGACGCCGAAGCCGTCCGCCGCGCCCAGTTCCTGGATCGCGGTGATGCCGGCCGGGATGGAGTCGTGCCGGAATCCGGCGGTCCTGGAGAAGACGAGCACGTCGTACGGGTCGGCCGCCGCGGCTGCGCCGGCCGGGGCGGGGGCCAGGAACGCGGCTCCGAGTGCGAGTGCGGCGGCGCAGGCGATATGGCGTACGCGCCGCGAGAGTTGGCGTCTCATGAGCCGGTCACCCCCTCCGTCTCGAAGGTGAAGGCGTCGACGTCGAACAGATTCCCCTGGCCCGTGGGCCCCTTGAAGACGAGGAAGAGTTCGGTGGAGCCGGCGGGTGCGCCGCTCACGTCCGCCGAGACGTCGGTGAAGGTCTCCCAGCCGCCGGTGGGTGCGACGGTCAGGGTGGAGAGCAGGGTGCCGGTGGGGGAACCCGCGCGCACCTCCAGCGTGCCGCCGGGACCGGCGGAGGAGACCCGGGCCGAGATGCCGGTGGCGTTGGCCAGGGCGTACGGCTCGAAGGAGATCCAGTCGCCGTTGTCGGTGAAGCCGACGGTGGTGCCGCCCTCGGCCGTACCGTGCTGGGCGGGCTCGATGCCGGACTGGGCCGCGAAGTGCTCGGCCTGCCGGTGGCGGGGCTGGAGGATGTCGGCGCTGTGGGTGGTGAGCCCGCCGGCGTCGGTGTACTCGGCGTCGAAGACCCCGTAGATGTTGGCGGCGCTGTCGTGCTCACCGTCGACGGGGACGTCGATGGTGCCGGAGCAGCCGTTCTTCGAGGTGATCTGGTGGCGGTGGCTGTCGTGGCCGAGCAGATAGGTGACCTTCACCTTCGCACAGTCGACGGTGCCGTCCTCCGGGTCGGTGACGGTGACCGTGAAGGGCACGGAGTCGCCGAAGGAGAAGAGTCCGCCGTCGGCGGGCGTGGTCAGGGTGACCGTGGGGGCGGTGTTGCCCGCTGTCACGACGAGGCTGGCGGTGCCGGTGAGGCCCTCGGGGTCGGTGACGGTCAGGGTCGGCCGGAAGGTCCCGGCGGTGGTGTAGGTGTGGTGCGGATCGGCGTCGGTGGAGGTGGCTCCGTCACCGAAGTCCCAGGCGTAGCTCAGTGCCCCGCCCTCGGGGTCCGCGCTGCCGGCCGCCGAGAACGCGACGTCGAGCGGGGTCGGGCCCGAGGTCCGGTCCGCCGCGGCCCTGGCGACCGGGGAGCGGTTGCTGCCCGCCAGGTACTCGACGCGGTACAGCGCCTGGTTGTTGGCGCCGGTGCCGTAGTCCAGGACGTACAGCGCGCCGTCCGGGCCGAACGCGGAGTCCATGACCTGGGTCCCGGTCCACGGGAAGCTGTCGATCGTCCCGGGTGAGCCGTCGGCCTTCACCTCGATCGGCTTGATCCACTGGCGGCCGTACTCGGAGGCGAAGAAGCGGCCGTCGAGCGAGGCGGGGAACTTCACGGCCGAGTCGAGGTCCGCGTCGTAGTGGTAGACGGGGCCGGCCATCGGCGATTCGGAGCCGCCGCCGAACTCGGGCGGGGAGCCCGCGTCACCCGCGTACCTGATCCAGGCGGGCTGTACGGCGGGCAGCGTCGGCTGCCCCGTGTTGCGGAAGGAGTTGTTGGCCGGGCCGCCCGCGCAGTCGTACTTCGCGCCGGAGGGGCCGTCCGGGAAGGTGTACTCGTTGTACGTCTCCGAGGCGGTGTTGGTGCCCGTGCAGTAGGGCCAGCCGAAGTTGCCGGGACCGGTGACGCGGTCGAACTCGACCTGACCGCTGGGTCCGCGGCCGGCGTCGGTGGTGCCGGCGTCGGGGCCGTAGTCGCCGATGTATACGACACCGGTCGGCTTGTCGACGGACATCCGGAACGGGTTGCGGAAGCCCATCGCGTAGATCTCCGGCCGGGTCCGGTCGGTGCCGGGGGCGAAGAGGTTGCCGGCCGGGACGGTGTAGCCGCCGGCGGCGGTGGGCTTGATCCGCAGCAGCTTGCCGCGCAGGTCGTTGGTGTTCCCGGAGGAGCGCTGAGCGTCGAACTGCGGGTTGCGCTCGGTGCGTTCGTCGATCGGTGCGTAGCCGGCGGACTCGAACGGGTTGGTGTCGTCGCCGGTGGTCAGGTAGAGGTTCCCGGCGGCGTCGAAGTCGATGTCACCGCCGACGTGGCAGCACTGGCCGCGGTCGTTGGGGACTTCGAGGACGACCTTCTCGCTCGCGGTGTCCAGCGTCCCGTCTGTCCTCAGGGTGAACCGGGAGAGGTTGAGGTGCCCCTTCCACGGCTCGAAGTCGGCGGCCGTCCCGGTGACGGGGGCGTCACCGGCGGGGGTGTCCAGAGGGGGTGAGTAATAGAGGTAGAGGTAGCGGTTGGTGGCGAAGTCCGGATCGGCGGCGACGCCCTGCAGCCCTTCCTCGTCATGCGTGTAGACATTGAGCTTGGCGGCGGTCCCCGTCGCCCCGGAGGCGTCGGTGAGCCGGACCGTGCCGTCCCGGGCGGTGTGGACGACGGACCGGTCCGGCAGGACGGCCAGGGACATGGCCTCGCCCAGCTCGTCGGCGCCGAGGGCCAGTTGGACCTGCTGGTAGTCGGCGGCCGGGATGCCGGCCGCCGCGTGGACCGCGGTGGGGGCTGCGGGCGCTGCCGCCGCGGTGCCCGCGGCGAGGCCGCCGGCGGCGACGAGGGTGAGTGCGGTGACGAGTCTGGACCACAGGGGTGGGGACAGAGGCATGAACGCTTCCTTCCTGACGGTGCGTGGGGTTGTCAGGCAAGGCGCTGTCGCGCTTTGCGACGTGCGTGTGCTGCCGGGCGAGCGGCGATGCAGCCAGGTTCTTTCTTACCCACCGCGCCGAGATGCCCTACCGGAGTGAACTTTTTGCATGCTGGCAACGCAAAATTAATATGTCAAGGTCGTATCCAAATTCCCGCCGGATGCCCCGTACAGCCATCCGGCGCCGGTTCGGGACACATTCCGGGGACGGAAGCGCTTCGCCCTTCTAGGGTTCGCAGTGTGATGCCACTTTTGCCTGCACTCCAGGATCCTGCCGGTCCGCCGGCTGCCCGCGAAGCCGTCCGGTTCGGCGAACAGTCCATGACCTACGCGCAGTTGGCCGCAGCCGCGGATGCGCTCGCGGCCCGGATCGCCGGTGCCGGCCGGGTCGCGGTCTGGGCCGCCCCGGCCCCGGAGACCGTGATCGCGGTGGTCGCCGCGCTGCGGGCCGGGGTGCCCGCCGTACCGCTCAACCCGAAGACGGGCGAGCGGGAGCTCACCCATATCGTCGCGGACAGCGCACCCTCGGCGGTGCTGGCCGCGGCCGGCGACGTACTGCCGCCCGCGCTGGCCGCGTTGCCCCGGGTGGACGTGGACACGGTCCCCGCGACGCCGGCCGTGTCCGAGGAGAGCGCCTCCCCCTTCCCCGAGCCCTCCCCCGAGTCCCCGGCCCTGATCGTGTACACCTCCGGCACCACCGGCCCGCCCAAGGGCGCGGTGCTGCCGTGCCGGGCCGTCGCCGCCACCCTGGACGCACTGGAGGACGCCTGGCAGTGGACCGGCGACGACGTCCTCGTCCACGCGCTGCCGCTGTTCCACGTGCACGGACTGATCCTCGGCGTCCTCGGTCCGCTGCGGCGGGGCGGTTCGGTACGCCATCTCGGCCGGTTCTCCACCGAGGGCGTGGCCCGGGAGCTGGAGTCGGGCGGCACGATGCTGTTCGGCGTGCCGACGATGTACCACCGGATCGCGGAAGCGCTTGCCGACCCCGCCACGTCCGGCGGGCTCGCGAAGGCGCTGGCGGGCGCCCGGCTGCTGGTCTCCGGATCGGCCGCGCTGCCGGTCCACGACCACGAGCGGATCGCGGCGGCGACCGGCCGCCGGGTCATCGAGCGGTACGGCATGACGGAGACGCTCATGAACACGGGCGTGCGGGCCGACGGCGAACCGCGCCCCGGCACCGTCGGCGCCCCGCTGCGCGGCGTCGAACTCCGCCTGGTCGAGGAGGACGGCGGCGCGCTCACGGACCCCGCGTCCATCGGCGAGATCCAGGTGCGCGGCCCGAACCTGTTCACCGGCTACCTCAACCGCCCCGACGCGACGGCCGCGGCCCTCACCGCCGACGGCTGGTTCCGTACCGGGGACATGGCCACCCTCGACCCCGACGGGTACGTACGGATCGTCGGCCGCAAGGCCACCGACCTGATCAAGAGCGGCGGCTACAAGATCGGCGCCGGTGAGATCGAGAACGCCCTCCTGGAGCACCCAGGGGTCCGCGAGGCCGCCGTCACCGGCGAACCCGACCCGGACCTGGGCGAACGCATCGTCGCCTGGGTCGTGCCGGCCGACCCCGCCTCCCCGCCCTCGGCCGACGAGCTCGCCGGCCATGTCGCGGCCCAGCTCTCCCCGCACAAGCGGCCGCGCACCGTCCGCTACCTGGACGCGCTGCCGCGCAACGACCTGGGCAAGATCATGAAGCGGTCGCTCCATGGCTGACCGGCTGTCGGCCCGCGCGGCGATCGCCGCCGTCACCGCCGACTTCACCGAGTCGACCGCCCCGCGCGAGGACACCGAGGCCGACGGGCCCCTCGGCTGGTCGGGATACGCGGACTCCCGGGCGCGGGCCACCGCCCGCACCGGTGAGCGGGAGTCCGTCGTGCACGGCCTCGCCACCCTCGGCGGCCACCGCTGCGTCCTGGTCTCGTTCGAGTTCGGGTTCCTCGGCGGCTCGCTCGGGCAGCGCACCGGGGACCGGCTGGAGGCGGCGTACGAGGAGGCCGTGACCCGGCGGCTCCCCCTCGTCTCGCTGATCGCGACGGGCGGCAGCCGGATGCAGGAGGGCATGATCGCGCTCACCCAGCTGCACCGGGTGGCCCGTGCGTCGGCACGGCTGCGGGCGGCCGGTCCGGCGCAGCTCGCGGTCCTGCGCGACCCGACGACCGGCGGCGGCTGGGCGACCCTGGGCGCGGGCGCCGATGTGATCCTGGCGCTGCCGGGGGCCCAGGTCGGGTTCGCCGGTTCCCGGGTACGGCCACCCGGCGCCGACCCCCTCGCGTACACCGCCGAGGGCCAGTTGGCGGCCGGCCAGATCGACGCGATCGTCCCGCCGGAGGAACTGGCCGCCACTCTGGGCCACTGGTTGCGGGCGCTCGCCCACCGCGACCCCGCACCGCAGCCCGCGCCGGTGCCCGCCGTGCTCTCCGTGACCGGGCTCCCGCGGACCGGCTGGGATGCCGTGGTCCGGGCCCGGTCCGCGTCGCGGCCGCGCGCCGAGGCATATCTGGACGCCTACTTCGGGATGCGGCTCCCGCTCCACGGGGACCGCTGCGGGGGCACGGACCCCGGGCTGCTCTGCGGGTTCGGGCTGCGCGAGGGGCGGCCCGTCGCGTACGTCGCCCAGTGCGGCACCGCGACCCGCCCGGCGGGCTACCGCACCGCGGCCCGGGTGATCAGGCTGGCCGACCGGCTCGGCGTCCCGGTCCTCACCCTGGTCGACACCCCGGGCGCGGCCAACGACGCCGAGGCGGAACGGGCCGGCGCGGGCGCGGCCATCGCCGACGCCTTCGCGGCGGTCGCGGCCGCCCGGGTCCCCGTCACGACCCTGGTGATCGGGGAGGGCGGTTCGGGCGGCGCACTGGCCCTGGCCGCACCGGACAACACCCATGTCACCGCCGACAGCTACTTCTCGGTCATCGCCCCGGAGCTCGCGGCGGCGATCCTGAAGCGCTCCCCGGACCAGGTGCACGCCACGGCGGACCAGCTGCGGCTGCGTCCGCAGGACCTGGTGGACCTGGGGGTCGCCCGCTCCGTCGTGCGGCCCGGCCCGCCGGGTGCCGGGGCGGGCTCGACGCGCACGGGAGGCGATGGGTCGATAGCGTGACAGGAGGGGCAAATCATCCAGTGAAGAGAAGAGGCCAGATCATGGCCGCAGAGACAAAGGGCACTCCGTGCTGGGCCGATGCGACGTTCGGTGACATCGAGGGTGCGAAACGCTTCTACGGTGAGCTGCTGGGCTGGACCTACGGCGACTCGCTGCCCGAGTTCGGCAACTACACCCAGGCGTACGTGGACGGCAAGGCGGTCGCCGCCCTGATGCCGCCCGTCCCCGGTCATGAGGTACCGGCCGCCTGGACCCTGTATCTCGCCGCGCCGGACGCCGCGGCCACCACCGCGAAGATCCGCGAGCAGGGCGGCGAGGTGCTGGTGGAACCCATGCAGGTGGGCGAGTTCGGCACGATGGTGCTGGCCCGCGACCCGGGCGGGACGGCGTTCGGGGTCTGGCAGGCGGGCAGCCACGAGGGATTCGGTGCGCGCAATGTGCCCGGCGCCTACAGCTGGGGCGAGGTCTTCACCCGGGACCCGGAGAAGGCGGACCCCTTCTTCCGTGGCGTCTTCGGGTACGGGCTGAAGCGCGTGGAGGACGACACGATCGACTTCGCGCTCTACGACCTGGGCGCGGACCCGGTGCTCGGCCGGATGAAGATGACGGAGGACTTCCCCGCGGAGGTGCCGCCGTACATGAACGTGTACTTCACCGTCGCGGACTGCGACGCGGCCGTGGAGAAGGCCAAGGCACTCGGTGCCAAGCTCCGGTTCGGCCCGATGACCATCCCGTTCGGCAGGTTCGCGGCGCTGACCGACCCGCAGGGCGCACCGTTCTCGCTGATCGACGGCACGACGACCGGCGGCGAGATGCCGAAGCTCACGGACGTCGCCTGACGGGACCGCGGCCCCGGTCCGGGCGCGGGGCCCGAACGGCCGGAACGGTCCGGACGGAAGACCCCTGGCCGTTTCTTCAGGCCTCGGGATCGCGTGCGTCGTACCGCGCGAACCGGGGCCACCGCAGGGCCAGCACCGCCACGGCGACCACGCAGGCGATCCCTCCCCCGGTCACGGCCGCGCCGGGCGAGACGAGATCGGCGACCGATCCGGCGAGGAAGTCGCCGAGCCGGGGACCGCCCGCGACGACGACGATGAACACGCCCTGGAGCCGCCCCCGCATCTCGTCCGGCACGGCGGCCTGGAGCATGGTGTTGCGGAAGACCATCGAGGTGGTGTCGGCCGCCCCCGCGAGCGCCAGGAAGATCAGCCCGAGCCAGAGCTGCCGGGTCAGCCCGAACACCGCGATGGCGGTGCCCCAGCCCGCGACCGCGAGGAGCACGGCGAGCCCGTGCCGCCGGATCCGCCCCAGCCAGCCGGAGAACACCCCGCCCAGCAGCGCCCCCATCGCCGGGGCCGCGACCAGCAGTCCGGTGGTCTTCGCATCGCCCCCGTACCAGACGACGGCCACGACGGGGAACAGTGCGCGGGGACTGGCCAGCACCATGGCGCACATGTCGGTGAAGAAGGTCATCCGCAGGTTGGGCCTGGTGCCCAGGAACCGCAGGCCGTCCATCACCGACGCCCGCTTCCCGGCGTCGGCGGCGCCCTCCACCCGGTCCGGCAGCATCGAGGGCAGCCGCCACATCGCGTACAGCGAGGCGGTGAAGGTGACTGCGTCGATGCCGTACGCGGCCCGGTATCCCCACCAGCCGACGATGAGCCCGCCGAGCATCGGCCCGACGAGCGCGCCCGTGGTGCTGGTCATGGAGTTCAGCGCGTTGGCGGCGGGCAGCTGTTCGGCCGGCAGGAGGCGGGCGATCATCGAACTGCGGGCCGGTGAGTTGAGCGCGAAGCAGACGGCCTGGAGTGCGACGACCACGTACAGCGGCCCCACCCGCTCCACCCCGGCGACGGTGATCGCCACCAGCCCGACGGACAGGACGAACGACCCGAAGGCACTGGCCAGTCCCAGCTTCCGCCGGTCGACGGTGTCGGCGATGGCCCCGCCGTACAGCCCGAAGACGACCAGGGGCACGAGCGAGCAGAATCCGATCAGCCCGACGGAGAAGGCGGACCCGGTGAGGTCGTACACCTGGAGCGAGACGGCGAGCGCCGTCATCCCCTGCCCCACCCAGGAGACCGTGTTCCCGAACCAGAGCCGCCGGTAGTCGGGGGACGTCCGCAGCGGGGTCAGGTCGGCGAATATGCGGGAGCGAGGGGCGGGCTCATCGGCCTCGTCCGTTGTCTCGATCAGGGATTCGGTCACGGAGGATGGTATCGACCGGTCCCGGCGGCCCGGAGCACGGCCTGATACCGGGTCGAACTGGTCAGGAAGCTCAGCTACCCCAGGCCGCGGGAGGCGGCGGACTCGGTCTGTGCGCCCAACGAGGACTGATGGCTGGGCGACACGGGTGGTGTCATCGACCGGACTCCGTTCCGACAGGCCGTGTCCATCCGCTGGAAGCGTCCGTACCGCCTGATCCGCCCTGCGACGACCGCCGATGGACAACGGTCAGGCGCGTACGTCCCGTTGCTGCACTTCCTTGAGCACCGCCGCCACTGTGGCGAAGTCGTTGTCCACATGGAGCACCGTGTGACCGTGCTGGACCGCCGTCGCGCACACCAGGAGATCGATGGCTCCGGCGGCGCGGTGCTGCGCTCGCTGGGTGAGTTTGTACTGCGCGGTGTCGACCCAGCGCCACGCGGTCTTGGGAACCGGCGAGAGATGGCAGAGATCATCCAACTCTTCGGCCAACTCATCCCGATGGGCCGGGCTTGTGGCCGAGCAGAGGAACTCCGCCCTCGTGGGCTCGCAGATATGGAACACGCCGGCGGCGATGTGCCCTTCCCAGGGCCGCATCGCCTCGGCCAGCGCCTCGTCATCGAGATCGACCTGAGTCACAGACATACCAGTCACCCCTCACCATGAGTCCATGATGTACATAGCCATGACATGTCACCAACATTTGCGGGCGGCAGCTCATCGTGCTCGCGACAGGGCGGAAGACGGCCGCCACGGGCGTACGTTCGGTGGCCGGAACCGATGCGGGAGATGTCACCGCTCAGGCGTTCACCGGCCATGCCGTGAGCCATCCGAAGGAGCCTGCGGCGAGTCGCTGCGGCGTTCCTGCGGCGCATGACGTGCCCCGGCTAGCGTCGCAACGTCGTTCCCACTGGTCACAACGTTTCTGCTGTGGTGGGGCGGGTGGGACTCGAACCCAAAAGCGTGACGCCTCTCACCTGCGACGATGCCGAAACGCCGGACAAAGCAGCACGTTTCCGTCCGGCTGCATCCTCCTCGATCCGGCTCGAACGGGGGCCGGTCAGGCGTTCGCCACACCACGTCTTTCCCTGCTCCGCCCGCCCCCAGACCTCGAAAAGCGTGGCCGAGAGGTTGCCCTGCCGGACCATCCAACCACCCCGTCGCTGCCACGCGATCCGCCGGTCACCACTTTCCCTGCACGCCACACTCAGTTACATGACGTAACCGAGCAGTGCCAGTGCAGACGTCAGCTGTCGACCAGTCCTGGCTGAGTTCGACTGTCCTGTTCGGGATGTGTGCCAGCGGTTCTGCCGCTCACGAGGTCGGAGGGGTCAAGGCCCCCGCCCGCCGGCACACCCGCAATCGGCTCGGCCGCCCTGGATCAGTTCGGCCGAGCACAGACCATCATGGCTGTTAGGCGGTACGGGCCGCGGCGAGGTCGAGGGCGATGTCGGTGATCATGTCCTCCTGGCCGCCGACCATCTTGCGACGGCCCACCTCTACGAGGACGGCACGGGTATCGAGGCCGTGACGAGCGGCGGCGGCTTCGGCGTGGCGCAGGAAGCTGGAGTAGACCCCGGCGTAGCCGAGGGTGAGGGTCTCCCGGTCCACTCGGACGTCACGGTCCTGCAGAGGACGGACGATGTCGTCGGCGGCGTCCATCAGCGGGAACAGGTCGCAGCCGTGTTCCCAGCCCATGAGGTCGGCGACCGCGACGAACGCCTCCAGGGGGCAGTTACCGGCGCCTGCGCCCTGTCCGGCCAGTGACGCGTCCACGCGGGTGGCGCCTTCCTCCACGGCGACGACAGTGTTGGCGACGCCGAGAGCGAGGTTGTGGTGGGCGTGGATGCCGGTCTCGGTACGCGGGTCGAGGACGTCACGGTAGGCGCGGAAGCGATCGCGCACCCCGTCCATGGTCAGCCGGCCACCGGAGTCGGTGACGTAGACGCAGTTGGCGCCGTAGGACTCCATGAGCTTGGCCTGGCGGGCGAGTTCGGCGGGCTCGGCCATATGGGACATCATCAGGAACCCGGCCACGTCCATGCCCATCTCGCGGGCGGCGGCGATGTGCTGGGCGGAGATGTCGGCCTCGGTGCAGTGGGTGGCGACGCGCACCGAGCGGATACCGAGGGAGTGGGCCTGCTTCAGCTCGTGCAGGGTGCCGATGCCGGGCAGCAGCAGGGTGGTGGGGATCGCGTGGGTCACGGCATCGCAGACGGCCTCGATCCACTCCCAGTCGGTGTGGGCACCGACGCCGTAGGTGATGCTCGAGCCGGCCAGACCGTCGCCATGGGCGATCTCGATCGCAGCGACGCCGGAAGCGTCCAGCGCGCCGGCAATGGTGCGGGCCTGCTCCACGGTGTACCGGTGCCTGACGGCGTGCATGCCGTCCCGGAGGGTGACGTCCTGGACGTACAGAGGGGTTGCTGGGCTCGTGGTCATCGGGATGCCACCTCCGGGGTGCGGTGTGCGGCCATGCGCTCGGCGGTGCGCAGGGCGGCCGAGGTCATGATGTCGAGGTTGCCGGCGTAGGCCGGCAAGTAGTGGGCGGCACCCTCCACTTCGAGGAAGACCGACACCTTCGCGGCCCCGCCGGACCGGGAGCCGGACGGAAGCAGCGAGCGCAGCGGGTCATCGGCGGCGACCCGGTCGAACTGCACCTTCTGCTTGAGGCGGTAACCGGGGACGTAGGCCTGGACGCGGGCGACCATCTCCTCCACCGAGGCGGTGACCGCGGCGTCGTCGCAGTCGCCGACCAGGCAGTGCACGGTGTCCCGCATGATCAGCGGGGGCTCGGCCGGGTTGAGGACGATGATGGCCTTGCCGCGGGCCGCTCCGCCGACCTTCTCGATGGCGGCGGAGGTGGTCTCGGTGAACTCGTCGATGTTGGCCCGGGTGCCGGGACCGGCCGAGCGGGAGGAGATCGAGGCGACGATCTCCCCGTAGTGGACCGGCGTCACCGCGGTGACGGCGGCGACGACGGGGATGGTGGCCTGGCCGCCGCAGGTCACCATGTTGACGTTCGGCGCGTCGAGGTGGGCGTCGCCGTTGACCGGGGGCACGACGTACGGGCCCAGCGCGGCGGGGGTGAGGTCGACGACGGTGCGGCCCAGCGAGCGCAGCACCTCGTCGTGGCGGCGGTGCGCGCCGGCGGAGGTGGCGTCGAAGACGACCGAGACCTCGGCGAACTCGTCCATCCTCACCAGGCCGTCCACGCCCTCGTGGGTGGTGGCGACCTTCAGGCGGCGGGCGCGGGCCAGTCCGTCCGATGTGGGGTCGATGCCGGCCATGGCGGCGATCTCCAGGGAGTCGGAGAGCCGCAGAACTTTGATCATCAGGTCGGTACCGATGTTGCCGGACCCGATGACGGCGACCTTCGTGGTCATGCTTCCGCTCCTTCCGCGGTGGCGGACGCGAACACGGTCGAGACCGTGCCGAGTCCTTCGATGTGTGCCGAGAACTCGTCGCCCTCGGTGGCGACAGCCATGGGCCCGAGGGCGCCGGTCAGGACGACGTCGCCGGCACGCAGCGGATCGCCCAGGCCTGCGAGGGTCGAGGCGAGCCAGAGGGCGGCGGTGAGCGGGCTGCCCAGACAGTCGGCGCCGGTCCCCCGTGAGACCGTCTCGCCGTTCTTCGTCAGCGTCATCCGTACGGCACGCAGGTCGACCCGGTCCAGCGGTACGGGGGTGCCGCCGAGGACGAACAGACCGCTGGAGGCGTTGTCGGCGACGGTGTCGACGATGGTGATGTCCCACCCTGTGATGCGGCTGTCGACGATCTCCAGTGCGGGCAGTGCGAAGGCGGTGGCCCGCAGCAGGTCGGCGACCGTCGGGTCCCGGTGCTGCAGATCCGCGCCCAGCACCAGGGCCACCTCGGCCTCGACCTTCGGCTGCAACAGCCGGTCGGCCTCGATCGGCCGCCCCTCGGGCACCGCCATGTCGGCGAACAGCGCGCCGAAGTCGGGCTGGTCCACGCCGAGCTGACGCTGGACAGCGGGTGACGTCAGGCCGATCTTGCGGCCCACCGGCCGCCGGCCGGCCGCGACGCCGCGCTCGACGTAAGCCCGTTGTACGGCGTAGGCGGCCCCGATGTCCCCTGCGGGCAGGAGCGAGCGCACCGGGCAGCACGGTTCGCCGGTGCGGACGGCCTCGTCCAGGACGGCAAGCACATCCGCCACGGCATCGGCGGACTCGGGGGCGCTCACGCGTGCCACCTGTGCGGATGAGCGGGAGTACGGTGCGGAACAGGCATACGGGCTACCCTCCAAGAAGGAATGGTCGTGGTGGTGACAAGTTCTCCGGACGGGGCGCGAGGGCAGCGTGCGCCTCCCCATCGCGCTGCCACAGGCGGCTTCGTCGTCTGTGGGCGGCGGGCCGGGCCCCGCGAGTCCCTCAGAAGAGCACCGACCCCGGCAACGGGAGACCGAACGTGTTCAGGCCGTAGGCCTGGTAGATCGGGTCGGCGTTGTTGCTGGCGTGGTTCATCGCGGCGTGGATGTCACGCCAGCACCGCTGGAGCGTGGAGTCGCTGCGCAGCGCGGTGCCGCCGGCGTGCAGGAACAACTCGTCGACGGCGTCGACCGCGCGACGGGCGATGCGGACCTGGTTGCGGCGGACCCGGAGCCGTTCCTCGGGCGAGAACCGCTCGTCACGCTGTGCCTGCTCCCACATCCGCGCGATGTCGTCGAAGAGCTGGACCTCACCCGCCTCCAGATCGGAGATCGCCCGGCCGAGCACGGCGAGCTGATGCGGGTCGTTGGCGGTCTTCACCCCGCGTGCGGTGACCCGGTTGCGCATCGAGGCGATGAACGCCGCCAAGGCGCCCTGCGCCATCGCGACCGTGGCGGTGGTGATGCCGGCGGTGAACATCGGGTGGAACGGCATCCGGTACAGCGGCGAGTCACCGCGGCCGACCTGGTGGGCCAGGCCGCCGTCCTCCATCGGCAGCGGGTCGAGGACCCGGTGCGCCGGGATGAACTTGTCCTTGATCAGGATGTCCTTGCTGCCGGTGCCGCGCAGCCCCACGACGTCCCAGGAGTCGTGCATGATCTCGTAGTCCTTCCGGGGAAGGACGAAGTGGCGCAGTCCGCCCGGAACCGGCTTGCCGTCCTCGTCCACGATCAGGCCGCCGAGGACGATCCACCGGCAGTGATCGGTGCCCGAGGAGAAGGGCCAGCGCCCGCTGAACCGGAACCCGCCCTCGACCGGGGTCGCGCGCCCCAGCGGGGCGTACGGCGAAGCGATCCAGGTGTCCGGGTCCTCTCCCCAGATCTCCTTCTGCAGGGTGATGTCCATCTGGGCCACCTCGAACGCGTGAACGCCGACCACACCGGCCACCCAGCCCGCGGAGGAGGAGTGGACGCCGATGTCACGCAGGGTGCGGAAGAAGTCGACCGGAGCGGCCTCGTGGCCGCCGAACTCGGCCGGCTGAAGCATCCGGATGACGCCGCTGGAACGCAGCACCTCAGCCGTCTCGTCGGTCAGCCGGCCCAGCTCGTCGCTGGGTGCGGCCTCGGCGGCGATCTCCTCGGCGCGGGCCAGGATCCGCTCGTGTACCTCGTGCATGGCAGAAGCCCTTTCTTCCTCTTCTTCCTCAGTTGTGGAGAAGGAAGTCGGTGACGGTGCGGTTGAACTCGTCGGCGTGCTCGAGCTGGGCCCAGTGGCCGCAGCCGGCCAGCAGCACCATCCGCGAGCGGGGCACCAGTGAGACGAGCTTCAGTGAGCTCTCGTAGTGCACGACCCGGTCGTCGCGGCCGTGGACGAACAGGGACGGTGCGGTGATGCCGGCGATCTGGGCGTGGGTGGCCATGTGCGGGCGCGGCCGGCCGATGCCGTCGGCGAAGTTGACGAGGTGGTCAGGACGCTCGACCGCAGCCCGGTGGCGCCGGCGGACCAGTTCCGGCGAGGCGTGCGTCGGGTCGAAGGTCATGACGTCGACCAGGTCGCGGAAGTTCTCCTCGGTGGGCTCACGGTAGGTCCGCTGCAGCACCTTCACGCCCTCGCTCGGCCCGCCGCCGGGGACGAAGAGGTGGGCGCCGCCGACTCCGGCGCCCATGGTGACGAGGTGGCTGGTCCGACCCTGGTGGGTCGCGGCGAACATGACCGAGGTGGCGCCGCCCATCGAGTTGCCGATGAACGCCGCCTGCTCGATCTCGAGGGCGTCGAGGAACTCCAGCGCGGTCGCGGCGTGGTCGCGGTCGTCGTAGCCGACCGGGTCGGACTTGCCCCATCCGGGCATGTCGACGGCCAGGCAGCGGAACCGCTTGCCCAGCTCGCGGATGTTCGCCGCGAAGTTGTTCCAGCCGGTCGCGCCGGGGCCGGAGCCGTGCAGCAGGACGAGTGGGTGGCCCTCGCCGTACTCGTGGTAGTGGACGCGCCCGCTCGGCAGTTCCACGAAGCGGCTGGTCGCTTCCTCGGTGAAGGTGTCGGTCATGATCGGGTTTCTCCTGGTGTCGGGTACGGCGCGACGCGCGTCGCGGCCAAGGGGGAGGCTGGAGGCCGGGTCAGCCACGTGCGAACGGCCCGGCGAGGAGTGCCTGCAGGTCCTGCGGCTCGTCGGCGTCCGGAACGGCGTGCAGCGCGTCGAACCAGGACTCGTTCGCGGGTCCCCGTCCCACGCACTGGTGGAACTTGGCGGCCAGCTCGGCGGGCGAGAGCGGCCGGTGCGAGTCGCCACGGGAGTGGTGGACATCGCGGACCAGGAGCCGGTCGTCGCCGGTGTGCAGCCGGACGACGGTGTGGCCCGGTTCCTCGGCCGACGGCCGCTCGGTGAGTTCGATCCGGTCCATCAGCTCGGCGACACCCTGCCGCTTCAGGGCCTCGTCGGTGAAGTCGCCGAGCAGTACGTTTCCGGTCAGCAGGGCGACGGCGAGGGTGTACTCCAGGGAGAACTTGGCCTCGAGTCCGTTGCCCGGAGCGGTGTCCCGCAGTGGCCGGGTGCCACCGTGTTCGAGGGTCACCGTGATCCGCGAGATCCGGTCGACGTCGGCGCCCAGTTCCTCGCGCAGGAAGAGTCCCGCGTCGATCGCGCGCTGGGTGGCGAAGCAGGAGGGGTAGGCCTTGATCGCGTAGTCGTCGACCCAGCCGGTCGCCCAGTGTTCCAGCCGCTCACCCAGGACCGCCGTGCGCTGTGGGTCGTGGTCGCCGAAGAGGTCGAGGAAGCCGCCGCGCGCCTCCAGCTGGGCGGGGTTGGCGGTGAAACCGCGACCGGCCAGCCCTACGGCCATCACGGCGTCCCGGGCTGCCAGGCCGGCGTGCATCGGCTTGGTCATCGTGCCGAAGTTCGCCAGACTTCCGGACGCCTGGGAGGCTGCGAGGCCCAGGGCGTGGGCGGTCACATCGCCGTCCAGACCGAGCAGTCGGCAGGCCGCGGCGGTGGCTGCCAGTCGTCCGGTGGTGGAGGTGTTGTGCCAGCCCCGGCCGTAGTGGACGGCGTGCGGGAGCGCCTCGGAAACCGCGCGGAAGACGGCGGAGCCGACGCTGTAGGCGACGTCGATTTCGGCTCCGGTCACCGGACGGCGGGCAGCGAGCGCGAAGAGTGTCGGCAGCAGGACGGCGGCGGGGTGCATCGCCATCGAGGGAGCGGCGTCGTCCCAGTCCAGGGCGTGCGCGGCGGTGCCGTTGACCAGGGCGGCGTCGGCGGGCCCGAGCCTGCGCGCGGAGCCCCACACGGCCGCCGACCCTGCCGGCGCGACGGCGCAGGAGGGTGCCTGGTCCTCGACCCAGTCGCGCACCAGCACGGCCGCCGGTGTGGTGAGCCCGGCGACGGCGACCCCGACGGTGTCGACCGTCAGGCCGCGCAGGGCCGCGCGGGTGACGGGCGTGGTGTGGCGGTCCCGTCCGCAGACGAAGTCGACCAGCTGCGCGGTCGCGCCGATCTGCTGCGGCACGGGGGAGGCGACGCTCACGGCTGTCCTCTCGATGGTGGGCTGCGGGCCGCCCGGCGACCCTCGGTGACCAGTCTCGGAGGACGGGGCGCCGAGCGGTCCGCGGCTCGCATCCAGCGGAAAGCGAGTTGGTGAGCGGGGTGCGACGGAGGTCTCGGCGGCCGGGCGAAACGGCGCGGACGGGCTCGTACCTGCCCGTCGGAACAGCCCGCACGACGGCACCACATGCCTGCTGGCCGAAACAGCCCGGGCCCGCATCGGCCGGTCCGGCGGCCCGCTCGCGCCGGGGGGGGAACGCCTCGACGTCCGGGGCGCGGGAAGACAGTGTCAACCCGGGGCACGTGGCAGCTGACGGCCGGGTCCGTCGGCCGGTGGCGGTGCCGCCCTCAGCCGGACACCGGATGCCGAGGGCACCGCGCCGTCCGGCCGGGGCCCGGCCGGAGGGGCCCGGCCGGAGGGGCCCGGCCGGAGGGGCCCGGCCGGAGGGGCCCGGCCGGAGGGGCCCGGCCGGAGGGGCCCGGCCGGAGGGGAACGGCCGGAGGGGAACGGCCGGGAAAGGACATGAATGCCGCCAGGGGGAGCCACACGGACCCAGCGCTCCCCCGTTCCGAAGGGCATGAAGGCCGACGCCCTCTCCGGTCGGCAGGGCAAGCCGTCATCCATGAGGTGACGCCTCCGCACCACACGCACAGGAGCCGCCCACCGCCGCCTGCCCCGGCTCAGGAGCCGGCTGCCGAGCGGACCGGCCCCGCTCCCCACATCACCGGTGCACCCCGCGCCCTCACCCGGCGGACGATGCGGCCGATTGCCCGGCTGACCCGGGTCGGGGCGGAAAACCGTCCCTCCAGGCGTGCGTTCCGCCGAGCGTGGGTGCGTCCAGGGTGCCGCGCAGGCCGGCGGAGATGTCCCGGGCGGTCGTCCGGGCCTGGCGTCCCAGGGACACCGGCGGATGCTGGCCCCGGCGACCGCCGATCATCACACAGGTGCTCACCGTCTGGTCCTCGGCGAAGACGGGGGCGGCGGCCCAGACCAGCGGAGAGGTGTACTGCGCGCCGGTGGGAGAGTGTGCGAAGCCGATCTGCCGCACCTGGGCGAGTGTCTGCCGCCAGGCGAACTGCTCCTGGCTGCGCAACGGGCGCGACGCCGGTCGGCGGTCCGGGTCACTTCCCCAGGCCAGGAGGACCAGGCCCGCGGGGTGCTCGTCCAGCGTCGGCGATCCGAGCTGCTCCCAGACCCGGACCGTGTTGCGGCCGGCGATCTTGTCGATGATGTGCAGCCGGTCGCCTTCGCGGGTCACCAGGGCGACCGGCAGCCGGGTACTCGCGTGCAGGTCGACAAGGGCCGGGCGGGCGCAGTCGCGCAGCACCCGGATGTCCGGGACTCCGTGGCCGAGCCGCCACAGGCGTGGGCCGAGCCGGTAGCGGCCACGGCCGGTCCGCTCGATGGCACCGTGCTCGGAGAGGTTGGCCAGCATGCGGTGCACGGTCGCCGGCGGCAGCCCGGTCACCGCGCAGATGTCGGCGACCGAGCGCTCGGGCTCGCCGCCGGTGAAGCAGCCGAGGATGTCGAAGGCCCGCGCCAGCACACCGCGCTTGCCGTTGATCTCACTCATCTCGGCTCCATCCCGCCCGCGTCCGACGTTCTCCGTCGGCCAACCATTTTCAGCCAAAACATATGTGCATACGGAACGTACGCGACGTCCTGCGTTACGTCGAGGTTTCCACGAGAGCCGAGTTGAAATTCCGATTGGTGAGGGATCGGCCCCCTTGAGGGTCCCGTTTTGCCACTGTCGTCTTGCCCGCCACGGACGCATCTTCCCAACGAGCCGCACTCCCGGGCACGACAGAAGGACTGGACCCGCATGGCTTCCACTCGTTTTCGCGCTCTCGCCGCGACCGCAGTCGCGGCGCTGGCCCTGTGTACCGCCTGCTCCTCCGACAGCTCCGGCTCGGACGCGTCGGCCGACGGGCAGCTCAATCTCGCCGTCTTCGCCTCGCTCAACGGCGTCCCGGCCTTCGCCGCGGACGACGAGGGCGTGTTCGAGAAGCACGACCTGGACGTCAGGATCAGCACGGCGAAAACGTCCACCGAGATGGTCCCGCAGCTGCTCGGCGGCAAGGTGGACCTCGCTCTGGTGGACACCGCTACCTCGCTCATCGCCGCGGGACAGGGCGTCGACCTGGTCTATGTCGCCGGCGCGACCGATGGGGGCATCCCCAAGGGCCAGGAGAAGTTCAGCTTCGCCAACGTGTGGGTCAAGAAGGACTCGCCGATCAAGTCGCTGGCCGACCTGACCGGCAAAACCGTGGGCGTGCCGCAGATCAAGAGCGCGCCCTGGGTCGACCTGCGCGGTTCCGTCGACGAGGCCGGCGGCGACAGCTCCTCCATCAAGTTCGTCGAGTCCCCGGACACCCTGGCCGCCCTGAAGTCCGGCCAGGTCGACGCGACCACCACGCCCGAGCCGGTGGGCACCGTGGAACGCGCCAAGGGCGACCTGCGTGCGCTCGGGCCGGTCAACTCCGGCGGCGGCGGGATGGCGTACGTCTGGGTCGCCACCCGGGACTTCGCCGAGGCGAACAAGGAGACCGTCAAGGTGTTCGGCGAAGCGGTGCGGGAGGGCAACAAGCTGGTCAACGGCGACCGTGAGCTGCTGGTGAGGACGGCCGCCGAGGTCCTCGACGCGGACGCGGGCCTCCTGGAGAAGGCCGCGTTCCCGGTCTACACCGAGGAGCCGCTGACCACCGAGGACGTCGACTTCTCGGTCGAGTACATGGACAAGTACGACCTGTTCGAGAAGGGTGCCCCGGACGCCGCGAAGCTGGTCGGGCCGTGACCGGCACGAAGCCCACGGCGACGACCGGCACGAAGCCCAGGGCCGCGTCTTTCGGCATCCGGCGCCTGGCCAACCGGCTGCTGGCGATCCTCGTCGCGCTCGCCGTCTGGTACGTGTTCGCCAGCGGGCCCGGGTCCTCCAGCGGCTTCCCGACCCCGCTGGAGAGCTTCCGGACCGCCGTCGACCTGGCCGGGACCGGTGCCTACTGGTCGAACATCGCCACCTCGGTCGAGACGGCCCTGCTGGGCCTGGGACTCGCCGTCCTGGTCGGCGTGCCGGTGGGCCTGCTGATCGGGGCCAACGAACGCGTCCGGCACAGTACCCAGCTGCTCCTCGACTTCGGCCGGACGGTTCCCGCGATCGCGCTGCTGCCGCTGTTCCTGCTGCTCTTCGGCGCGACCCGCGAGCTGGGCCTGATCCTGATCCTGGTCTCGGCGGTCTGGCCGGTCATCATCCAGACGTCCTACGCGGTCGGGGAGATCTCGCCCCAGCTGCGCCGGGTCGCGCGCGCCTACCACCTGACGCGGTGGCACCGGCTGCGCCATCTGCTGGCACCGTCGATGTTCCCGTTCGTCTTCGTCGGCCTGCGGATCGCCGCGACGCTCTCCCTGCTGATGGCGATCAGCTCGGAGTTCCTCGGCGGTTCCGACGGTCTCGGCTACGCCCTGCTCCAGGCGATGCAGATCAACGACACCGAGCGGGCGTTCGTGTACTCGTTCACTGCGGCGGTCCTCGGCCTGCTGCTCAACCTGTTCTTCGTGCTGCTGCAGCGTCGCGTGCTGTGGTGGCACCCCTCAGTCCGCAAGGGAGGTGCGGCATGAACCGGACGCTGAAGGTCGCGTCGCTGGTCGCACGGGAAGTGTGGCTCCCGGTTCTGCTGGTCGCCGTCTGGTGGTGGCTCAGTGCCGGCAGTACCTCGCTCTACTGGCCCGCGCTCTCGGAGATCAGCGGCCGTTTCGTCGACCTGTGGTTCTTCGACCACCTGATCGAGGACGCGCTGCCCAGCGTGGTCCGGCTGGTCGTCGGCTTCGGAATCGGATTCGTCGGGGCCGTGGTTCTCGGCCTGGTGCTCGGGTCCGTCCCGGCGCTGGAGGACGCGACCCGGCCGCTGGTGGAGTTCATGCGGGCACTGCCCAGCGTGGCGCTGCTGCCGATCATGATGCTGCTGCTCGGCACCGACGACGACATGAAGGTGATCACCATCGCCTTCGTCTCCACTTGGCCGATCCTGCTCAACACCGTGGAAGGCGTCCGGTCCGTCGACCCCGTCCTGCATCAGGTCGCGGCCGGCTACCGGCTCAGCACCTGGCACCGGATCCGCTACGTCGTCGTCCCCGCCGCCATGCCCCAGGTCTTCGCCGGTGCCCGGGTGGCGCTGTCGATGTCGGTGGTGGCGATGGTGCTCACCGAGATGGTCGGCAGTCCGGGCGGGCTCGGCTACTTCGTTCTCGACTCGCAGCGCACGTTCGACATCGTCGCGATGTGGACCGGCCTGATCGTGCTGGGCCTGATCGGCTACGCGGCGAACAAGGCCTTCGGACTCGTCGAGGCCCGGGTGCTGGCCTGGCACCGCGGTTACACCAAGCAGAAGGAGGATCAGCGATGAAGGCGCAGACCACCCCGGACACCGATACGCCGGGCGCCGGCGTCACCGACCCGGTCATGCAGATCCGCGGGCTGGGCCACAGCTACGGCGAGCGCCAGGTCCTCGAGGGCCTGGACTTCGAGGTCGGCCGCGGCGAGCTCATGTGCATCGTCGGACCGTCGGGCGTCGGCAAGACCACGCTCCTGGAGTGCCTGACCGGGCTCCGCCGCCCCAGCGAGGGCCAGGTGCTGTTCGACGGCAAGCGGATCGAGGCACCGCCGCGCGGGCTGGCCATCGTCTTCCAGGACTACAGCCGGTCGCTGATGCCTTGGCTCAGCGTGCTCGACAACGTCGTACTGCCGCTGCGCTCGGCGGGCGTGACCAAGGACGAGCGGGACCGGACCGCCAGGGAGGCCCTCGCCGAAGTCGGTCTCTCCGACTTCACCGACTCCTACCCCTGGCAGCTCTCCGGCGGGATGCAGCAGCGGGTCGCGATCGCACGGGCGCTGGCCTACCGGCCGGCCGTGGTGGTGATGGACGAGCCGTTCGCCTCAGTGGACGCCCAGACCCGGGCGGACCTGGAGGACCTGCTGCTGCGGGTCCGCGAGCACCTGGGCATCACGGTGCTGCTGGTCACCCACGACATCGACGAGGCCGTCTACCTCTCCGACCGGGTGCTCGCCCTGGGCGGGAAGCCGGCCGGAATCCGGCAACTGCTCGCCGTGGATCTTCCCGGCCCGCGTGAGCAGGTCACCACCAAGGCGCTACCTCGTTTCGCCGAGCTGCGCAGCCAGGTCTACCGTCTGATCCGCAATGTCTGAGCCGACCACGGGCGCGGCCCTGACCGCGATCGACCCGCACCTGTTCCGCGAGGCTCTGGGGCACTACCCGACCGGGGTGGCCCTGATCACCGCGGCCCTCGACAGCGGCGAGCACATCGGGATGGTGGTGGGCACGTTCACCTCGGTCTCGCTGGACCCGCCCCTCGTCGCGTTCCTGCCCGACCGCGGCTCGCGCACCTTCGCCCGGCTGCGGGAGGCGAGCACCTTCTGCGTCAACGTGCTCGCCGCCGACCAGGCCGACCTCGTCACGAGCTGGCGCGGTCCGGAGTCGTTCGCCGGCGTCGAGTGGCGGCCCTCGCCGTCCGGCGCGCCGATCCTCAGGGACTCGGTCGCCTGGATCGACTGCGCCTACCACCAGCTGGTCGACGCCGGTGACCACTACATCGCGCTCGGCGAGGTCCGCTCTCTGGACGTGCAGCGGCCGACCTCTCCGCTGCTCTTCTTCCAGGGAGGCTTCGGCGGCTTCGCGCCCTCGTCGTTCCTGGCACCGGCCGACCACGACCTGATCCGGGCCGCCCGGCTCAGCGAGGCGGCGATGGAGCCGCTGGCCGCCCTGGCCGCCGAGGAGTCGGCCGATGTCTCGCTGCTCGCGCTGGTCGGCGACCACGACGTGGTGATCGGTACCGAGCGCGGCTCGGCGACGCGCACCTATTTCGAGATCGGCCTGCGGCTGCCCCATCTGCCGCCGACAGGCGCAGTACACCTCGACCCCGGGGACGAAGCCGCCGTCACCCGCTGGCTGGACCGGCTGCCGCGCAAGGACGGCGCCGCGCGCGAGCGCTGCCGGGAGATCCTGGAACGGGTGGCCGTCCAGGGCTACTCGCTCAACCTGGTGGGCCACGGCCCGGACCAGGAGACCTGGCAGGACGTCACGCGGTACATCCACGGCGAGCCGACACCGCACCGCCAGCGTCAGGTGCTCACCATGCACCTGGACCACCTCGACTACTACGAGCCCGAGCTGGATCCGGACGACACCTACGACGTCCGCTCCATCACGGTGGCGGTGCCGTTGGACGGCGCCCCGCGGCTGGCGGTGCGGATGTCCTTCCCGCCGGGAGGGGCCGACGGCGCGACCGTCGCCCGGTGGGGCGCCCAGGTACGCGACCGGGCCGCCGAGGTCGCCGACCTGATCCAGATCCGGTTCGGCCAGGACCGTGTGCTGGGCTGAACCCACCCTCAGAGAACGACTGCAAGGAGAGACATGACCGCCCGTGTCACCGCCCTGGGCTACCTACAGTTCACGGCCACCGACCTCGACCACTGGCAGGACTTCGGCCGGCGGGTGCTCGGGCTGATGGCCGACCGCCGCAGCGACGACCGCCTGCTGTTCCGCATCGACGAGAAGGCCTACCGGCTCGAGGTGCGCCCCGGCGAGCGGGGCGGCGTCTCGGCGGTCGGCTGGGAGACCAAGGGACCCGCCGAACTCGCCGAACTGGAGGCGCGCCTGGTCGCCGCCGGATACGAGGTGACCCGGCCCGGCGAGGCGGTGGCCAAGGAACGGATGGTCTCGGACCTGATCCGGTTCCGTGACCCCGACGACTGCTACGACCACGAGATCTTCTGGGGCCTGAGCACTTCCTCGGTGCGGTTCGCCTCCCCGATCGGCGCGGAGTTCGTCGCCGGGAGCGAGGGCCTGGGACACGTACTGCAGGTGGTCTCGGACCGTGCCCGCTACGAGTCGCTCTTCCTCGACGTGCTGGGATTCCGGCTCTCCGACCACATCGACCTCGCCCCTGACCTGGCGGCGACGTTCCTGCACTGCAACCCGCGCCACCACTCCTTCGCATTCACCCCGAAGGTGGAGGGCCGCCCGCTGGGCGTGGGCCACTTCATGCTCGAGGTCACCGACCTCGACGTGATCGGCCGGGCGATGGAGCACATCGAGGACGAGCCGCACCGCCTGCTGAAGACGTTCGGTCGGCACAGCAACGACCGGATGACCAGCTTCTACCTGCTGACCCCGTCCGACGTGGGACTCGAGTTCGGCACCGGCGGCATCAAGATCGACGACGAGACGTGGACGCCCACGCGGTACGACACCGCGCACTTCTGGGGCCACCACTCCGTCGACCACCACTGACCCGACTGCCACACCAGAGAGGAAGGCGCCATGAACGCCGTGCTTGACCGCGTGATGGAACACGCCGAGCTGCTGGAGAGCGACGGACCTGTGTCCGAGGAACTCGGCCGGGTCAGCGACGAGGTCGCTGCCGTGCTGCGCGAGTCCGGTGTGATCCGGATGCTCCAGCCCCGTGACTTCGGCGGCTTCGAGTCCCACCCGACCGACTTCCTGCGCACCGCCTACGAGATCGGCCAGCGCAACGGTGCGGCCGGCTGGGTCACCGGCGTGGTGGGCGTGCACCCGCACGAGCTCGCCCAGGGCGACCCGCGGATGCAGCGCGAGATCTGGGGCGAGGACCCCGACACCTGGGTCGCCTCGCCGTACGCCCCGATGGGACGGGCGCGGCCGGTGGAGGGCGGCTACGTCTTCAACGGCCACTGGCCGTTCTCCTCGGGCACCGACCACTGTCAGTGGGTGATGATCGGCGGCCTGATCACCGACCAGGAGGGCAACGTCACCGACCGGGAGACGATCCACTTCGTCATCCCGCGCAGCGACTACGAGATCCTGCACGAGTCCTGGGACGTCATCGGGCTGCGCGGCACGGGCAGCAAGGATATCGTCGTCAAGGACGCCTTCGTACCGGAGCACCGGCTGATCCGGACCAACCCGGTCACCGACGGCAGCGCCGGGTCGATCGCGGGCCGTGACGCACCGCTGTACTCGATGCCACGCAACGTGGTCTTCTCAGGCGCGGTCACCACGGCGACGATCGCGCAGGCCCAGGGCACCCTCGCCGCGTACGTCAAGTGGACCCGGGAGCGCAGCAGCCGGTTCGGCTCCGCCAGCCGCGACCCGTTCCAGCTCTCCGTGCTGGCTCCGGCGGCCGCCGACATCGACGCCAGCATCGGTCACGTCCTGCACGACATGGACCGGGCGTTCGACATCGTCTCCTCCGGACGGCTGCTCACCCTGTCCGAGCGTGCCGAGATCCGCCGCAACCAGGTCTCCGCCTCGCACCGCGCGGCCGCGGCCGCCGACGAGATCTTCAAGGTCAGCGGCGGCTCCCAGCTGCACGCGAAGAACCCGATGCAGCGCATGTGGCGCGACTGCCAGAGCGCCCTGCACCACGTGCAGAACTACGCCGGCCCGCTGTACCAGGCCTACGGTATGAACTACTTCGGCGGCGAGATGCCTGCGGCGGTGAAGGTCTGATGACGGTCGGCATCCCCGAACCGCTCACCCGGGAGTCCACGTCCCGGTTCGTCACGGTCGACGGCACCCGTATCCACTACCACGAGGCGGGCACCGGCCCGGAGGTCCTGCTGTGCGTCCACGGCGGGGCGCCCGGGGCCTCGGGCTGGGGCAACTTCGGCACGAATCTCGCCGAGCTGTCCCGGAATGCCCGGGTCCTGATCGTGGACCTGCCCGGCTACGGCCGGTCCGACGCCATCGAGCTGTCCGGCGGCAAGTACCGGCCCTACGCCGACGTGTTCGCCGCGATGCTCTCCGAGCTGGGCATCGCGCGAGCGAGCGTGGTCGGCCTCGCGACCGGCGGCGCGGTCGCGATCGCGATGGCCCTGCACCACGCCGAACGCGTGGACCGGCTGGTGCTGGTCTCCAGCGCCGGCGGGGTGCCGCTGTTCAGCACGATGCCCTCCGAGGGCCAGAAGGCGATCCGCTCCTACTACGCGGGCGAGGGCCCGTCGCGGGAGAAGATGCGCGCCTACCTGCGGATGATGATGTTCGACCCCGGGCTGGTCACCGACGAACTCGTCGAGGAGCGGTACCAGGAATCGGTCGCCGGCGGCGAGGAGCGCCGGGCCGGTGCCGAGTCGGCGGGTGTGCCGGCCGAGCCGCTGTGGCAGGAGCTGGGCCGGATCGCGGTGCCGACGCTGATCGTCTGGGGCACCGAGAACCGGGTGCAGGGCTTCGACAACGCCCTCTTCCTGCTCAAGCAGATCCCCGACGCCCAGCTGCACCTGTTCAAGCGCACCGGACTGTGGGTGCCCCACGAGCGGGCCTCGGAGTTCACCCGGCTGGTGCTCGGATTCCTCGCCGAGCGTACGGCCGACCAGGCCGCCGTCTGAACCCGCCCGAGCCGGGCCGAGATCCAAGGAGAAGAAGATGACGTACACGAGCGTGTGGTCGGACCTGGCGCAGGTCGAGTTCCGGCAGGGGTACCTGGAGACGGGACCGTACCGCACCCGGTTCCTCCAGTCGGGCAGCCCGGACAAGCCGTTGCTGCTGATGCTGCACGGGATCACCGGGCACGCCGAGGCGTACGTGCGGAACCTGGCCGCGCACGCGGAGCACTTCAACTGCTACGCGATCGACTTCATCGGCCACGGCTACTCCACCAAGCCCGAGCACCCGCTGGAGATCCCGCACTACCTCGACCAGGTCAATCGAGTGCTGGACGCACTGGGTCACGAGCGCGCGTACTTCAGCGGGGAGTCGCTGGGAGGCTGGGTGACCGCGCGGTTCGCACAGCTGCACCCCGCGCGCACCGAGCGGATCGTGCTCAACACCATGGGCGGCACGATGGCGAACCCCCAAGTGATGGAGCGGTTGCTGACGCTGTCGACGCAGGCCGCCGAGGACCCCTCCTGGGAGCGGGTCAAAGCCCGTCTGGAGTGGCTGATGGCCGACCCGTCGATGGTCACCGACGACCTGGTCAGGACCCGGCAGGCGATCTTCGAGCAGCCAGACTGGAAGATGGCCTGCCGGATGAACATGGCGCTGCAGGACCTGGAGACCCGGCAGCGCAACATGCTCGGCGACGACGACCTGCGCGCGATCCGTGCCGAGGCACTGGTCGTGTGGACGACCAAGGACCCGTCGGGTCCGGTGGACGAGGGGCGCCGCATCGCGGACCTGATCCCGCGCGGCCGGCTCGCGGTCATCGAGAACGCCGGCCACTGGCCCCAGTACGAGCAGACCGAGGTCTTCAACAGGATCCAGCTCGACTTCCTGCTGGGCCGCTGACCTCGGCCGGGCAGTCACCACAACGACCCGGCGGCCCCCCGGAGTGCCCAGGCGCAGGACCGGGCCGCCCACCTCAGGTCCCGCTCGGACGCACTAGCAAGCCTCACCACAAGGAGTGACGACATGGGACTTCGTTCGGGTGCCGCGTACCTGGAGGGTTTGAGGGACGGGCGCAGCCTGTACGTCAACGGTGTCCGGGTCGACGACGTCACCGCCCACCCTGCTTTCCAAGGCGTGCTCGCGACGCTCGCCGGACTTTACGACCTCCAGTCGGACCCGGAGTTCACCGATGTCCTGACGGTGCAAGACACCGCGACGGGGGAGCGGTACAGCACCACCCTGCTCGAGGCGCGGGACCACGAGGACGTACTGACCCGGCAGCGCTGTGACCGGCTCAGGACCGAGCTCACCTACGGCATGATGGGGCGACTCCCCGACTTCATGAACGCCTACCTGCTCGATGTCAGGAGCAGCCTCGAGCATGTCGGCAAGCACGAGGAAGCGGCCCGGATGGGCGACTACCTCGCGCGGCTGCGCCAGGAGGACCTCGCGGTGACCCATACCCTGGTGGACCCGCAGAGCGACCGCTCGACGCGGGACGCCCCGCCGGAGGCAGTGCGGATCGTGGAGCGGCGCGAGGATGGCATCGTGATCCGCGGCGCGCGTCTGCTGTCCACCCTCGCCCCGGTGGCCGACGAGGTCTTCGTCGGCCCGTACGTGCCGCGCCGGCCTGGCCAGGAGGACTACGCCCTGGTCTGCACGCTTCCGCTCGACGCTCCTGGCCTCAAGATCGTCTGCCGGCAGGCGTACGACCGCGGGGACGGCCTGTTCGACACCCCGCTGAGCGGCCGGTTCGACGAGGGCGATGCGATCCTCGTCTTCGACGACGTCTTCGTCCCCCAGGACCGGGTCGTCGTCGCCGGCGACCTGGACGCCTACAACAACGTGGTGCGCAGCGCGGTCGGCTACGGCCCGCTCCAGGGCGCGGCACGCAGCACCGCCAAGCTGAAGTTCCTGGCCGGCCTGGCCACCGTGGCGGCACGGACCACGGGCCGGGCCGCCTCGCCGCGCTACCAGGAGGAACTCGGCGAGGTCATGGGCCTGCTGAACGTCGCCGAGGGCATCCTCGACGGGGCCGCGCTCGACCTGAGCCGCCGGATCGGCGAACGTCGCGACCCCGGGTCGGTGCGGCGTGGCCACGGCTGTCCGAGTGAGGAGTCGCGGGTCGGCATCGCGGCGTTGACGTTCTTCTTCCCGCACGCGATCGCCAAGGCCGTCGAGGTGCTCCGGATGGTCGCGGGCAGCGGCGCGATCGTGATGACCGAGGGCGAGCTGCGGCATGAGGAGATCGGTCACCTCGTCGAGACGTACGTCCACGGCCCGGGGATCAGCGCCGAGCGCCGCCTCCAGGTGATGCGGATGGTCTGGGACATGACCTGCAGCCCGTTCGCCGCCCGCCAGGCACTCTACGAGCGCTACTACACCGGCGACCCGATCGTCGGCAGGGTGCTGTTCTTCAACGCTCCGAAGACCCGCGAGGCAGAGGCCCTCGCCGAGCGCCTGCTGGGGGCCGCGCCTACGAACTGACCCGCGCTCACCACGCGGGCGCAGGGGTTTCAACGTTCCCTGTCGCCCTGGCCGAAATCAGGCGGTGCCGAGCACATCCGCGGCTGCGCCGTCGGCAGGGACGGAGTGGTGGCAAAACCGGCCAGAACTGCGTTCACGCTCTCCCCTACCCGCGGCCTCGATAGACAACACAGCCAATGGCGATGCGCGGGTGGGCCGTAGGTTCAATCCAGGCCATGATGCGGTACATCGTCGTGCGAGGCGCCCGAAACGCAACCCGTTGTGGCACCCATGCCGTTGACGTAGAGGAAGGTCCCAGCTCCGTGACCAGGCGTGGTCGGCCAGCGGTTGAAGTTGACGACCAGGGCCTTGGCGTACTGCGTGGGGTAGTTCATGGGGTGCACACTCCCCCGCTCCCCGGTCCAGACAAGTGGAAAGTCGGCACCTGCGTCGGTGTGCATCGGGGTGTCCAGCCCAACGGAGTCGGGCTGGACATCGCGGGCGATGAAATCGGGCCGCAGGGCAGCTCGTGGATCGGGGATCGAGGCCAGATGCCGTCGCCTGCGATGCAGGCCTGCCGGGAACTGGCACGAGCACTCCATTCCGACGCGGGCCAAGAAAGAACCTGAGCGATCGAGATCGAGCCGAGGACGTCGCGACAGCGTCCAAGGCGGTCCACCACGGGAACGTAGCCGGGTCGCCCTGACCCGGCGGAATCCGTACTCGCACATCTCCGACTCATTCAGGGTGGCGTGCGGAGCTCGTCCGGCGTTCGCGGACTTCGTCGCGACCGTCGCGCGAGCGCTGCGGATTGACGTCACCGTACTGACGGGCCAGCCGTACGTAACCCCAATGCAGGAGGACCGGCTCGCCGAACCGATACGCCCATCCGTGAGCCCCTCGACCTGTACGACCTTGGAGATGACCTCCAGTTCACCACCCGCACGGTCAGTGAACTCGTCACCGTCACCGAGGCAAGTTGGCTACCTGAGTTGATCGAGCGTTGTTCGAACTCAATGAAGAGTCAGGCGCACACGTCTCGTTGCTGCACTTCCTTCAGGACCGCCCCCACCGTGGCGAAGTGGTTGTCCACGTGAAGCACCGTGTGACCGTGATGGACCGCCGTCGCGCACACCAGGAGATCGATGGCTCCGGCGGCGCGGTGCTGCGCTCGCTGGGTGAGTTTGTACTGCGCGGTGTCGACCCAGCGCCACGCGGTCTTGGGAACCGGCGAGAGATGGCAGAGATCATCCAACTCTTCGGCCAACTCATCCCGATGGGCCGGGCTTGTGGCCGAGCAGAGGAACTCCGCCCTCGTGGGCTCGCAGATATGGAACACGCCGGCGGCGATGTGCCCTTCCCAGGGCCGCAACGCACCCGGCGTACGGAAGAGGTACCACAGAGCGGACGTGTCGAGGAGGTAGGTGATCACTCGAAAGCTGCCCGCCGGACACGCTTGGCAGCCGCATGCGCCGCAGCCGCAGCCTCGAACTCGCCCCGCTCACCACGCGCGGCCAGCTTCTCAGCGGCCTCCAGCCGCTTGATGCGCGCTACATAGTCCCGTAGAGCCCCGTTGACTGTGTCCTTCTTCGTCGAGACACCCATGAGCCGCATCGCCTCGGCCAGCGCCTCGTCATCGAGATCGACCTGAGTCACAGACATACCAGTCACCCCTCACCATGAGTCCATGATGTACATAGCCATGATATGTCACCAACATTTGCGGGTGGCAGCTCATCGTGCTCGCGACAGGGCGGAAGACGGCCGCCACGGGCGTACGTCCGGTGGCCGGAACCGATGCGGGAGATGTCACCACTCAGGCGTTCACCGGCCATGCCGTGAGCCATCCGAAGGAGCCTGCGGCGAGTCGCTGCGGCGTTCCTGCGGCGCATGACGTGCCCCGGCTAGCGTCGCAACGTCGTTCCCACTGGTCACAACGTTTCTGCTGTGGTGGGGCGGGTGGGACTCGAACCCACGGCCGACGGATTATGAGTCCGCTGCTCTAACCGGCTGAGCTACCGCCCCTTTTCGGCCTGGCGCGTACATGTGTGCGCGCCGTCTGCCGCAGCATAGCCGGTCATACGATCTCTCGCTCCGGATGCCCGGGTACTCGTGACCATGAAGACTGCGCTGCTCCGTGCCCGGTTCCGGGCGACGTGAAGTTGACGCGAAAGAGTCACGCCGGCCCCACGCGCACCACCGAACCGGACCGCCGGAGGGCCGGTTCGGGCACGCGAAAAAGGACCCCGCAGGGCCCTCTTCCGTTCCGCTCCCCCGACTGGACTCGAACCAGTAACCCTCCGGTTAACAGCCGAATGCTCTGCCAATTGAGCTACAGGGGATCGCGCTCCCCCGACTGGACTCGAACCAGTAACCTGCCGGTTAACAGCCGGCTGCTCTGCCAATTGAGCTACAGGGGATTGCTGCGTCGCCTCGAACGACACCTGCCTGGCGGCTGCCGGGCGGCGGACGTTCGCTGCGACACATACATTAGCGCAAGCAGGGGGGTGCTTTGCCAATCGGTATCGGCCGGGGTGATCTCCGGTGCCCGCGGGTAGGCGGGCAGCACACGTCGCACGGAGTGAAGGAAGGGTGACAGCCATGCGGTACCGGCTCACGTTCATCGCCGGAGTGGCCCTCGGTTACGTGCTCGGCACGCGTGCCGGGCGCGAGCGCTACGAGCAGCTGAAGAAGTCCGCACGTCAGTTCGCCCAGAACCCGGCCGTGCGCAACACCTGCGAGTCGGCGGCCCAGAGCGGCCGTGAGTTCGCCGGGAAGGCGTACCACGCGGTGGGCGACAAGGTCGGCGAGAAGGTGCCGGCGTCCGTGGCGGACCGGGTGCGGTCGCTGCGCGGGCGCGGTGCGAACGGCGCGGACGACTGGGGAACGACCAACACCTGAGGCCTCGTCATCAGGTCTGCCGCACCGCCGGTGCGGGAATGGTCCGGCGGTGCGGCAGAATCTGTGTATGGGCATAGTCGCCGGCTTGGACAGTTCTTCCGCCTTCACGCACATCGTGGTCTGCGATACGGACACGGGTGCCGTACTGCGCCAGGGGTACGCCGCACACCCCGTGGAGGCGAAGGCCTCCGAGGTCGACCCGCAGGTATGGCTGCTCTCACTCGGTGAGGCGGCCGCCGGCGGGCTGCTCGAAGGCGTGCAGGCCATCGGGGTGGCCGCGCAGCAGCACGGGCTCGTGCCGCTGGACCGCCAGGGCAATCTCGTGCGTCCCGCGCTGCTCGGCAACGACAAGCGGGCGCAGGTCGCCGCCGCTGATCTGATCGACGGGCTGGGCGGGCGGCAGGCCTGGGCCGAGGCGGTCGGGGCGGTGCCGCAGGCCGCTCAGCCGGTGTCGAAGCTGCGCTGGCTGGCGCGGACCGAGCCGGAGACGGCACAGCGGGTCGCCGCCGTGCTCCAGCCGCACGACTGGCTGGTGTGGCAGCTGCTGGGCCGCCCGGCCCGGCGGACGACCGACCGGGGGGCCGCGTCCGGGACCGGTTACTGGTCGGCGGGCAGTGAGTCCTACCGGCCGGAGCTGGTGGAGCTGGCGCTCGGCCGGGAGGCGGCGCTGCCCGAGGTGCTCGGTCCCTGCGAGGCTGCCGGGACGACGCCCGAGGGGCTGCTGATCTCGGCGGGTACCGGCGAGACGATGGCGGCGGCGTTCGGGCTCGGGGTCGGGGTCGGCGATGCCGTGGTGTCGCTGGGGGCCTCGGGCTCGGTGATGGCGGTGCACCACGAAGCGCTGGCCGATCCGACCGGGATGATCACCTCGTTCGCGGACGCCACCGGGATGCACCTGCCGGTGGTGCACACGTCGAACGCGGTACGGGCGCTGCGCGGCACCGCCGAGATGCTGGACGTGGAGGGGCTGGAGGAGCTGTCGGCGCTGGCGCTGAAGTCGACGCCGGGCGCCTCGGGGCTGGTGCTCCTGCCGTATCTGGAGGGTGAGCGGACCCCGCAGCTGCCCCACACCGCGGGGACGCTGAGCGGGCTGCGGCGTGAGTCGATGAAGCCGGAGCACCTCGCGCGGGCCGCGTTCGAGGGGATGCTCTGCTCGCTGGCCGACGCGCTGAACGTGCTGCGCGGCCGCGGGGTCGAGGTGCGGCGGGTGTTCCTGCTGGGCGCCGCCGCCGAACTGCCGGCCGTGCGGGCGCTCGCGCCCATGCTGCTGGGGACGCAGGTGGTCGTTCCGGAGCCGGCGCAGTACGCGGCGCTGGGTGCGGCCCGGCAGGCGGCCTGGGCACTGGGGGTCTCGCAGGGGACGCTCGATCCGCGCACTCCCCCGGTCTGGCAGGACGCCGCGGCGCAGGTGCTGGATCCCGGCGAGGAGCTGGCGGTCGGTCAGGCGGTGCGTCAGCAGTACGTGGCGACGCGGGACCAGATCCACCCCGGGGCCTTCGACGCCGGGCGCTGACACGCGGGGCGCGCGCCGGCACCCCGGCGGTCGACGGCGCGCGCCGGGGTGCCTACCTTCGGTGACACCGCCGGGGGGCGGCGCGGAGTTCGGTGGCAAAATTATGGACCCGGTCTTTTTTTTGACCTGGACTTGAATAAAATCGTTCGCGGTCCCGGTGAGCGGTGCCGGAAAATGGGTCGACTCCCGACCTATGCCGACTCCGAGAGACACGCGTGCTCATAAAACTCCTGCGGGCCTGCCTCGGTCCGTACAAGAAACCGATCGCGCTGCTGGTGGTCTTCCAGCTGCTCCAGACCTCCGCCGCCCTCTATCTGCCCACCCTGAACGCCGACATCATCGACAACGGTGTCGTCAAGGGGGACACGGGATACATCATTCAGTACGGCGGCGCCATGATCGTCGTCAGCATCGCCCAGGTGGTCTGCAACGTCGGGGCCGTCTACATCGGTGCCCGTACCGCGTCCGCACTGGGCCGAGACGTCCGGGCGTCGGTCTTCGACCGGGTCCAGTCGTTCTCCGCGCGTGAGCTCGGCCGGTTCGGCGCACCGTCGCTGATCACCCGTACGACCAATGACGTCCAGCAGGTCCAGATGCTGGTCCTGATGACGTTCACGCTGATGGTCTCGGCACCGATCATGTGTGTCGGCGGCATCATCATGGCGCTCGGCCAGGATGTCCCGCTGTCCGCGGTGCTCCTCGCGGTGGTGCCGGTCCTCGGGATCGCGGTGAGCCTGATCGTGAAGCGGATGCGTCCGCTGTTCCGCACGATGCAGGAGCGGCTCGACACGGTGAACCGGGTGCTGCGCGAGCAGATCACCGGCAACCGGGTCATCCGCGCCTTCGTCCGCGACGGTTACGAGGAGAAGCGGTTCCGCGGCGCCAACACCGAGCTGACGGACGTGGCACTGTCCACCGGGCGGCTGATGGCACTGATGTTCCCGACCGTGATGACGGTCGTGAACGTGTCGTCGATCGCCGTCGTCTGGTTCGGCGCGCACCGGATCGACAGCGGCGGGATGCAGATCGGGGCGCTGACCGCGTTCCTCTCCTATCTGATGCAGATCGTCATGTCGGTCATGATGGCCACCTTCATGTTCATGATGGTGCCGCGTGCCGAGGTCTGTGCCGAGCGCATCCAGGAGGTCCTGGAGACCGAGTCCAGCGTGGTGCCGCCGGTCGATCCGGTGACCGAACTGCGCGCCCACGGGCATCTGGAGGTCCGGGGTGCGAACTTCCGCTACCCCGGCGCCGAGGCGTCGGTGCTGCGGTCGGTGGATCTGATGGCCAGGCCCGGCGAGACGACCGCGATCATCGGGTCGACGGGCAGCGGCAAGTCGACGCTGCTCGGTCTCGTACCCCGGCTGTTCGACGTGACGGACGGCCAGGTGCTGGTCGACGGGACGGACGTACGGACGCTGGATCCGGCGCTGCTGGCGAAGACCGTGAGCCTGGTCCCGCAGAAGCCGTATCTGTTCTCCGGAACGGTCGCGACCAATCTGCGGTACGGGAACCCGGACGCGACCGACGAGGAGCTGTGGCACGCGCTGGAGGTCGCACAGGCCAAGGAGTTCGTCGAGGGTCTGGAGCACGGGCTCGACGCACCGATCGCGCAGGGCGGCACCAATGTCTCCGGCGGGCAGAGACAGCGGCTGTCGATCGCCCGGACGCTGGTTCAGCAGCCGGAGATCTACCTCTTCGACGACTCGTTCTCCGCGCTGGACTACGCCACGGACGCCGCGCTGCGCGCGGCACTGCTGCGGGAGACCGCCGCCGCGACCGTGGTGATCGTCGCACAGCGGGTGTCCACCATCCGCGACGCCGACCGGATCCTGGTGATGGACGAGGGCCGGGTCGTCGGCTCCGGCAGTCATCACGAGCTGATGGACGGCAATGAAACATACCGGGAGATCGTGCTCTCCCAGCTGACGGAAGCGGAGGCCGCGTAATGGCCGGGCCTGGCGGACGCATGATGGCGGGCGGGGCACCGACCCAGCGGTCCATGGACTTCAAGGGCTCCACGAAGCGGCTGCTGAAGCGCTTCGCCTCGGAGCGGGCCACGCTGTACGTGATGCTGGCGGCCGGTGCGCTGAGCGTGGCGCTGTCGGTGGTCGGCCCGAAGATCCTCGGCAAGGCCACCGACCTGGTGTTCGCGGGTGTCATCGGCCGGCCGATGCGGGCGGGGACGAGCAAGGAGCAGGCCATCGACCGCCTGCACAAATCCAACAGCGGCCTGGCCGACATGCTCTCCAAGGTGGACTTCGTCCCCGGGCAGGGCATGGACTTCGACGCGATCGGCCGGGTGCTGCTGGCGGCGCTGGCGGTGTACGTCGGTGCCGGGCTGCTGATGCTGGTGTCGACGCGGCTGTCGATCCGGGTGATCAACCGGGTCGTGTTCCAGATGCGCGAGGACATCCAGACGAAGCTGTCGCGGCTGCCGCTCTCCTACTTCGACCAGCAGAAGCGCGGCGAGGTGCTCAGCCGGGCGACGAACGACATAGACAACATCTCGCAGACGATGCAGCAGACGATGGGCCAGCTCATCAACTCGCTGCTGACCATCGTCGGCGTGCTGATCATGATGTTCTGGATCTCGCCGCTGCTGGCGCTCGTCGCCCTGGTGACGGTACCGCTGTCGGTGGTCGTGGCGACCAAGGTGGGCAAGCGCTCGCAGCCGCAGTTCGTCCAGCAGTGGAAGGTGACGGGCAAGCTCAACGCCCACATCGAGGAGATGTACACCGGGCACACCCTGGTGAAGGTCTTCGGCCGGCAGGACGAGTCCGCGCGGGACTTCGCCGAGCAGAACGACGCGCTGTACGAGGCCGGGTTCAAGGCGCAGTTCAACAGCGGGATCATGCAGCCGCTGATGATGTTCGTGTCGAACCTGAACTATGTGCTGATCGCCGTGATCGGCGGACTGCGCGTCGCCTCCGGTGCGCTGTCGATCGGTGATGTGCAGGCCTTCATCCAGTACTCGCGGCAGTTCTCCATGCCGCTGACCCAGGTCGCCTCCATGGCGAACCTGGTGCAGTCCGGGGTGGCGTCGGCCGAGCGGATCTTCGAGCTGCTGGACGCCGAGGAGCAGGACGCAGATCCCGCACCGGGCAAGGGCGCGCACCCGGAGGAGCTGCGCGGCAGCGTCTCGCTGGAGCACGTGTCGTTCCGCTACGACCCGGAGAAGCCGCTCATCGAGGACCTGTCGCTGAGCGTCGAACCGGGTCACACGGTCGCGATCGTCGGCCCGACCGGTGCGGGCAAGACGACGCTGGTCAATCTGCTGATGCGGTTCTACGAGGTGACGGGCGGCCGGATCGCCCTGGACGGGGTGGACGTCGCGACGATGTCGCGCGACGACCTGCGGTCGGGGATCGGCATGGTCCTCCAGGACACCTGGCTGTTCGGCGGGACCATCGCGGAGAACATCGCGTACGGCGCGTCGGGCGAGGTCACCCGGGAGGAGGTCGAGGAGGCGGCGCGGGCGGCCCACGCCGACCGCTTCATCCGTACCCTGCCGGACGGCTACGACACGGTGATCGACGACGAGGGCAGCGGAGTCAGCGCGGGCGAGAAGCAGCTGATCACCATCGCGCGGGCGTTCCTGTCCGACCCGGTGATACTGGTGCTCGACGAGGCGACCAGCTCGGTCGACACCCGTACCGAGGTGCTGATCCAGAAGGCGATGGCGCGCCTGGCGCACGGTCGTACGAGCTTCGTGATCGCGCACCGGCTCTCCACCATCCGGGACGCCGACGTCATCCTGGTGATGGAGAACGGCTCGATCGTCGAACAGGGCACGCACGACGGGCTGCTGGCGGCGCAGGGCGCGTACGCGCGGCTGTACGCGGCCCAGTTCGCGCAGGCGGTCGCAGAGGTCGACTAGCTTGATTCTGTCGGGGATCTTGGAGTCGCCGAGGTTAGCTGCCCCGGGGTTCGCCAGGATTTCAGTCGGGGTAGCTCGCGCTGGTCGAGGTAGTTCTGGAAGGCAGTCGGTCGGCAGGGTGTGGGTGCGTCCTCAGCAGGTGGCAGTTTGCTGAGGCGCTCGATGTTGACGGCGATGGCCGTCAGGACGTGTTGGATGTGGGCTTTCCCCTGTCCTCGGTAGCGGCAGCGCCGCATGCCGTGGCCGTGGGCGAACTCGTTGACCGTGCCCTCCACTCCGGAGCGGACCGCATAGCGGGCCTTCCACTCGGGCGTCTGCTGCTCGCTACGGACGCGAAGTTGCAGGTCGCGTAGTTCTCGCGGGGGAAAGCCCACAGTGCGCGCGCTGTCTGCGGTGCTGGTGCACTGCGCGCGGGCCGGGCAGGGGCGGCACTGGCTTTTGGTGAACCTGGCCACGATCAGCGGGGCCGCGGTGGGCGAGGACGTCGGGTAGGGGCCGTGCCAGCCCGCGCTGACCTGCCCCTGGGGACAGATGACCTGCTGGCGGTCGTAGTCGATGTGGAAGTCGTCCCGGACGAAGCCCCCGTTCCGGCGGTGCTGGCGGGTGGGGTTGCCTGGCAGTGGTCCGGTGACGGTGACCTGGTGTTCACGGGCGGCTTGTGCCAGGTGAGGCAGGGAGGTGTAGCCGCCGTCGACCAAGTGCTCGGCGGGCAGCAGCCCGCGACGCGCCAGGCGGGCGTGGATGCCGGGCAGGACCTGGCTGTCGTGGGTGGTGGCCGCGATGGTGGCCACATCCGTGATCACATTCGGTCCGTCAGGAGCACAGGTCTCGGTCAGATGGGCGGAGAACCCCTTCCAGCTGATGATGTGCCCGTGGCGTGCGAAGCGGGCCGAGGTGTCGTAGGGCGAGACGATCGCCCGGGACGAGGGCGGCAGCCCGGGCCCGTCTTCCTTCTCGGCGGTGCGCCAGCGCAGGTGTCCTGCGGCATCACGGTGGTAGTTCTGCACCACGATCTGGCGCAGGGCCTGGACGCGCGGGCCGGCCGTGTGGTCTGTTCCGTGCCGGTAGAGGTGCTCCAGGAGCCGGACGGCGTCGTTTCCGGTGGCGAGGATTCTCGTCCTGGGCTTAGTGGGGTTCTTGCCCAGGCGGACCGGTCGGCCGTAGCGGAGCCCCCAGTCCTCGTCGACCAGCTCGTCGAGCAGGTGAGGGGAGGTGCCGGCGACTTCTTCGAGTGCGGCACGGACCGCCTCGGTGATCAGCTCCAGGCGGGTCAGGTCCCGCACCAAGGCCAGGACGTGGGTGGAGTCGGTGCGCTGCGTGGTGCGCTCGCGCACCAGTCCGGCCTCCTTGAGACGGTCCAGCGCAAGGTCGAGAAGACGGTCGGCGCGGTCGTCTTCGGCGAGACGGTCGCGGAAATCGGCCAGCACGCTGTGGTGGAAGCCGGGGTCATCCAGCTCCATGGCCATGGCGTATTTGAAGTCGATGCGGCAGCGGACCGCCTCGGCGGCCTGCCGGTCCGAGAGACCGAGCAGGAACTGCAGTACGCAGACGGTGGCCAGTTGAGCGGGCGAGAGACCCGGACGCCCGTCACGCGGGTACCAGTCCGCGAAGTCCTCGTCGCACCACAGCCCATCCAACCGATCGCGCACCCATATTGCCGTCGTACCAGTCGGGTTGCTCGCCCGCGCGATCCGCGCAGTCAGAGGCGGAACTTGCTCACCGGAACGGGGGCAAAGGGACAACGGGCACCTCGACAGCTACATCGGTCGGCGGAACTATCCGAGCATGCCCGTCGATCGTGCTGCCGCACGGGGAAACTCCAAGATCCCCGACAGAGTCAAGCTAGGGAGTGTTTTAAAAGTAGCGTCGGCCGCCCGGAGGGCGGGTCTCGCGTGGTCCGGTGCGTGCAATCGCAAGGCGCCGGGGTGCCCTCGTAGCGGAGCTACTAGGGCATTTCGGCAACGCGGCGAGCGTGCGTGCCGGACCACGCGAGACAGACGGGACTTCTAAAACACGACCTAGCCGGCCACACCCTGCTCACGGCGCCGTTCCGCGGCTGCCCCGGCGGGTGCGCGGGTACGCGTACTCAGTCGAGGTAGCCGCGGAGCTGGTCGGCGAAGGCGTGGTCCCGCAGTTTGCTGAGGGTCTTGGACTCGATCTGGCGGATGCGTTCACGGGTCACGCCGAAGATCCGGCCTATCTCCTCAAGCGTGCGGGGCCGCCCGTCGGCCAGCCCGTAGCGCAGCTGGACCACCTTCCGCTCGCGCTCGTTGAGCGTGGAGAGCACGACCTCCAGGTGTTCGCGCAGCAGCAGGAAGGCGGCGGACTCCACCGGGGACGCGGCGTCCCCGTCCTCGATCAGGTCGCCGAAGGAGACGTCGTCCTCCTCGCCGACCGGGGCGTGCAGGGACACGGGTTCCTGGGCGAGGCGCAGCACCTCGCCCACCCGCTCCGGGGTCAGGTCGAGCTGGGCGGCGACCTCCTCGGGAGTCGGCTCGTAGCCGCGTTCCTGGAGCATCCGGCGCTGGACCCGCACGACGCGGTTGATCAGTTCGACGACATGGACCGGGACCCGTATGGTCCGCGCCTGGTCGGCCAGGGCGCGGGACATGGCCTGCCGGATCCACCAGGTCGCGTACGTCGAGAACTTGTAGCCGCGGGCGTAGTCGAACTTCTCGACCGCCCGGATCAGTCCGAGGTTTCCCTCCTGGACCAGGTCGAGCATGGTCAGTCCGCGGCCGACGTAGCGTTTGGCCACGGAGACGACCAGGCGCAGATTGGCCTCGATGAGCCGGCGTTTGGCCATCCGGCCCATGACGACGAGGCGGTCCAGATCGACGGCGAGGCGGGTGTCGGGGTCCGGGGTGCGGGCGAGGCGCTCCTCGGCGAACAGGCCGGCTTCGACGCTGCGGGCGAGCTCCACCTCGTCGGCGGCGGTGAGCAGCTGGATGCGGCCGATCTCCCGCAGGTACTGCCGGAACAGATCGGACGACGGCACGCTCGTGTCCGGCCGGCCGCGCCGCGCGGGGGGCTCGGGCAGCTCCGCCGACTCCTCCATGACCACCTCGGGTGGGTCGGGGATGTCCTGCGGGTCCGCCGCGGCTTCCGGATGACGTACGGCCCGGTGCTGCGCGGGGACTGCCGAGACATGCTCGGTCTTGGTCACGGTCCGGGTCTGCACGGGGGCGACCTCCAGGTGATCGCTGCCGGACCGCGGGGATGGAGGACCACCGTTCGGTGGGCCGCCGCGCTCCGATGACTCAGGCACCGCCACCCAGTGTGGGGTACGACACACAGCTGCCACGAGGGGCGTGCGGGGACTTTCTGAGTCCGCCCGGTGACCGGACGGTCACCGGAGGCGGCCCGGGGGCCTCAGAGCGCGTCGGCTCCGCTGCTGCGCAGGGACTGGGCGTACTGCTGGAGGACCCAGACCTCGTTCTGCGCGGCGGCCAGGTGGTCCGGGGCGACATTGCTGCCGAGCCGGGCGAGGCTGCCCTGGACGTCGTCGATCCGGCGGTCCACGGCCCGCAGCCGGACCTTCACCAGGTGCTCGCCCGCGTAGGCCTCGTCGATGGACTTGCCGTGGAAGACCTCGACCGCCAGCTCGGTGACCAGCTTGCGCACCGTTTCGTTGGGGGTCGCGTCGAGCACCTGGACGAGGTATTCGCGGGTCTCGGCGACGCCGAGCTCCGCGCCGCCGACCTGCGCGATGCACTCGCGGACGGCCGCGTAGGGCGGGGCGGTGAACTCGTCCGTCCCGTAGGCGTCGAAGGCCGGGGAGACCAGGGCGGGCTTCTGCAGGGCGAGCTTGAGCAGCTCGCGCTCGGTGCGGTGGGCCGGGCTGCGGAGGTTGAGCGCGGGGCCGGAGGGGCCGGAGGCCGCGGCGGAGGGCTGGGCCTGCTGGTGCTGGGCGCCGGCGCGGGAGGAGGAGCGTGCGGGGCCTCGCTGGTCGCCCCGGCCGCGGGCCCACTGGGCGAGCTGGTTGACCCGGTGCACGACGTACTCCTGGTCCAGGATGCCGACGAAGCCGGCGAGCTGGACGGCGACCTCGCGCTGCACGCTGCCCGTCTTGATCTTGGCGACGACGGGGGCGGCCTCGTCGAGCGCGGCGGCGCGGCCCGCCGGGGTCTCCAGGTCGTAGCGGCCCACGATCTGGCGGAGGGCGAACTCGAAGAGCGGGGTGCGGGGTTCGACCAGGTCGCGGACGGCCTCGTCGCCCTTGGCGAGCCGCAGATCGCACGGGTCCATGTTGTCCGGGGCGATCGCGATGTAGGTCTCCGCGGCGAATTTCTGGTCGTCCTCGAAGGCGCGCAGGGCAGCCTTCTGGCCTGCCGCGTCACCGTCGAAGGTGAAGATCACCCGGGCGCTGCCGTTGTCCATCAGGAGCCGGCGCAGGATCTTGATGTGGTCGCCGCCGAACGCGGTGCCGCAGGTGGCGATGGCGGTGGTGATCCCGGCGAGGTGGCAGGCCATCACGTCGGTGTAGCCCTCGACGACGACGGCCCGGCTGGCCTTCGCGATGTCCTTCTTGGCCAGGTCGATGCCGTACAGCACCTGGGACTTCTTGTAGATCGCGGTCTCGGGGGTGTTGAGGTACTTCGGGCCGTTGTCGTCGTCGCGCAGTTTGCGGGCGCCGAAGCCGACGATGTCGCCCGCGGTGTCGCTGATCGGCCACATCAGCCGGCCGCGGAAGCGGTCGATGGGGCCGCGCCTGCCGTCCTGGGAGATGCCGGAGGCGATCAGCTCCTTGTCGCTGAAGCCCTTGCCGCGCAGGTAGCGGGTGAGGTGGTCCCAGCCGGCCGGGCTGTAGCCGACGCCGAAGTGGCCGGCCGCCGCCTGGTCGAAGCCGCGCTCGGCGAGGAACTTGCGGCCGATCTCGGCCTCGGGCCCGTCGAGCTGCTCGACGTAGAACTGGGCGGCCGCCTTGTGCGCCTCGACCAGCCTGATCCGCTCACCGCGCTGGTGGGAGGGGTTGTACCCGCCCTCCTCGTACCGCAGGGTGATGCCGGCCTGGGCGGCGAGCCGCTCGACCACCTCGGAGAACTGGAGGTGGTCGATCTTCATCACGAAGGCGATCGTGTCGCCGCCCTCCTGGCAGCCGAAGCAGTGGAAGAGACCCTTGCTCGGACTGACCTGGAAGGAGGGGGACTTCTCGTCGTGGAAGGGGCACAGGCCCTTGAGGTTTCCACCGCCCGCGTTGCGCAGCTGGAGGTACTCGGAAACGACGGCGTCGATCGGGACCGCGTCCCGGACCGCCTTCACGTCGTCGTCATTGATCCTGCCTGCCACGGGTGAAGTCTACGGGTGGGCAGTGACAGCCATGGTGCGGGCGGGGTGTGACGCGGGCCGCCCCCGGTGCCCGGGTCCGCCCCGTGCCGCGGCCCGCCGGGCTCCGGCACGGGGCGGTCCGGACCGCTCAGATCAGGGATTCCAGCGGCACCGAGGGATCGGCCAGCGCCTCCGGGTCGACCGGCCGGCCGGTCTTGATCAGTTCCTGCACGGTGTCGGTGACGTCCCACACGTTCACGTTCATCCCGGCGAGCACCTTGCCGTCCTTCAGCCAGAACGCGATGAACTCGCGCTTGCCCGCGTCGCCGCGGATCACCACCTGGTCGTAGCTGCCGGGCGGTGCCCAGCCCGAGTACTCCAGGCCGAGGTCGTACTGGTCGGAGAAGAAGTACGGCACCCGGTCGTAGGAGACGTCCTGGCCGAGCATGGCGCGGGCCGCCGCCGGGCCGCCGTTCAGCGCGTTGGCCCAGTGCTCCACCCGCAGCCGGGTGCCGAGCCCCGGATGTGCCACGTTGGCGACGTCACCGGCGGCGTAGATGTGCGGGTCGCTGGTGCGCAGGGAGGCGTCCACGGCGATGCCGCCGCCCAGGGCGCGGGGGGCGATGTCGAGGCCCGCGGCCTCGGCGAGGGCGGAGCGCGGGGCGGCCCCGATCGCGGCGAGGACGTCGTGGGCGGGGTGCTCCTCGCCGTCATCGGTGCGGACCGCGAGCACCATGCCGTCCTGGCCGACGATCTCGGTGAGCCGGCCGCCGAAGTGGAAGCGGACGCCGTGGTCGCTGTGCAGATCGGTGAAGAGCTGGCCGAGCTCGGGGCCGATGACCCGGTGCAGCGGGGTCGCCTCCGGTTCGACGACGGTGACCTCGGCGCCGTATCCGCGGGCTGCCGCCGCGACCTCCAGGCCGATCCAGCCGGCTCCGGCGATCACCAGATGGCCGTTGTCGCGGCCGAGCGCGGCCAGGACGTTGCGCAGCCGGTCGGAGTGGGCGAGGCGGCGCAGGTGGTGGACGCCCGCCAGGCCGGTGCCGGGGATGTCGAGGCGGCGCGGCTCGGCGCCGGTGGCCAGGAGCAGCTTGTCGTAGTGGATGACGGTGCCGTCGCCGAGCTCCACGGAGCGGGCGTCGCGGTTCAGTACGGTGACGGGCTGGCCGAGGTGGAGCTCGATGTCGGCCCCCGCGTACCAGGCCGTCTCGTGGACGAAGACGCTGTCGCGTTCCTCCTTGCCGGTCAGGTACCCCTTGGAGAGCGGCGGGCGTTCGTACGGATGGTCGCGCTCATCGCCGATCAGGATGACCCGGCCGCTGAAACCCGCCGAGCGGAGCGTCTCCGCCGCCTTCGCTCCGGCCAGTCCTCCGCCGACAATGACGAACGTCCGATGTGCGTCGACCACTTGATGCCTCCTCGGTGCTTGCTGCGCGGCGCCAACTGCGAGCGTCCCGCACGCAGCGTGATGGCGAAAGGGGGTGTGACCCGATCAGGTCACGCCCAGTGGTCATGGGCCGGTCCGCGGACCGGTGCCGCACCACGGGGAACAGGGTGGCAGGTACGCGGCGCGGCCACGCGGTACGCGCACCCAGCACACCACCTGTCACATGGCCGGGCGTCTCCGCCGCGCCCCGTCGCCGCCGGACATGCGCGGGCGGGACGCGTACGGGGTGACCTCCGGTGCGGGCCGGGCCGGTCTTCGCCGGCGCGGGAACCGCGCGGGAGGGGCCGGGTGCGGAGTCCGGTGCGGGGTCATCGGCCGGGCGCGGTCAGTGAGTGGTGCAGGGTGCGGGCCGACGCGTCGGTCAGGGCGGCGATCTGGTCGACCAGGACGCGCTTGCGGGACCGGTCGTCGGGCGCGGCCTCGTACAGCGCCCGCAGCTGCGGCTCAAGGCCCTCGGGCGCGCGGGCGGTCAGCGCCGCGGCCAGTTCGGCGATGACGATCCGCTGGTCGGCGCGGATCGCCTCCTGCTCGGCGCGCTGCATGACGTAGCGGTCGGCGACCGCCTTGAGCACCGCGCATTCGTTGCGCGCCCCGCGGGGCACGACGAGCTCGGCGCCGTACCTGCCGAGGCGGCCGGTACCGTACGCCAGTCGGGTGCCGTTCTCGGCGGCGAGGCAGAACCGGCCGATCAGCTGGCTCGTGGCGTCCTTCAGCCGGGCCTGGGCGACGGCCGAGCCGTCGTAGCCGTGCGGCCACCAGTCCTGGCCGATGAGCCGGTCCAGTGCGTCGGACAGCTCCTGGGGGTCGGTGTCCGCCGGGACGTACCGTCCGATGGCGACCTGCCAGATCTCCTGCCGCTCCGGCTCGGCGTCCAGGCAGTTGGGGTCGATGTGCCCGGCGTGCAGCCCGTCCTCGAAGTCGTGGACCGAGTACGCCACGTCGTCGGACCAGTCCATCACCTGGGCCTCGAAGCACTTGCGGTCCTGCGGGGCGCCCTTGCGGAACCAGTCGAAAACCGGCAGGTCGTCCTCGTAGACCCCGAACTTCGGGGAGCCGGGGTCGGTGGGGTGGGCGCCCCGGGGCCAGGGGTACTTGGTGGCGGCGTCGAGCGCGGCGCGGGTCAGGTTGAGGCCGACGCTGACGAGCTCGCCGGTCCGGGGGTCGGGGACGAACCGCTTCGGTTCGAGCCGGGTCAGCAGGCGCAGCGACTGGGCGTTCCCCTCGAAGCCGCCGCAGTCCGAGGCGAAGTCGTTGAGGGCCTGCTCGCCGTTGTGGCCGAAGGGCGGGTGGCCCATGTCGTGGGCGAGGCAGGCCGTCTCGACCAGGTCGGGGTCGCAGCCGAGTGCGGCGCCGAGCTCCCGGCCGACCTGGGCGCATTCCAGGGAGTGGGTGAGCCGGGTCCGGGGGCTGGCGTCCCAGGCGTAGCTGCGGGTGCCGGGGGTGACCACCTGGGTCTTCCCGGCGAGCCGGCGCAGCGCGGCGGAGTGGAGCACGCGGGCGCGGTCGCGCTGGAAGGCGGTGCGGCCGGGCCGTTTGTCCGGTTCGGTGGCCCAGCGCTCGGCGTCGGCGGCGCCGTAGGGAGCCGTGTCCGATTCCCGCGTGCCGTGCGTGTGGTGCGTGTCGTGCGTGCCTTCCATGAGGTCGACATTAATCGGCCGGGCTGACAAGGGGGCTCAGGCGGGTGCCAGGAAATGTGTGTTCATCCGATTTTCGTGTGCCGGGACACCGGCCGTCCTTGCCTGGTCGTAGCGGTGCAGCAGCAGCCGGGCCATCGCGGGGTGCGCGCCGAGCGGCGCCGCGGCGATCCACGGTGCGGCCTGGGCAGCGGCCGAGGCGAAGCGTCCGGGGGCGGTGAAGTACGAGGCGACGGCGACCCGCCGGCGGCCGCGGGCGGCCAGCGCGCGCAGGGCGGCCGGGACGGTGGGCGCCCCGGCGGAGGCGTGGGCGGGAACGACGGGCACCCCGCCGAGCCGTTCGCTGAGCAGGTGCGCGGTGCGGCGGGTGTCGGCGGCCGATTCGGGGTCGCGCGAACCGGCGGCGGCGAGGACCACGGCGCTGTCGCGGTTCCCGTCGTCCGCGGGCTGCCAGCCGGCCTCGGCGAGCCGGCCGTGGAGCGCCTCGACCAGCAACGGGTGCGGTCCCAGCGGCGCGGCGGTCAGGGCGCGCAGGGCGGGGGCGCCTGCGACGGCCTCCGGGATGTCCCGCTTGACGTGGTGGCCGCGGCCCAGCAGCAGCGGCACCAGGACCGCTTCGCCGTCGCCCAGGGCGTCCAGGGTCGCCGGCAGGAGGGGTGCGTTCAGCTCGATGTGGCCGAGCCGGACGTCGAGCCCCGGCCGCAGCTCCCGCACCCGGCCGAGCAGCTCCGTCACCGTGCGCAGCGCCCGCGGGTCCCGGCTGCCGTGCGCGACGGCGACCAGGGCGGGGGCGGCGGGGGTCAGGGGGCTCGCGTGGTCCGGTGCGGGCTGGTGCCGGGTGCGGTGCATGGGCCGTCGGGTTCCGTTCGGTGAGAGGAGGCTGAGCCGGGACCCGAGCTGTGCGGTGACGCGGGTCAGCAGTTGCGCGGTGCTGTCGAGGGGCGGGGACTCCTGAGGGTGTTCCGGTGCCGGCTCCGTCATGGACCGATGGTGCCGGGCGCGGGTTGCCGCGTCGTTGCGGGCCGGTCACGGGTGTTTGCCGCGACCTCACCGCACGGCCCGGGGCGCTGTGGGACGGCGGCGCCACGCGGTCCGGCCGGCGAATCCGGGCGGGCGGTGACGAACACGCAGAACCCTTGGGGCCGTCCTGTCGTCAAGTCATAGGGGGACAGCTCGGTACGGCACGGGGCAATGACAGGAACGAGGGCGCTTTCATGCGGCTGAAGCGACAGGGTGCGGGGGCGGGCCGGGGCCGGCTGAGGAGAACGGCGGCCCGGCTGCGGCCCCGGCTGCCGCGGACCCGGCGGGGGCGGCGCCGGGCCGTGCAGGGGATGATGGCCGCCTGCGTGCTGGGCCTGGCACCCGCCACCTGGCTGCACTCGGTGGCCGACGCCCGGATCAGGACGACGGCGGACGTACCCGCGCAGCAGGTCGCCGTGGTGTTCGGGGCGGGGCTGTGGGACGGGAAGCCGTCCCCGTACCTCGCGAACCGGCTGCGGGCCGCGGCCGAGCTGTACCGGGACAAGAAGGTGAGGGTCGTGCTGGTGACCGGTGACAACAGCCGGGTGGAGTACGACGAGCCGGACGCGATGCGCACGTTCCTGGTCGGGCACGGGGTGCCGGACAGCAGGATCGTCAGCGACTTCGCCGGCTTCGACACCTGGGACTCGTGCGTGCGGGCCAGGAAGATCTTCGGGGTGGAGCGGGCCGTGCTGGTGTCCCAGGGCTTCCACATCCGGCGGGCGATCGCGCTGTGCCGGGCGGCGGGGATCGACGCGTACGGCGTCGGGGTCGACGCCACACACGATGCGACCTGGTACTACGGCGGGACCCGGGAGATCGCCGCGGCGGGGAAGGCGGCACTGGAGGCGCTGTTCAAGCCCGACCCGCACTTCCTGGGCCCCCGGGAGCCGGGCGTGGAGACGGCCCTCGCGGCGGATGTCCGGTGAGCGCGCCTCGTCAGGGGAGCCGGGGCCCCGGGCTCCCTCCCGAGGTGACCGGCGCGGTCTCCGCCGACACCCAGCCGAGGTAGCCGGCGCTGCCCCGTACCACCGGGACCGCGATGATCTCCGGGGTGTCGTAGTCGTGCGCCTCCTGGAGACGGGCCTCCAGTTCGTCGTACCGCTCGGCCGTCGTCCTGATGAGCAGCTACCACTCCTCGGCGGTCTCGATGGCGTTCTGCCACCGGTAGACCGAGAGGACGGGCGCGGAGATCTGTACGCAGGCGGCGAGCCGCGCCTCCACCACGCCCTGCGCCGGCAGCCGGGCCTTCTCCTCGCTGTCCGTCGTGGTCAGCACGTCAGCCATGCGGGCGAAGTCACCTTCGGCCTCCTCTTCGTCTCCTCGGAACCGGCAGCGGTCCGCCTCCATCGTCGGGGGCGTGGCCCGCTGCCGCCCGGTCAGCTGCTGTACGGCCGCACCTCCTTCGCGTCCCGCAGCGCCCTGCCCCACCAGACCAGCTGGTCGAGCAGCGACTTCGCGGCGGCGTCGGCACCGGCCGGGTCCCGGTGCCTGCCCTCGTCGTCGAAGAGCGCGCCGGCGTTGTGGAAGGAGACGGTGTCGCGGATCGAGACGGCGTGCAGTTCGGCGAAGACCTGACGCAGGTGCTCGACCGCGCGCAGCCCGCCGGACACCCCGCCGTAGGAGACGAAGGCGACGGGTTTGGCCTGCCATTCGGCGTGGTGCCAGTCGATGAGGTTCTTGAGCGGGGCCGGGTAGGAGTGGTTGTACTCGGGGGTGATGACGACGAAGGCGTCGGCGGCCGCCAACCGGCCCGCGACCCCGGCCAGCCGGTCCGCCGCCTCGGGTCCGGGGCGGTACGAGTGCACGGTCGGGAGGTCGAGTCCGGCGACATCGACCAGGTCGGTCACAAGGGCCGGGTGGCCGTCGGTGCGGGAGAGGAACCAGTCGGCGACGACGGGGGCGAAGCGGCCCTCGCGGTTGCTGGCGAGAATGACCGCGACCTTCAGAGGGGCGCCGGCGGAAGAGGTGATGGAAGTGGGGGCTGTGGAATCAGTGGTGTTGAGGTCCATGGGTAGAGGCTCATGCCTCAACCACGGTTGAGGTCAAGCGCCGGACAACCCCCCTCTGCGCCGTGCGTGTCGGCATACGGTGGAACGCATGACGAATCCAGCAGCCGCCCCGGTCCCGTACGCCGAGTTCGACGGACATCCGGCCACCGAGGACGACCTGCGGACAGCCGCGTTCTTCAACTACGGCCATTTCACCGCCATGCAGGTCAGGGAGGGCCGGGTGCGCGGGCTCGGACTGCACCTGGACCGGCTGGACGGCGCGAACCGGGCGATCTTCGAACTCCCGCTGGACGGCGGGCGGGTGCGCGAGCTGATCCGCCACGCGCTCCAGGGTGCGGGGGCCGCCGACGGCTCGGTGCGGGTGCACGGATTCCTGCCGCCGGGCACCACCGCGACGACCGTCATGGTCACGGTGCGCGCCCCGGCGCGCATGTCCACCGAGCCGAAGAGCATGATGTCCGTCCCGTACGCCCGCGCCGTGCCGCACCTCAAGCGTCCCGGCGAGTTCGGCCAGACGTACTACGGGAATCTCGCCTCCCGCGCGGGCTTCGACGATGCGGTCCTGACCCTGCCCGACGGCTCGGTGACCGAGGGGTCGTTCACCAACATCGGTTTCTGGGACGGCGATTCGGTCGTCTGGCCGCAGGCGCCCGCGCTGCTCGGCACCACCATGGCGCTGCTGGAGCAGGAGTTCCCCGGCGCGGGCGTCCGGTCGCGGCACAGTCCGGTGACGCTGGACGGGCTGGGGGCCTACCGGTCGGCGTTCGTGACCAACTCGCAGGGCATCGCGCCGGTCCGCCGGATCGATGACACCGCGTTCACGGTGGACGAGGAGCTGATGAGGCGGCTGGACACGGCCTACGGGAAGGCGCCCTGGGACACCGTGTGAGACCTCCGGCCCCGGCTGGGCGGGACGGGCACCTCGGCGCACGGCCGGTCGGGGGCGTGGCCCCGAGAGGGGACCATGGGGCACATGGAGATCCCCACCGAAGGCCCGCAGTCGCGCATGCAGATCCACATCGAGGGCTCACGCCTGCCCGGCCGCACCTGCGGGCCCGGCGGCGACTTCGCCGGCTACGAGAACATCCACGTGGGCGTGCAGCGCAGGGACCGGCCGGGCGAACTCCTCGGGCTGTTTCCGGGCGACGCCCCGGCCGCCTCCTGGACCCTGGACTGCACCGCAACCGCCTCGCCTGACGGGGTCGGGGTCAGCGGGCCGTACGTACAGGACAGGCTCGGCGGGCGCTTCGTCTACCTGTCGTGGGGCACGGTCGACGGGAACGGCCTCTTCTCGATGTTCCGGCGGGCCAAGCTGGTGTTCGCCGACATCGGGGCGGACGTCCTCGAAGCAGCCGCACGTTCCGGGCACCTCACGGCACGGCTGCCGCTCTCCGACGCCAAGGGCCTGCCGCTCTGCGCGCGGGTCCGGCCGCCGGTCGTCGAGTGGTCCGCCGCCGCTCCGGAATGGGCGTCCCTCTCCTGACACACCGTTGCGGACGCGGAGCCGCCCTCATCGGGTCCAGGGGGGGCGGGCCCGATGAGGGCGGCGGCCGGAGGCGGCTAAGAGACGCCGTCCCGTGGGGGGTGTGATGCGTGTGCCCCTCGACCACAAGGTCATGCATGTGATGTGCACCACATTCACTGCGGGGTCATCACCCGATCGGCACCGGATGCCGCAAGGTGCCGCACCTCCCCCACCATCACCGCCCTGACCTGCACGCATACCGCGTGGCAAGGAGGCTGCGCCGGTCCGGACGGGTGACAGCTGACTCGGTGTCAGCAGGCGTGGGCGGCCGCCCGGCCGTTAGCTCGGAGCCAGGACACACCCGCCAGCGCCCCTTGCTCGGAGGAACCCCCCATGCGCAGTCCCGCTCGCCTCGTGACCGGCACCGCTGCCGCCGCGGCCCTCGCCGCCGCCGCGCTCGGCCTCTGCGCCGCCGCCCCGTCGGCGTACGGGGACGAACTGGGCCCGCTGGAGATCACCCCGGCGAGCGCGGCTCCGGGAACCACGGTCACCGTGAACACCACCGCCTGCGGGGGCGACACCGGCGCGACCGGCGACGCGAGCTCGCTGGCCGCCTCCCGCTTCGCGCTGGCACCGGCCACCCTCAAGGAGGTCCTGGCCGGTTCCTTCCGGGTACCCGGCAACGTCGAGCCCGGCCCGTACAGCATCGACGTGGCCTGCGAGAACGGCAAGGAGGCCACCGGCGAGATCGAGGTGAAGGCCGCCGGCACCGCGGGCAGGGACACCGCCGGCACCGCCCGGACGGACACCGCCCCGGGTGGTTCCGGGAAGGACTCCCCCGCGGACGCCGACGACCCCTCGGGCTATGACGCCTCGGGTTACGACTCGTCCGGCTACGACTCCTCGGGCCTCGACGAGGCCGAGGCCGCCGGTTCCGCCCTCGTGCCGGACTCCCCCGCGGCCCCGGGCCGCGGCACCTCCAGCGAGCGGCCGAGCCCGTCCGGGCACGAGAGCTCCGCCACGCACGAGAACTCCGCCGCGCACGACAGCTCGTCGGACCACGAGACCCCCTCCGGCCACCGCTCCTCGGCCGCACCCACCGCCCCCACGGGGCACGTGAGGACCGGTGTCGGCGGCAGCGTCGGACCGGACACCACCCAGATCGCGGCGGGCGCAGGCGTTCTCGCCGCGACCGCCGTCGGCGGAGCCTGGCTCCTGCGTCGCCGGGCGAGCGGCACGCAGGACGACAGCTGACGGAGACTTCCACCTCTCCGTACCGCCTGGTCCCGTCCCGGTGGCCCAGCGCCACCGGGACGGGACCGCAATCCATCCTCGTCACCCGGAGGACGACCGTGTCCCAGAAGGCCAAGGGCTGGCTGCTCGTCGTCGCGGCGCTGGCCGGTGTCTGGCTGATCCGGAACGGCGCGGACACCCGGCTGACCCCGCCCGGCCCGGCCTCCGCCCAGGCCTTCGCCGCCGGACCGGAACTGCTGCCGGGGTCACCGGTCGCCGAACCGCTGCGCCCCTCCGCCCCCGTCCGCATCCGGATCCCCAGCATCCGGGTGGACGCCCCGATGATGCGGCTCGGGCTCGGCCCCGACGGCAGCCTCGATGTGCCTCCGGCCGGGAACACCGACATCGTCGGCTGGTACAAGGACGGCACCCCACCGGGCGCCAAGGGAAGTGCGATCGTCGCCGGACATGTCGACAACGCCCAGGGCCCGTCCGTCTTCTACAACCTGGGCTCACTGAAGAAGGGCAGCACCGTCGAGGTGCTCCGGCAGGACGGCCGCACCGCCGTCTTCGCGCTCGACGCCATCGAGGTCTACGACAGCAAGGACTTCCCCGACAAGCGGGTGTACGGGTCCTCGGAACACGCCTCGCTGCGGCTGATCACCTGCGGCGGCGGCTTCTCCGAGTCGACGGGTTACGAGGGCAACGTGGTGGCGTACGCCCACCTCACCTCGGTGCGCTGACGCCGGGCGGGACTTCACTGACACACCCGCGGCGCTCACGCGTTCCACTGGTCGAAGGCGAGCTTCGCGACCAGCGAGAACACCACGACCAGCAGCACCCCGCGGACGAACTCGCTGCCCCTGCTCAGCGCCATCCGCGCGCCGACCAGGCCGCCCGCCAGGTTGAACACCGCCATCAGACCGGCCAGCTGCCACATCACGTTGCCCTGGTACGCGAACATCGCCAGCGCGCCGCCGTTGGTGCAGACGTTGACGATCTTCGCGTTGGCCGAGGCCGTCACCAGATCGAGGTGGAGCACCGCGGTCAGCGCCAGCACCAGGAAGGTGCCGGTACCCGGTCCGAACAGCCCGTCGTACAGGCCGATGCCGCCGCCCACCAGGACGATCGCGGTGACGGTGCGGGCCCGGGTGACCGGGGGTGCGGTGCCGTCCTCGGGCGTCCTGCCGAACCGGGGCCGCAGCATGACGAACCCCGCGACCGCCAGCAGCACCACCATGATCACCGGGCGCAGCACCTCGCTGCTGATCCCGGCGGCGAAGAAGGCGCCCGTCATCGATCCGGCCAGGGCCGCGAGGCCGATCCGCAGCGCGGCGGCGACCTTCACCGGCGCCTTGCGCGCGTAGGCGACGGCGGCGCCGGACGTGCCGACGATGGCGACCGCCTTGTTGGTGCCGAGGATGTGCGCGGCGGGGACGTGCGGCAGCCCCAGCAGCAGGGCGGGCAGCAGAAGGAGTCCGCCGCCGCCGACCACCGCGTCGATCCAGCCGGCCGCTCCCGCGGCGAGGCACAGCACGACGAGGGTGGTCACGGTTATGTCAGGCATGATCGCGACCCTAAGGAAAAGGCGCGTATCGCGTCCAACCGTCCTGCCCGTACGGCAGAAGAGTTGAGCGAACTCTGAGCTTGCCGCGGTCCCCCCGATGCCGCAGGCCGTCTCCACTGCTCACAGGCCGGCCCCGCCGGCGCTGAGCGCAAGGTTCCTCCCGGGAAACGGCGGGGATCCGGACGGGTAACACCCGCCGGACACGCTTCCGTCACGAGCACCCGGGCCGGGGATTTCCCGCTCCCCCGCCCCACCTGCTGCTCCACCCGCTCACCGACGACGGAGGCTTCTGAGATGCCGGTGTCCCCTTCCCCGACCGCCGCCCGCGCCGCCGGCCCCGCAGCCGTGCCGACCCTCGTGGTCGTCGGGCACGGGATGGTCGGCCAGCGGTTCCTGGAGGCCCTCGCCGACCGCGGGCTGACCGCCGCGGCCGGCGCCGCCAGGGTCGTCGTGCTCTGCGAGGAGCCCCGTGCCGCCTACGACCGGGTCCAGCTGACCTCGTACTTCTCCGGGCGCACCCCGGACGACCTGTCGCTGGTCGAGCCCGGCTTCATGGAGCGGCACGGCTTCGAGCTGCGCCTCGGTGACCCGGCGGAGTCCCTGGACCGGGAGGCGCGCACGGTCACCGCACGCTCCGGCGAGACCTTCGCGTACGACACGCTGGTCCTGGCCACCGGCTCCTACCCGTTCGTCCCGCCGGTCCCCGGCAGGGACACCGAGGGCTGCTTCGTCTACCGCACCGTCGAGGACCTGCTCGCGATCGAGGAGTACGCGGGGACGGCGAGGACCGGTGCGGTCATCGGCGGCGGGCTGCTCGGCCTGGAGGCCGCGGGCGCCCTGAAGGGGCTCGGCCTCGACACGCACGTGGTGGAGTTCGCGCCCCGGCTGATGCCGGCGCAGGTCGACGAGGGCGGTGGCGCCGCGCTGCTGCGTACCGTCGAGAACATGGGCCTGACCGTGCACACGGGTGTCGGCACCCAGGAGGTGACCGCGGGCGAGGACGGCTCGGTGAACGGGATGTCGCTCTCCGACGGCTCCTCGCTCGCCACGGACCTGGTGGTCTTCTCGGCCGGGGTACGGCCCCGCGACCAGCTGGCCCGGGACTGCGGTCTGGCGGTCGGCCCGCGCGGCGGCGTCGTCGTGGACGAGCAGTGCCGCACCTCCGACCCGGCGGTCTTCGCGATCGGCGAGTGCGCGCTCGCCCCGGACGGCCGGGTGTACGGGCTGGTGGCGCCCGGCTACGAGATGGCGCAGACCGCCGTCGGGGTGATCGCGGGCGAGGAGGCGTCGTTCACCGGTGCCGACATGTCGACGAAGCTGAAGCTGCTCGGGGTCGACGTGGCGTCCTTCGGTGACGCGCACGGCACCTCCGATGGCTGCCTCGACGTGGTGTACGCGGACGCCCGCTCCGGCGTCTACAAGAAACTGGTGATCGGGCAGGACGGCACGCTGCTCGGCGGGGTGCTCGTCGGGGACGCCGACCAGTACGGCACGCTGCGGGCGATGACGGGCACCGTCCTGCCGGTCGCCCCCGAGCAGCTGGTACTTCCGGCCGGTGCGGGCGGCCCGGCCGTCCTCGGCCCGTCCGCGCTGCCCGACGACGCGGTGATCTGTTCCTGCCACAACGTCACCAAGGGCGCGGTCCGCGAGCACGGCACGCTGCCCGAGGTGAAGAGGTGCACCAAGGCCGGTACCGGTTGCGGCAGTTGCGTCAAGGTCATCGGCCAACTGCTCCCGCAGAGCGGGGACAAGGGCCTGTGCGGCTGCTTCCCGTACACCCGTGGCGAGCTGTACGAGATCGTCCGCACCCTGGAGGTCACCTCGTACGCCGAGCTGCTCGACTCGCACGGCCGTGCGGCGGCCCGCGGCGGTGACGGCTGCGAGGTCTGCAAGCCGACGGTCGGCTCCGTCATCGCCTCGCTGGCCCCGACGGTCGGCGCGAGCGGCTACGTCCTGGACGGCGAGCAGGCCGCGCTCCAGGACACCAACGACCACTTCCTGGCCAACCTCCAGCGCAACGGCTCGTACTCGGTCGTGCCGCGCGTCCCCGGCGGTGAGATCACCCCGGAGAAGCTGATCGTGATCGGCGAGGTGGCCCGGGACTTCGGCCTCTACACCAAGATCACCGGCGGGCAGCGCATCGACCTGTTCGGCGCCCGCGTCGAGCAGTTGCCGCTGATCTGGACCCGGCTGGTCGACGCGGGCTTCGAGTCGGGGCACGCGTACGGGAAGTCGCTGCGGACGGTCAAGTCCTGTGTGGGGCGGACCTGGTGCCGCTACGGCGTCCAGGACTCGGTGAAGATGGCGATCGACCTGGAGCTGCGCTACCGGGGCCTGCGCTCCCCGCACAAGCTCAAGTCGGCGGTCTCGGGCTGCGCCCGGGAGTGCGCGGAGGCCCGCGGCAAGGACTTCGGGATCATCGCCACCGCCGGCGGCTGGAACCTGTACGTGGGCGGCAACGGCGGAGCCACCCCGCGCCACGCGGACCTGCTCGCCCAGGATCTGTCCGACGCCGCACTGGTGCGGCTGATCGACCGGTTCCTGATGTTCTACATCCGCACCGCGGACCGGCTGGAGCGCACCTCCACCTGGCTGGACCGCGTCGAGGGCGGCCTGGACCACGTGCGGGACGTCGTCGTGCACGACTCGCTCGGGCTCTGCGACGAGCTGGAGCGGCTGATGGCCGACCACGTCCGCGGCTACCGCGACGAGTGGGCCGAGACCATCAACGACCCCGAGCGGCTGCGCCGCTTCGTCACCTTCGTCAACGCACCCGACGCACCCGACCCCTCGGTGAGGTTCGTCCCGGAACGCGACCAGATCAAGCCCGACCTGGACATCCTCGCCGGCCCGGTCCTCGCCGTCCGCACCCTCGAAGGGACCGCCTCCTGATGACGAACCGGACGACGACCGAGACGACGACGATGCCCGAGACGACGGAGACCGCGCGGGACACCCGCGTCATCCGGCTCGCCGACGGTGGCGGCTGGCTCGCGGTCTGCGACCGTTCGCTGCTCACACCGGGCCGCGGGGTCGCGGCGCTGCTCCCGGACGGCAGGCAGGTCGCGCTGTTCCTGGACCGTGCGGGACGTACGTACGCGATCGGCAACCGCGATCCGTTCACCGGGGCCTGTGTCCTCTCGCGCGGCCTGGTCGGATCGGAGGGCGGCCGGCCGTTCGTCGCCTCCCCGCTGCTGAAGCAGCGCTTCGACCTGGCGACGGGTGCCTGCCTGGACGACGACGAGGTCACCGTTCCGGTCTTCGAGGTCCGCGCGGACTGAGCGGGCCGAACGGCACGCTTCCGGCCATTGCGCCGTCCGGTCGTACGCTTGATCCATGAGCCAGCGCCGGTACGCGAGTGACCTGCCCGACCAGAGCGGCCGTACGGCCGTGGTGACGGGAGCCAACAGCGGTATCGGGCTGATCACCGCACGGGAGCTGGCACGACGCGGTGCCCGGGTGCTGCTCGCCTGCCGTGACGAGGGGCGCGGCAAGGAGGCGGCGGCCCGCATCCGCGGCGCGGTGCCGGACGCGGACGTGGAGTTCGCCGCGCTGGATCTGGCCGATCTGTCGTCGGTACGGGAGTTCGCCGCGTCGTACACCCCTGACCGGCTCGATCTGCTGATCAACAACGCCGGTGTGATGGCCCTCCCGTACGGGAGGACGGCAGACGGTTTCGAGACCCAGTTCGGCGTCAACCACCTCGGGCACTTCGCCCTCACCGGGCTGCTGCTGCCGAAGCTGCTCGACACCCCGGGCGCGCGGGTGGTGAGCGTGTCCAGCGGTCTGCACGTCCTGTCCAACATCGACATGGGCGATCTCAACAGTGAGCGCGACTACCGCCGCTGGATCGCCTACGGCCGCTCGAAGACGGCCAACCTGCTCTTCGTCCACGAGCTGGCCCGGCGGACCGCCGCCATCGGCAGCGGGCTGGTCGCCGCCGCCGCGCACCCGGGCTACGCGTCGACCAATCTGCAGACGGCGGGCGTCCGGATGGAGAACCGCAGGGCGGCGGAGCGGGTCATCGAGTTCGGCAACCGGATCGTCGCCCAGCCCGCGTCCGCGGGCGCCCTGCCCAGCCTGTACGCGGCCACCGCGCCCGGCGTGCGGCCCGACTCGTTCACCGGTCCGCGGCTGCTGGGCTGGCGCGGTGCGCCGGCTCCGTCCTGGCGGGCGGGCTGGACGCTCAACGATGTGGCGAGCGAGCGGCTGTGGGTGGCGTCGGAGCAGCTGACCGGGGTCACCTTCGCCGGCCTCGGGGTCTGATTGCCCCGCGGCCCCCTCGCCCCCGTGGTGGGCTCAGCCCTGGCCCTCGACGGCGGCCGGGTCCATCCACACGACCTCCCAGATGTGGTGGTCCGGGTCCTGGAAGGACCGGCCGTACATGAAGCCGAGGTCCTGGGGCTCGTTGGCGGGCGAGCCGCCTGCGGCGAGCGCCGCGTCGGCCAGCTCGTCCACCTTCTCGCGGCTGTCGGCGCTCAGCGCCAGGAGCATCTCGGTGGTCTTCGAGGCGTCGGCGATCTCCTTCTTGGTGAAGTCCTTGAAGCGCGGCTCGGTGATCAGCATGGCGAAGATCGTGTCGCTGATGACGAGACAGGCGGTGTTCTCGTCGCTGAACTGCGGGTTGAAGGAGAATCCCAGCTTCCCGAAGAAGCCCTTGGTCGTCTCCAGGTCCTTGACCGGCAGGTTAACGAAGATCATCTGAGGCATGGCCGTCTCGCTCTCTCGGTGGGTGAATACGGTGAGTGGATTCGGTGGGCGAATCCCGTGCGTTCCCTGCGAACGGGTCACGAGAGGTAGACGCCGGGGCCGCCGGAAACTCATCGGTGCCGCGCGGGAAGCCCCGCCGGCCGTTCTCCCGTCCGGCGGGCCCCGTACCGATCACGACACCGCGAGCGGCGCACCGCCCCGCAGCAGCGAGCCGCCCAGCGGGGTCAGTGTGTGCAGGACCGAGCTGCCGTGGCGCAGGGTGTGCACCAGCCCCGCTTCCCGCAGCACACTGGCGTGCTGGCTCGCCGACGCGAGGGAGACCCCGGCCCGGCGGGCGAGCTCGCTGGTCGTGCAGCCGTCGCCGATGGTCCGCAGCACCGTCGACCGGGTGTTGCCGAGGAGCCGGCCGAGCCAGGGGCCCGGTTCGGCGAAGACCGGGGCGCTGGTGTGGCCGACCGGATAGACGAGCACCGGCGGCAGCAGCGGGTCACGGAGGACGACCGGGGCGCCGCGGCAGAAGAAGGACGGCTGGAGGAGCAGTCCCCGGCCGTCCAGACGCAGTTCGCGGTCGACCGGGTAGTCCGCCTCCAGCACCGGCGCCCGCCAGCGGATCACCGGCGGGAGCGAGGCGAGCAGCTCGTCCGCGCCGCCGTCCAGGAGAGCGCGTCCCCGGACGGCACGGTCGGCCTCGATGCCGGCCTGGATATGCGGCCAGTACGGTTCGACCGCGGCGCGGTGGTAGCCGCGCAGCGCCCCGATGAGCCGGCCCAGGGGCTCGGAGCGCCCTTCCCGCAGCGCGTCCAGCCGCACCGGCCGTACCGCCCGCCGGGCCGTGGCGGTACGGCCGCCGGTCGCTCCCCCGGTGCCCAGCATCGCCAGTTCGGCCCGCAGCCGCTCGGGCGGGGTGTCGCGCAGGGCCTCGATTCCGGTGCTGAAATCCAGCGGTTCCGAACCTTCCTGAGAAGGCGTCAGGAAGTCCGGGAAATAGCCGCGCGGTGGAACCACCGCGGACAGCAGATGTGCTTCACCATTCAACCGCGGACGGGTTTCCGTGCGCCATTTCCCGAACACCGTGGAAGCACGCCGGTCCCTCAGCCGGTGAAGACTGAGAATGGTCTCCCACAATGCGTCCGGCCCGGTGGCCATCCGCACTCTGGAAAGGTCCCATCCGGATATATGGATACGCAGCACCGATCCCCCACCCGCTTGCACCTGCAATTACCCCCACGTAAGAGTATGCGAGCCGTCACACCACGTCACCACGGGGTTTCGGCCAGAGGTGAAACGTCTCGCGTCGACCTGGTGTCACCCGAAAGGCTGTACGACGTCGGGTTGCGATTCCAGAGCCACCGGAAGAGCGAGTGAAGGCCGTGGGGGGTTTTGCTCGCTCGGCGGCCGTTGGCAATGGTGCGGCTCCGCACCCGACGGGGGTAAGCCGGGTGCGGCCCATGGATGGGGATCCATGGGCCGCACCCTGGTTCCGCTCCGGCCCGCGCAGGTCCGCTCCGGCCCATCTCTTTGCGCATTAAACGAAGCAATGGAGCGCCCGGAATCACGGAAAGCGCTCACTCACGGCCGACGCATACGGCCCCCGCTCAGTCCCGCCCACGGCCCCGGGCCCCCGCCGCACCGCCGGATCCACGGGTCCGGCCGACATGGCGAGGCGGCGGCACCCCCGCACAGGGTGCCGCCGCCGGGAATTCCGTGGCCGCCGCCGGACCGGTGAGGGTCCGCTGAGCCGGCGACAGCTCCGGAATCAGTGGGTACCGCCGCGTCAGCGGCTGTCGCTGCCGCGCGACTCGGCCGCCGCCCGGCCCGCCTCCAGACGGGCCACCGGAATGCGGAACGGTGAACAGGAGACGTAGTCCAGGCCCACCTCGTGGAAGAAGTGCACCGACTCCGGGTCGCCGCCGTGCTCGCCGCAGATGCCGAGCTTCAGGTCGGGACGGGTGGCCCGGCCGGCCTCGACGGCACTGCGTACCAGCGAACCGACGCCGTCCCTGTCGATCGTCTCGAACGGCGACACCCCGAAGATGCCCTTCTCCAGGTACGCGGTGAAGAACGAGGCCTCCACGTCGTCACGGGAGAAGCCCCACACCGTCTGGGTCAGGTCGTTGGTGCCGAAGGAGAAGAACTCCGCCGCCTCGGCGATCTGACCGGCGGTCAGCGCGGCGCGCGGCAGCTCGATCATCGTGCCGATCTTCAGCTTGAGGTTCGTGCCGGTGGCCGCCTGGACCTCAGCGATGACCCGGTCCGCCTCCTCGCGGACGATCTCCAGCTCCTGGACCGTGCCGACGAGCGGGATCATGATCTCGGCGCGCGGGTCGCCCTTGGCGTTCTTGCGCTCGGCGGCCGCCTCGGCGATCGCCCGTACCTGCATGGCGAACAGACCGGGGATCACGAGACCGAGCCGGACCCCGCGCAGACCGAGCATCGGGTTCTGCTCGTGCAGCTTGTGCACGGCCTGGAGCAGGCGGAGGTCGTTCTCGTTGGCGTCCTTGCGGGACTCGGCGAGCGCCACCCGGACCGACAGCTCGGTGATGTCGGGCAGGAACTCGTGCAGCGGCGGGTCGAGCAGCCGCACGGTGACGGGCAGTCCGTCCATCGCCTCGAACAGCTCGATGAAGTCGGCCTTCTGGAGCGGCAGCAGCGCGTCCAGCGCCGTCTCGCGCTCCTGGTCGGTGTCGGCCAGGATCAGCTTCTCGACCATCTCGCGGCGCTCACCGAGGAACATGTGCTCGGTGCGGCACAGCCCGATGCCCTGGGCGCCGAAGCGACGGGCCCGCAGGGCGTCCTCGGCGTTGTCCGCGTTGGCCCGCACCCGCAGCCGGCGCACCCGGTCCGCGTACGCCATGATCCGGTGCACGGCGGCGACCAGTTCGTCGGCGTCGTCGGCGCCCGCGTGCATCCGGCCCTCGAAGTACTCGACGACCGGAGACGGCACGACGGGCACCTCACCGAGGTACACCTTGCCGGTCGACCCGTCGACGGAGACGATGTCCCCCTCCTCCACGACCGTGGTCCCGGCCGTCAGCCGGCGCCGCTTGGTGTCGACCTCGATCTCCTCCGCGCCGCAGACACAGGTCTTGCCCATGCCCCGGGCGACGACGGCGGCGTGCGAGGTCTTGCCGCCGCGCGAGGTCAGGATGCCCTCGGCGGCGATCATGCCGTCGAGGTCGTCCGGATTGGTCTCGCGGCGGATCAGGATGACCTTCTCGCCGGAACGGGACCACTTGATCGCGGTGTACGAGTCGAAGACGGCCTTGCCGACCGCCGCTCCCGGCGAGGCGGCGATGCCGCGGCCGAGCCGCTGCGGCCCCTCCCCGCCGCGCGCTCCGGTGTCCTCGAAGCGCGGGAACATCAGCTGCGCCAGCTGCGCGCCGTTGACCCGCTGGAGGGCCTCGGCCTCGTCGATGAGGCCCTGGTCGACGAGCTGGGTGGCGATCCGGAAGGCGGCACCGGCGGTGCGCTTGCCGACCCGGGTCTGGAGCATCCACAGCCGGCCGCGCTCGATGGTGAACTCGATGTCGCAGAGGTCCCGGTAGTGGGTCTCCAGCGTCTCCATGATCGTGATCAGCTGGTCGTACGACTTCTTGTCGATGGACTCCAGATCGGCGAGCGCCACGGTGTTGCGGATTCCGGCGACGACGTCCTCGCCCTGCGCGTTCTGCAGGTAGTCGCCGTAGACGCCCTGGTGGCCGCTGGCCGGGTCACGGGTGAAGGCGACGCCCGTACCGGAGTCGGGGCCGAGGTTGCCGAAGACCATGGAGCAGACGTTGACCGCGGTGCCGAGGTCGCCGGGGATCCGCTCCTGGCGGCGGTAGAGCTTGGCCCGGTCGGTGTTCCACGAGTCGAAGACGGCCTTTATGGCCAGATCCATCTGCTCGCGCGGGTCCTGCGGGAAGTCACGTCCGGCGTCCCGCGTGACGATCTTCTTGAACTGCCTGACCAGCTTCTTCAGGTCGGCCGCGTCGAGATCCACGTCGACGCTGACGCCCTTGGCCTCCTTCGCGGCCTCCAACGCCTCCTCGAAGAGGTCGCCGTCGACACCGAGGACGGTCTTGCCGAACATCTGGATGAGCCGGCGGTAGGAGTCCCACGCGAACCGCTCGTCGCCGCTCTGGGTGGCGAGACCGACGACGGACGCGTCGGACAGCCCGATATTGAGGACCGTGTCCATCATGCCGGGCATCGAGAACTTGGCGCCGGAGCGGACGGAGACCAGCAGCGGATCGTCGGCCTGGCCGAGCTTCTTGGTCATCCGCGCCTCAAGGGCGTCGAGGTGCGCACTCACCTCGTCGCGCAGCGCGGCCGGCTCCTCACCGCTGCCGAGGTAGACCTTGCATGCCTCGGTGGTGATGGTGAAGCCGGGAGGGACCGGGAGCCCGAGATTGGTCATCTCGGCGAGGTTGGCACCCTTCCCGCCCAGCAGGTCCTTCAGATCCTTGTTGCCCTCGGTGAAGTCATAGACGAACTTCTGCCCCGCAGGCTCCCGGGACTCCGGGGTGGATACGTGGGGATCTTTGTTTTCCGACACGGGTCTCGACTCCTCGAGGACGCGGTGGCTGCCCTGACGGCGAGGAACATACCCAGATCAAAGGTGTCTGGGTACGTCCACCTGGCCGTCGTGCGGCCGCAACCACCTGTCCGCCAGCAGATCCAATGAATCTCTCCGGCGATCAAGCCGAGGCTCCTCCTTCAGACTGTGAAGGCGGCATGGCCAGTTCTTGAGCCTCGACACTCATATGAGCGAACCTCTTCGCATCTGAGTGCACTTCTCGAAGGCTGCAACGTGGCACCGAGTGCCAGATCTTCCAGAAGTGCAGCAATCACCCTTACGCTCACCTGAGCGCATCCTCGATCAAACGTGGCGCGAATCACGCTGATTTCGGACCCGCATTCCAGGATCCGGACGCCTCAGGCAGTCACTCAGTACCCCGAGGTCCACCTCTTCCAAGCTACGGGCGAACGTCCGCCCCTGCCCGGGGGCCACGGGCAGCAGCGACGGGACCACCAGCACCGCGCACCCCGCCGCGTCGGCCGACGCGGCGCCGTCCGGGGAGTCCTCCACCGCGACGCAGGCCGAGGTCGCGGCCGCGAACCGCTCGGCCGCCGCCCGGTACGGGTCGGGATGCGGCTTGGTCCGTACGGTGTCGTCGGCCGAGAGCGTGAAGGCGAAGCCCACCCCGGCCGGCGACCCTGCCGCCACCGCGTCCACCACGCTCCTCGGTGAGGCGCTGACCAGGGCGAACGGCACTCCGGCGGCTTCCACCGAGGCCAGCAGCGCGGCGGCGCCGGGACGCAGCGGCACGCCCGCGTCGACCTTCCGGAAGAAGGAGTCGGTCAGCTCGGCGGCGGTCCGGTCGAGTGCGGCGCTGCGGTCGAGTGCGGCGGCCCGGTCGAGTGCGGCGCTGCGGTCGAGTGCGGCGCTGCGATCCGGCTCGGCGCCGCGGTCCGGCTCGGCGGTCCGGTCCAGTGCGGCCGCGGCCCCGCCGGTCACCGCGATCAGATGGGCGGCGGTGTCCGCGACGGCCCGGCCGACGACTTCCGGCGCGTCGGCGTCGGTCAGCCGGTGGCGATCTCGCCGCCCGCTGGTCCGTCTCGCGCGGCACGGTCCGCCAGGCGGTGGCGCTCCTCGCCTCCGAGGGACTGATCGGATCCCGGCAGGGGGCGCGGCGGGTCGTCCTGCGCCGGGAGCGCCGCCAGAGCTTCGCGCAGCTCAACAGCTTCGCGCAGTGGGCCCAGGCGATGGGGTGCGAGGTCTCCAGCCGCATCCTGACCCGCACCACGCGGACCGCGACCGCCGAGGAGGCCGAACGCCTGGACGCGGAACCGGGCAGCGACGTGCTGTACGTACTGCGGCTGCGGCGGCTCGACGGGGAGCCGGTGATGGTCGAGCGGACCGTGTACGCGGACTGGGTGGCCCCGGCCGTCCTGGCGCTGCCGGAGGACTGCGTCTCGATCATGAACAGCATCGCGGAGCGTGCCGACATCGTCGCGCACTACGGCGAGCACCTGATCGACGCGGTCGCGGCGGGCAGCGAGGACGCCCGGTTGCTGCGGGTGCGCCGGGCCAGCCCGCTGCTGCGGCAGCGGCACCTGACGTACACGGCGGCGGGCCGGGCCATCGAGTGGACGGACGACCGCTACCGGGCGGGGAGCATGGTCTTCAACGTGATGAACTCCGCGGCGGCGGCCCCGCTGGAGCGGCGGGCGGGCCCGGACGTCGGAGGCTGACGCCGGGGGCCGATGCGGTTTCGTACCGGCTCAGCCGCCGGAGGTGTCCAGTTCCGCGTCCGCGCTGACGCCGGCGCAGTCGTAGGGGTCCTTCAGCCAGCCGTCCGGAAGAACCACCCGGTTGTTGCCCGAGGTGCGTCCGCGCGGGCCGTCGGCGCCGTCCGGCCACGGCTGGTCCAGCCGCAGTTCGTTGAGCTGCGAGCCCAGCTCCTCCAGCGAGGAGGTGACCGCCAGGTTCCTGCGCATCTCGGAGCCGACCGCGAAGCCCTTGAGGTACCAGGCCACGTGCTTACGGAAGTCGATCACGCCCCGGGTCTCGTCGCCGATCCACTCCCCGAGCAGCGTCGCGTGCCGCAGCATCACGTCCGCGACGGTGCGCAGGGAGGGCGTCTGCCTCGTCCCCGTACCCTCGAAGGCGCTCACCAGGTCACCGAAGAGCCAGGGGCGGCCCAGGCAGCCGCGGCCCACGACCACGCCGTCACAGCCGGTCTCGCGCATCATCCGCAGGGCGTCGTCCGCGCACCAGATGTCGCCGTTACCGAGGACGGGGATCTCCGGGACGTGCTCCTTGAGGCGGGCGATGGCGTCCCAGTCGGCGGTGCCGCCGTAGTGCTGGGCAGCGGTCCTGCCGTGCAGGGCCATCGCCGTGACGCCCTCCTCCACCGCGATCCGGCCGGCGTCGAGGTAGGTGAGGTGGTCGTCGTCGATGCCCTTGCGCATCTTGATGGTGACCGGCAGAACGCCCGCGTTGGAGACGGCCTGGTGGAGGATCGCGCGCAGCAGCGGCCGCTTGTACGGGAGCGCCGAGCCGCCGCCCTTGCGGGTGACCTTGGGGACCGGGCAGCCGAAGTTCAGATCGATGTGGTCGGCGAGGTCCTCGTCGACGATCATGCGGACGGCCTTGCCGACCGTGACCGGGTCCACTCCGTACAGCTGGATGGAACGCGGGGTCTCACTCGCGTCGAAGCGGATCAGCTGCATGGTCTTCTCGTTGCGCTCGACCAGCGCCCGCGTCGTGATCATCTCGCTGACGAACAGCCCCTTGCCGCCCGAGAACTCCCGGCACAGCGTGCGGAAGGGCGCGTTGGTGATGCCGGCCATGGGGGCGAGGACCACCGGCGGCTGCACGGTGTGCGGGCCGATGCGGAGCAGCTGGGGCGAGGGGGCGAGCGTGGTCATTCCCCCATTGTCGCGTACGCGGAGAACTGCTCCCGGCGAGCAGCCGCAGCGGCAGCCGTAAGCAGCGGCGACGATCGTTAGTCAGCCGTACCATCCGTGTATGCCCGAGCTCAGCCACCGGCGACGGATGCTGGTGCTGGCGATCTGCTGCATGAGCCTGCTGATCGTCAGCCTGGACAGCACCGTCCTGAACGTCGCTCTCCCCTCCATGCGCCAGGAACTGCACGCGAGCGTCGCGGGGATGCAGTGGACGATCGACGCGTACACGCTCGTCCTCGCCGCCCTGCTCATGCTCGCGGGTTCGACCGCCGACCGGATCGGGCGGCGCAAGGTCTTCAAGGCCGGGCTCGTCCTCTTCACCCTGGGCTCGGCGCTCTGCTCGATCGCGCCCAGCCTGGAGACACTGGTCGTGTTCCGGATGGTGCAGGCCGTCGGCGGCTCCATGCTCAACCCGGTCGCGATGTCGATCATCACCAACACGTTCACCGAACCGCGCGAACGCGCGCGGGCGATCGGCGCCTGGGGCGGTGTCGTCGGCATCTCGATGGCCGCGGGACCGGTGATCGGCGGCAGTCTGGTCGATTCGGTCGGCTGGCGGTCGATCTTCTGGATCAATCTGCCGGTCGGCATCGCCGCACTGCTGCTGACCTGGAAGTACGTCCCCGAGTCGCGCGCCGCGAAGCCCCGCCGCCCCGATCCGGTGGGCCAGCTGCTGGTGATCGCGCTGCTGGGCTCGCTGACGTACGCGATCATCGAGGCGCCGCAGAAGGGGTGGGCCTCCGCGGAGATCCTGCTGTTCGCCACGGTCGCGGCGGCGTCCCTGATCGGCCTGCTGGTGTACGAGCCCCGGCGCGCCGATCCGCTGATCGACCTGCGGTTCTTCCACAGCGCCCCGTTCAGCGGGGCCACCGTCATCGCGGTCAGCGCCTTCGCCGCACTCGGCGGCTTCCTCTTCGTCAACACGCTCTATCTGCAGGACGTACGGGGGCTGAGCGCATTCGGCGCCGGCCTGTACATGCTCCCGATGGCGGCGGTGGTCTGTGTCCTGCCACCGATCTCGGGGCGCATCGTCGCCAGCCGGGGGCCACGTATCCCGCTCCTGGTCGCGGGGGTCGCGATGGCGGCGAGCGGGCTCATGTTCGCGCTGTTCGACGCGGAGACCGACAACATGCTGATGTTCACCGGCTATGTGCTGTTCGGGCTGGGCTTCGGCTCGGTGAACGCGCCCATCACCAACACCGCCGTCTCCGGAATGCCGCGGTCCCAGGCGGGCGTCGCCGCCGCGGTCGCCTCGACCAGCCGCCAGATCGGGCAGACGCTGGGCGTCGCCGTGATCGGTGCGGTGCTGGCGGCGGGGGTGGCCGGCGCGGGCTCCTCGGGCGGCATCGGGCCGGCCGGCGACTTCGTGGCGGCGAGCAGACCCGCCTGGTGGATCATCACCGGCTGCGGGGGGTGCGTCCTGGTGGTCGGGGCGCTGAGCAGCGGGCGCTGGGCACGGGGCACCGCGCGCCGGACCGCTGAACGCCTGGAGGGGGCCGCGACGGCGAAGGGCCCTTCGCCGGGCGGTGGTTCATCGGCGGGAGGCTCTTCGGCCGTGGCGTCGGGAGCGGGCGCGAAGCACGGTCCGGCCGGTGGCCAGCCGGATGGCCGGCCGGGTGACAAGCCCGGTGGTCAGTCCTCGGCGGCGAGCACCAGGGCCTGAACCCGCTGGAGCCGCTCCGTCCGACTCGTACAACTGGATCTCTCCAACGGCGAAACACCCAGTCCATGCGCCCGTTCGGTGACTTCATCAAGCAGCAGCGCATGATGCAGGACGACGAGTACTGGGTCGACCTCGACGGCTTCACTCTGCAGGGAAAGCCGCCGTCAGGGAAGTCGCCGCCCTCGCAGGCCGAGGTGCTTCCGTCGTCCGGGTCGATCTCTGTGCGGGAACGGCGGTGGCCCGGAACACCTGGGGTGTTCCGGGCCACCGGTCATACGTGTGGTGGTGCGACCCGCTCCCTGTGAACGGGCGTCAGCTCTGCGCCGGGGCGTCCTGATCGGCGGTGTCCTGCTCCGGGGCGTCCTGCTCGGCGGCGTCGTCGGCGGGCGCGGGGTGACCGGCGCGCTCCCGCATCTTGCGCAGCAGCTCCTGCTTCTCCTCGGCCGCCGTCTTCCGGTCGGCGTTGCGCTCGGGACCTGCGCCCTGCTGCTCGGCGCGGGACAGCTTCTTCCGCTGTCCGCCGACGCCGAGAAGGTTGTTACGGCTCTTGGCCACGGGGTTCTCCCATTCGTGGTGAAAGTGAGGTCTGAAACGACCCTGGATCGATCCGGTGGGCGGCGGGTGGTCGGGCCCGCCGCGCGCTCACTCGTAGATCTGGAAGAACGAAGACATGCCGAAACGGTACCGCGCCCGAAGCGGCTCCAGCACCGGATTTTCGCCCGGCCGGGTTCACCCCGAAGAGGGAACATGGACTGACAGATATTGAAAACTGTCATCGCGTGTGCCATGGTCGATATGCACGCACAACACCTCACCTTTCCTTCCTTCCTGCCCTGCCCTGCCCTGCCCTGCCCGCTCTGCCTGCTCTGTCCGTCACGTCCTGCCCTCTCCGCTCCCCGTCTCTCCTCTTCTGCCCTCCTCCACCACCCGGGAGTTCCTCATGACCGCCCTCCGCACCCACACCCTCGGCTCCACCGGCCCGCAGGTCTCCACGCTCGGCCTCGGCTGCATGGGGATGTCCGCGCTGTACGGCGAGACGGACCGCGCCGAGTCGGTCGCCACCATTCATGCCGCGCTCGACACCGGTATCAACCTGCTGGACACCGGCGACTTCTACGGCATGGGACACAACGAACTACTGATCAACGAGGCCCTGCGCACCGCCCCCGCCGCCGCCCGGGAACAGGCCCTGATCAGCGTGAAGTTCGGCGCGCTGCGGACCGTCGAGGGCGGCTTCAGCGGCTATGACGGCCGCCCGGCAGCGGTCAAGAACTTCGCGGCCTACTCACTCCAGCGGCTGGGCCTCGACCACATCGACGTCTACCGGATCGCCCGGCTCGACCCCGACGTCCCGGTCGAGGAGACCGTCGGCGCCATCGCCGAGCTGGTCGAGGCCGGACACGTCCGCCACATCGGCCTCTCCGAGGTCGGCGCGGAGAAGATCCGGCGGGCAGCGGCCGTCGCCCCGATCTCCGATCTGCAGATCGAGTACTCACTGATCTCCCGGTCCATCGAGGCGGAGATCCTGCCCGTCTGCCGGGAGCTGGGCATCGGCGTCACCGCGTACGGGGTGCTCTCCCGCGGGCTGATCAGCGGCCACTTCGCCCGCGACCGCGAGCTGGCCGCCGGTGACTTCCGGACCATGAGCCCCCGCTTCCAGGACGAGAACCTCCAGCACAACCTCGACCTGGTCGACGCGCTCCGCGAGATCGCCGAGCAGAAGGGCGTCACAGTCGCCCAGATCGCCATCGCCTGGGTCCTCGCCCAGGGTGCGGACATCGTGCCGCTGGTCGGCGCCCGCAGGCGCGACCGGCTGACCGAGGCCCTCGGCTCCCTGGACGTGGAGCTGACCGCGGCCGACCTCTCCGCGATCGAGGAGGCGGTCCCGGCCGGCGCGGCGGCGGGCGCCCGCTACCCCGACAGCCAGATGGCCCACCTGGACAGCGAGCGCTGACCTCCGGGTACGGTCAGCAGGGTTCGGCGACACCGCCGGCAAGCCGCACGTGAGCCCTCGTCCGGCCGCCCGGCCCCGAGCCACCCGCAGCCGCCCGCAGCCGCTCGACGCCCCCGAAAGGCAGCACACCCGCCCATGACGCCGCCGCCCGACCCGCTGACTCCCGAGCGCATCCTCGAAGCCACCGAGGACGTGCTGCGCCGCTACGGCCCCGCCAAGGCGACCGTGGTCGACGTAGCCCGGGTACTCGGCGTCAGCCACGGCAGCGTGTACCGCCACTTCCGCACGAAGACCGCCCTCCGCGAGGCCGTGACCGGTCGCTGGCTGACGCGCACGGAGCTCGCGCTCACCGAGATCCTGCACGCCTCGGGCCGGCCGGCCCCGGCGAAGCTGCGGCAGTGGCTGGAGACACTGTTCGAGGCCAAGCGGCACAAGGCGGGTGACGATCCGGAGCTCTTCGCCACCTATGAGGTGCTGACGGGCGAGAGCACCGTGGTCGAGGAGCACATCCGCGAACTGGTGGGCCAGCTACGGGAGATGATCGAGGAAGGGGTGGCAGACGGGCAGTTCGCCGTGGACGACCCCGCGGCGGCAGCACAGGCGGTCTTCGACGCGACGGCGCGGTTCCACGACCCGGCATATGCCGCCGAGTGGCGGAAACCCGCCATCGTCGCCGAGTTCACCGCCGTCTCTGACCTGCTGCTGCGCGGCCTGCGCGCCTGACGGCGGGCGCCGTGCGCCGTGCGCCGGGCGCCGGCGACAGCGGCTCCGGCCGTGACGCCGACGGTGACGTCGGCTGTGACGTCGGCTGTGACGTCGGCTATGTCGCCGTCGGGTCGACCGTCGCCTGGTGCGCCTCGGCGAGGTGTTCCTCGGCCTTCAGCCAGGGCAGGAACTGCGCAGCCTTGCGCCAGTCGCAGGTGTCGCAGCTCAACTGCCGCTGCATCCCCGACTTCCTTACGTGGACTATGTGTTCACGACCGTGCTGGTCCCATCTGCTGACCTTGCTCGTGGTCATGGACGGCATCCGAGCCTCCTGTGGACGATTGTGCCCAGTGTGCACGAAGCCCCCGGTTCCGTTCGGGGAACCGGGGGCCTCGTCCAGTGGATGCGGCGGATCAGCAGCCGAGCAGCCGGGCGCCGAGGTACGCCTGGATCTGGTCCAGCGAGACGCGCTCCTGCTTCATGGTGTCGCGCTCGCGCACCGTCACCGCGTTGTCGTCGAGGGTGTCGAAGTCGACGGTGACGCAGAACGGCGTACCGATCTCGTCCTGGCGACGGTAACGGCGGCCGATGGCGCCCGCGTCGTCGAACTCGATGTTCCAGTTCTGCCGCAGGTCGGCCGCGAGGCCCTTGGCCTTCGGCGAGAGCTGCGGGTTGCGGGACAGCGGCAGGACCGCGACCTTGACCGGCGCCAGGCGCGGGTCGAGGCGCATCACGGTGCGCTTCTCCATGACGCCCTTGGCGTTGGGCGCCTCGTCCTCGATGTAGGCGTCCAGCAGGAAGGCCAGGACCGAGCGGCCGACACCGGCCGCGGGCTCGATGACGTAGGGGGTCCAGCGCTCGCCGGCCTCCTGGTCGAAGAAGGACAGGTCCGTGCCCGAGGCCTTGGAGTGCGCCTTCAGGTCGTAGTCCGTGCGGTTGGCGACGCCCTCCAGCTCGCCCCACTCGCTGCCGCCGAAGCGGAAGCGGTACTCGATGTCAGCGGTGCGCTTGGAGTAGTGGGAGAGCTTCTCCGCCGGGTGCTCGAACCACCGCATGTTCTCCTCGCGCATGCCGAGGCCGGTGTACCAGTTCCAGCGCTGCTCCATCCAGTACTCCTGCCACTGCTCGTCCTCGCCCGGCTTGACGAAGAACTCCATCTCCATCTGCTCGAACTCGCGGGTGCGGAAGATGAAGTTGCCCGGAGTGATCTCGTTCCGGAAGGACTTGCCCATCTGCGCGATGCCGAACGGCGGCTTCTTGCGCGAGGTCTGCTGCACCTGGCCGAAGTTGGTGAAGATGCCCTGGGCGGTCTCGGGCCGCAGGTAGGCGACCGAGCCGGAGTCCTGGGTCGGGCCGAGGTGCGTGGAGAGCAGGCCGGAGAACTCCTTGGGCTCGGTGAAGGTGCCCTTGTTGCCGCAGTTGGGGCAGTTGAGGTCGGCGAGGCCGTTGACCGGCGGCTTGCCGTGCTTCTCCTCGTACGCCTCCTCCAGGTGGTCCGCGCGGTAGCGCTTGTGGCAGGAGGTGCACTCGGTCAGCGGGTCGGAGAACGTGGCGACGTGACCCGAGGCCACCCACACCTCGGGGGCCAGGATGACCGACGAGTCGAGTCCGACCACGTCCTCGCGCGAAGTGACCATGTAGCGCCACCACTGGCGCTTGAGGTTCTCCTTGAGCTCAACGCCCAGCGGCCCGTAGTCCCAGGCGGCACGCTGACCACCGTAGATCTCACTGGAGGGGAAAACGAAGCCACGGCGCTTGCTCAGGCTGACGATGGAGTCGATCTTGTCGGCGGCCACGGTGCTCTCTTCATTACGACGACGAAATTGGACAGGGCCTGCGCGAAGCGCCTCAGTGGGGGGTGGCGGTCAGGAGACGCGTGCGCGGATCCCTCAGATTACCGGCGGGCACGCCCCTTCGATCAAATCGGTATCGGGTCAGTCACTTCCGGAGGCATCTCATCAGCCTTGTTGACAATCGTTTCCATTTTTGTTGAAAATGACTGTCATGAACGAACGCCGCCTCATACCCACCGCAGCCGTCGCCGGAGCAGTCGTCCTCGGCCTCACCGTGCTCTCCGCCTGCTCGACATCCGACGCCGCCGACCAGAAGAGCGGTGACAAGCTGAACGTGGTGGCGTCGTTCTACCCGATGCAGTTCCTCGCCGAGCGAATAGGCGGCGGCCACGTCTCCGTCTCCACCCTCACCAAGCCCGGGGTGGAGCCGCACGACCTGGAGCTCAGCCCCCGGCAGATCGGCGGACTCAGCGACGCCGACTACATCCTTTACCTCAAGGGCATCCAGCCCGCCGTGGACGACGCGATCAAGCTCTCCGAGTCGGAGCACACCGTCGACGCCACGAAGCTGACCACGCTGGAGGACCACGGCACCGAGGCCGGCGGCGAGGAGCACGGCCACGAGCACGAGGGCGAGGCGCCCGGCGCCGACCCGCACATCTGGCTCGACCCGGTGAAGTACGCCGAGGTCGCCAAGGGGGTCGGGAAGTCCCTGGAGAAGACCGACCCGGACCACGCCGCGGACTACCGCAAGAACACCGACGCCCTGGTCAAGGAGCTCGGCGCGCTCGACACCGCGTACAGGACGGGGCTGCGGAACACCGCCACCAAGACTTTCATCACCACCCACTCCGCCTTCGGATACCTGGCCGAGCGCTACGGCCTCACCCAGGAGGGCATCGCGGGCATCGACCCCGAGGCCGAGCCCAGCCCCGCCCGGATCAGCGCCCTGCACTCCATCGCGGAGAAGAAGAAGGTCACCACCGTCTTCTTCGAGACGCTCGCCAGCGACAAGACGGCGAAGACCGTCGCCCGGGACACCGGCCTGCGGACCGACGTCCTGGACCCGCTGGAGGGAATCACGGACAAGTCCAAGGGCGATGACTACATCGCGGTCATGAAGTCCAACCTCGCCGCGCTCCAGAAGGCACTCGGCGCGAAGTGAGCGACGAGACCAGGCGGACCACCCCGAACCCCGCAGCAGCACCGGAGGCGCTCATGCCCGAGCCCGCGAGCTCCACGCCCGAACCCGTGATCGTCCTGCGCGACGCCACGGCCACCCTCGGAGCACGCCCCGTGCTGCGCGGCGTCGACCTGACCGTGCACCGGGGAGAGGTCGTCGCCCTGCTCGGCGCCAACGGCTCCGGCAAGTCGACCGCCGTACGCTCCGCCATCGGCCAGGTCCCGCTCACCGGCGGCACCGTCGAGCTCTTCGGCACCCCGCTGCGCCGGTTCCGCGACTGGGCGCGGGTGGGCTACGTACCGCAGCGCACCACGGCGGCCGGCGGCGTCCCGGCCACCATCCGCGAGGTCGTCTCCTCCGGGCGGCTCTCCCGGACCGGGCTGGGCCTGCCCCGCAAGGCCGACCGCGCCGCCGTCGACCGGGCCATCGAACTCGTCGGTCTCGCCGACCGCGCCAAGGACTCGGTGGACGCCCTCTCCGGCGGCCAGCACCAGCGCGTCCTGATCGCCCGCGCGCTCGCCGCCGAGCCGGAGCTGCTGATCATGGACGAGCCGATGGCCGGCGTCGACCTGGCCAGCCAGGAGATCCTCGCCGCGACCCTGCGCGAGCAGGTCGCGGCCGGTACCACCGTGCTGCTCGTCCTGCACGAGCTGGGCCCGCTGGAGCCGCTGATCGACCGCGCGGTCGTCCTGCGCGACGGCTGCGTGATGCACGACGGACCGCCCCCGAAGGCGCTGGGGCAGCACGCCCTGCCCGGCCACGACCACGTACACCCCCACGCGGCTTCCGAGCCCGTCCGGACGGGACTGCTGAGCTGATCATGGAATTCCTCACCCCTCCCTTCATGCAGCGGGCGCTGATCGCCGCCGTGCTGGTCGGCGTCATCGCCCCCGCCGTCGGCATCTACCTGGTGCAGCGCCGGCAGGCCCTGATGGGCGACGGCATCGGCCACATCGCGATGACCGGTGTCGGCCTCGGCTTCCTGCTCTCCACCAGCCCGGTCTGGATGGCCACCGCCGTCGCCGTCGTGGGCGCGGTCGCCATGGAGCTGATCCGCTGGTACGGACGCACCCGCGGCGACATCGCGCTGGCGATGCTCTTCTACGGCGGCATGGCGGGCGGTGTCCTGCTGATCAACCTCTCCGACACCGGCTCCAACGCCAACCTCACCTCGTACCTCTTCGGCTCGCTCGCCACGGTCTCCTCCGAGGACATCACCGCGATCGGCCTGCTGGCTGCCTTCGTGCTGCTGGTGACGGTGGGGCTGCGCAGGCAGCTGTTCGCGGTCAGCCAGGACGAGGAGTTCGCCCGGGTGACCGGGCTGCCGGTGCGGGTGCTGAACCTGCTGGTCGCGGTCACCGCGGCGGTCACCGTCACCGTGGCGATGCGGGTCGTCGGGCTGCTGCTGGTCAGTGCCCTGATGGTGGTCCCGGTCGCCGCCGCGCAGCAGATCACCCGGTCCTTCAAGGTGACGTTCGTGCTCTCGGTCGTCATCGGGGTGGCGGTGACGCTGGCCGGCACCGTGACCTCGTACTACCAGGACGTACCGCCCGGCGCGACGATCGTGCTGCTGGCCATCGGCGTCTTCGTCGCGCTGACACTGCTCGCCGCCCCCCTGGCCAGAAGCCGCGCGCGCAGGAGCGAATCGGCCTCGGAACGGTGCACTCTGGAAGTACCGGCCACCCGCCGGGCCGCGGACGACGTCCACGTCTGACCCCGGGGCCGGGCCGGGCTGGCACAATGGCCCGACAAACGTACGGGCGACACGAGGAGGCTCCAGTGGCGACGGCGCCGATCAGCGGAACCAACGCGGCACCGGTACGAGGCCGCTCGACCCGGCAGCGGACGGCTGTGGCGGCTGCGCTCGACGAGGTGGACGAGTTCCGCAGCGCGCAGGAGCTGCACGATGTGCTCAAGCACCGCGGCGACTCGGTCGGGCTGACCACGGTCTACCGCACCCTGCAGTCCCTCGCGGACGCGGGCGAGGTCGATGTGCTGCGCACCACCGAGGGCGAGTCCGTCTACCGGCGGTGCTCGACCGGCGACCACCACCACCATCTGGTGTGCCGGATGTGCGGCAAGGCGGTCGAGGTCGAGGGCCCCGCGGTGGAGCAGTGGGCGGAGACGATCGCGGCGCAGCACGGCTACGTGAACGTGGCGCACACGGTGGAGGTCTTCGGTACCTGCGCGGAGTGCGCGAGCGCGGGGAAGTGACACCCCGGCCCCCAGCCTCACCGGAGAGGCTGGGAGGTGCCGGGCTTCGGCTGTCAGGCCTTCGCCAGGTGCCGGTCGAAGATTTCGCGCAGGCGGTCCACGTCGGACCGGTCCTGGGCGCCGCGCTTGGCTATCACGGTCAGAGCGGTGGCGTTCTTGTCGTCGCTGAGCATCACGAAGAGATCCGTTGTCTCCACGTACCGCGGCTGCGCCTGCCACCGGACGACCACGCTGGAGTTGTCCGTGTCGACGCTGACGCCGGACTCGTCGACCCGCACCCGGAACTCGCCCTGCCGCCGCACGAACCGGAACAACTGGCGCGCCATCAGCCACGGACTCAGGACCAGAAGAACGAAGCAGATCAGCAACGCCACCGGCAGCGCCACCGGCACGTCGGTGCCTCTCGCGAGGGACAGCAAGGTGGCCGCGACGAGACAAGCCGTCGCGGCCACCATCAGAATCCGCTGCCGCCGGCTCGCCACGCCGACCCGGTTGCGGGCGCGGAGCGCCACCGAATAGTCCCGCAGCTCCGGTCGGTATCTCAGCTCGACCCCGCCGTGCACGGTCCCCTGTTGCTCGCTCATGGCCCCTCCCGAAGTCCGAAGAGCCGTGATCGTACCGGCTGGCGAAGGATCGGGCTCAGGCGTTCGGTTCCACCTTCTGCGCCGCCTTCTGCGCCGCCTCCACCGCACCGCCGAAACGCCGGTCGCGCTGGGCGAATTCCAGACAGGCCCGCCACAGGTCACGGCGGTCGAAGTCCGGCCACAGCACGTCCTGGAAGACCATCTCGGCGTACGCGCTCTGCCAGATCAGGTAGTTGGACGTGCGCTGCTCGCCGCTCGGACGGACGAAGAGGTCGACGTCCGGCATGTCCGGGTAGTAGGTGTACTTCGCGAAGGTCTTCTCGTTGACCTTCGACGGGTCGAGCTTCCCGTCCGCGACGTCCTGCGCGATCCGCTGCGCGGCGTCGGCGATCTCGGCCCGGCCGCCGTAGTTGACGCAGAAGTACAGCGTCATCTTGTCGTTGTCCTTGGTCTGCTCCTGGGCGACCTGGAGCTCCTGAACGACGGACTTCCACAGCTTCGGCATGCGGCCGACCCAGCGGATCCGGATGCCGAGCTCGTCCATCTCGTCGCGGCGGCGGCGGATGACGTCCCGGTTGAAGTTCATCAGGAACTTCACCTCGTCCGGGGACCGCTTCCAGTTCTCGGTGGAGAAGGCGTACAGCGAGAGGTTCTTGACGCCCATCTCGATACAGCCCTTGAGCACGTCCATGACGACGCCCTCGCCGACCTTGTGGCCCTCGGTGCGCGGCAGACCGCGCTCCTTGGCCCAGCGGCCGTTGCCGTCCATCACCACGGCGACGTGCTTGGGCACCAGCTCACCGGGGATCTTCGGAGGCACGGCACCGGACGGGTGCGGCTCCGGGGTCTTGTAGTCGCGCCGGTTACGGCCGCCGAGAATCCCGCGTACTGCCATGAACTGTCTCGCTCCCTCTGTCTGACTGCCTGTGTCACTTCTCTACGTACCGCAGTGAGCGCAGTCCGCGCTCCAGATGCCAGTGCAGATAGGCGGACACCAGCCCGCTGCCCTCCCTGGCATGCCGCGCCTCGCACGCGTCCGCCGTCTCCCAGTCACCGGTGAGCAGGGCGCTCAGCAGGGTGACGGCCTCCGCCGAGGGTACGACGCTGCCGGGTACCCGGCAGTCGCCGCATATGACGCCGCCCGCCGCGACGGAGAAGAACCGGTTCGGTCCGGACATTCCGCACCGGGCGCAGTCGTCGAAGCTGGGTGCGTAGCCGTTGACGGCGAGGGAACGCAGCAGGAAGGCGTCGAGAATGAGATGCGGATCGTGCTCCCCGCGGGACAGCGTGCGCAGTCCGCCCACCAGCAGCAGGTACTGCTGGACCGCGGGCTCGCCCTCGTGGTCGGTGAAGCGCTCGGCGGTCTCCAGCATCGCGGTGCCCGCGGTGTAGCGCCCGTAGTCGGTGACGATGCCGCCGCCGTAGGGGGCGATCGTCTCGCTCTGGGTGCAGAGCGGCAGGCCGCGTCCGATCAGCTCGCTGCCGCGTGCGAAGAACTGCACGTCCACATGGGAGAACGGCTCCAGCCGGGCCCCGAACTTCGACTTCGTGCGCCGCACGCCGCGTGCGACGGCCCGTACCCGGCCGTGGCCGCGGGTCAGGATCGTGATGATCCGGTCGGCCTCGCCCAGCTTCTGCGTGCGGAGCACCACGCCGTCGTCCCGGAACAAGCTCATGGCTCCATTGTCCGGTACGCGGGCGGCCCGCCGGGGCCGCCCCCGTGCCCCGGGCCGCTCAGCTCCCGTTCGCTCCGCCGCCGGCGGCCACGACCAGCCCGGATTCGTACGCGATGATCACCAGCTGGGCACGGTCCCGGGCGCCGAGCCTGCCCATGATCCGGCTCACATGGGTCTTGGCGGTGAGCGGGCTGAGGCCGAGGGTCTCGGCGATCTCGGTGTTGTTCAGGCCGCGCGCGACGAGGCCGAGGACCTGGCGTTCGCGGTCGGAGAGCGCCTCGGGGCCGCCCGGGGCGGTCGGGGTCCGGGGCGCGCTGAGGACCCGGGCGATCAGCCGGGCGGTCGGGCCGGGTGAGAGCAGGGCCTCGCCCGCGGCCACCGTTTTGATGGCGGCGAGCAGGTCGGCGGGCCGGGTGTCCTTGACCAGGAAGCCGGAGGCGCCCGCGCGCAGCGCATCGACGACGTGGTCGTCGGTGTCGTACGTGGTCAGGACCAGCACCTTCACTCCGGCGAGGTCCTCGTCGGCGGCGATGCGGCGGGTGGCCTCGATGCCGTCGAGCTCGGGCATCCGGATGTCCATGACGACCAGATCGGCCCGCTCGGAGCGGGCCAGCGCGACCGCTTCGAGGCCGGTGGCGGCCTGGCCGACGACCTCCATGTCCGGGTCGGAGCCGACGAGCATCGCGAACGCGGCCCGGACGAGCGTCTGGTCGTCGGCGAGCAGTACGCGGATCATGAAGCGGTCTCCGATTCCAGTCCCTGGCCGTGGCCGTGTGCTTGTCCCTGGGCCTGTGCTTGTCCCTGGGCCCGTGTCTGCTTCTGGCCCTGTGCCTGGCCCTGTGCCTGGCCCTGTGCCTGGCCCTGTGCCTGGCCCTGTGCCTGGCCCTGTGCCTGGCCCTGTGCCTGGAACGGCAGCAGTGCCGACACCTCGAAACCGCCGCCGGGGCGGGGGCCGGCGTCCAGTGTGCCGCCCGTGCTGCGGGCCCGTTCCCGCATCCCGACGATGCCGAACCCGGGCGCGGAGCCGTCGTCCACCGGTCCGGTCCCGTCGTCGGTGACCGTGACCCGGAGGGCGGCGGGGCCGGCCGGTTCCACGGCGACGCTGACGCGGACGCCGGCGCCGGCGTGCCGTACCGCGTTCGTCAGCGACTCCTGCACGATCCGGTACGCGGCCGCTCCGGTCGCCGGTGCCAGGCGGACCTCCGGTGCCCGGACCCGGAGGTCGACCCGCGCCCCGGCCGCCTCCGCGGCCCGTACGAGGCCGGGCAGTGCGGCGAGGTCGGGCAGCGGGCCGTCCGCGTCGTGCCGGCTGTCGTGCCCGGTGTCGCGCAGCACCTGGAGGGTCGTGCGCAGTTCGGCGCGGGCCTCCCGGCAGGTGCCGGCGATGTCGTCCAGCGAGGCGGCGATCGCCTTGCGGTCCAGCCGTTCCGGGTCGACGGTCAGGATGTGCGAGGCCACCGAGGTCTGCACGCCGATGAGCGTGATGCTGTGGGCCAGCAGATCGTGCAGGTCGCGGGCGATCCGCAGCCGTTCCTCGGCGACCCGCCGCCGGGCCTCCTCCTCGCGGGTCCGTTCCGCGCGTTCGGCACGCTCCAGCATCGAGGCGACGTACTGGCGGTAGATGCGCACGTCGACCCCGCAGAACAGCACCGCGACGATCCAGCCGGAGATGCGCAGCAGTTCGAACCCGTCGTGCTCGCTGATGCCGTTCACCACGGTCAGCATCACGCACATCACACCGATGCCGGTGAGCAGGGTGCGCAGCGGCCGGCCGGTCACGGCGACGGTGTACAGCGCGATCCAGGTCTGCGGCATCGGAGCCGTGTGGACGTTGTCGAGGCCGTGGTAGAGCGCGAGCAGCGGGACCATGGCGGCCAGCACGAGCACGGGTGCGCGCCGCCGCCACACCAGGAGCACCGCGGCGGCCGTCAGGAGGAGCCGGCCGAGCGCGTCGGGTGCGTGGGAGCTGTCGCCGGACAGGGCGAGGGCGGCGGAGAGCGCACCGGCGCCCACCGCGATGAGGGCGTCGGTGCGCGTCCGGTGCGGCGCGTGCATGGGGTCGCGGTTGACGACGGCCAGGATGCGCTCGCGGCGGCGCGCGGTTCGGGACACGCCGCCATCCTCCGGTACGGGACGGGGCACTGTCAGGGGGCCCTGACGAGTTCCGGTTCCCGCGGCCCGGGTACGGCGGGCGTCCGGCTGAGCGCCCCCGGCCACCACATCCTCCGTTGCAGGGCCACGCTCGCCGAGGTGACCAGGTAGGTGCGGACGAGGAAGGTGTCGAGCAGGACGCCGACGGCGACGACGAAGCCCATCTCCACCAGGGAGGTCAGCGGCATGTTCGTCAGGACCGCGAAGGTGCCGGCGAGCACCAGGCCCGCCGAGGCGATCACCCCGCCGGTGGTGCGCAGGGCGGTGAGCGCGGCCTCGGTGGGTCCGGCGCCGGCCCGGGACTCCTCGCGGACCCGGTGCATCAGGAAGATGCCGTAGTCGACGCCGAGCGCCACCAGGAAGACGAAGGACAGCAGCGGCAGTCCGGGGTCGGTGCCCTTGAGTCCGAGGAGTGGCTCGAAGACGAGTCCGCCGATGCCGAGCGCGGCGCCCCAGACGGCGACGACGGCGGCGACGAGCAGCAGCGGGGCGACGAGGCTGCGCAGCAGCGCGATCAGGATGAGCAGGACGGAGAGGACGACGAGCGGGACGACGACCTTCAGGTCACGGGAGCTGGATCTCTCCAGGTCCATCTGCTGGGCGCCGGGGCCGCCGACGTGGGCCCCGTCCAGGCCGTCGCGCAGGGCGTTGACGGTGTCCCGCTCCCCCGCGGACTCGGGCTTGTCCTCGGCGACGACGGACAGTTCGGTCCAGCCGCCGCCGCTGCGGCCGCGCTCGGCGGAGGCGACTCCGTCGGTGGTGCGGGCCTTCGCCAGCACGGCGTCGGCCCGGCCGGTGGGTGCGAGCACGGTGATCGGCTGGCTGGAGCGGCCGGGGAAGGCGTCGGCGAGTGTCTCCATGGCCGCGACCGAGTCGGGCCTGCTGGTGAAGGAGTCCTCCTGCTTGAGGTCGCCGGGCAGGTTGAACACCCCGAGCGCCAGCGCGCCCAGCAGTACCCCGCCGGTCACGAGCACGGCGACGGGCCGGCGTCCGGCCGAGCCGCCCATGGCGGCGAACACCGAGCGCCGCCGCCGGGGCTCGGCGCCGTACGCGGGGACGAGCGGCCAGAACACCCGGCGGCCGCGGAGCACCAGCAGCGCCGGCAGCAGCGTCAGCATCGCCAGGAGCGCGCACAGCACCCCCACGGCGGCGATGGGTCCCATTCCGCGGCTGCTGGTGAGATCGGCCGCCAGAAGGCACAGGAGGCCCGCTGCGACGGTCGCCGATGAGGCCACGACGGCGGGTCCGCAGCCGCGCAGCGCTGCCGCCATCGCCTCGCGCGGCCGGGCGAAGCGGGTGAGCTCCTCCCGGTAGCGGGAGACCAGCAGCAGCGCGTAGTCGGTGCCCGCGCCGAAGACGAGGATGGTCATCACCGCGGAGCTCTGGCCGGTGACGGTGACGTCGAAGCCCCGGTTGAGTCCGTAGACGACGGCCATCGACGCGGCGTCGGCGACACCCGCGACGACGAGCGGCACCAGCCAGAGCAGCGGGCTGCGGTAGATGAGGATCAGCAGGATCGCGACGACGGCGACGGTCGTGTAGAGCAGCGGGCCGCCGAGCGAGCCGTACACCTTCTTCGCGTCGGTGTTCAGCGCCCCCGGTCCGCCGACCTCGACGCCCAGTCCGTCGCCGCCCCTGGCGATCTCGCGCACCTCGTCGACGAACGCGGTCCTGGCGTCGTCGTCCTGGCCCGGCTCGGTCGTGGATACCGGGAACATCAGGGTCGTGCCGTCGGCGGAGGGGACGCCGCGCGGGGGTGCGGTGAGGGTGTGGCCGGCCGCCACCTCGGCGGTCTGGCGGGCGGCTGCGGTGCGGTCGGCCGGGGTCAGCCCGCCGTCGCGGTGGTAGACGAGGACGAGGTCGGTGGACTCGCCGCCGGGCAGCGCCTCCTGGATCTTCGCCACCTGGGTGGAGTCGGCGCTCGCCGGCAGATAGTCGACGGCGTGGTTGGCCTGGACGTCCGAGAGCTTGCCGGCCAGCGGACCGGCGATCGCGATCGCGGCGACCCAGAGCGCGACGATCGCCCAGGGAAGCATCCGCCACCGGCCCCGTGTCCGCGACTGCGGCTGCTGTGGCTGTGGCTGCTGTGACTGTGGCGGCGTGCCACTGTCCCTCGTTGCGGCCCGCATACGAGCCCCCCTTCCGTCCGGGTGTCTGGTTCATGTCCAGACTCCCGTCGGGCCGGGGCCGATTCCTCGCGCCGGAGACCGACATCCCCGCTACTGCCGGGGAGGGTGCGGCGCCCCGGCCTACTCCCGCGGGAGTAAGGGCCGGTGGGGCAGGGTGGCTCAGGAGGGCGTGCGCGCTGCCTCGGCGAGCAGCCGGGCGGTGTCCTCGGCGCGGAGCTGGAGCGCCCCGCCGACCGTGGTCAGCACCTCGCGTTCGGCCTGGCTGTACGGGCCGTCCGCGAGTGCGATCCGGGCGCCCTGGAGCAGAATCGACTCGCGTCCGGCGGGGGCCAGATGCGGGGCGAGGGGCTCCAGCGCCTCGTGGAGCTCGATGGCGAGGGCGGCGCCGCAGGCCTCGGCGGCCGGGTCGAACGCCGAGCCGTGGCCGATGTCGACGGAGAGGACCTCGACGACGGTGGCGAGCTGTTCCTGTGTGCAGTCGTCGAACCCGGCGCCGCGCACGGTGGCGACCGCGGTCTCCAGGACCGTGCGGGAGGCGGTGCCGCCGGCCGCCAGGACGCCGAGCGCCACGGTGTGGACGGCGTCCTTGAGCATCGCGGAGAACCGGGTGGTGGTGGGGTGGTCGAGCGTGTCGATGCCGAAGTGCTCGTGGCACGCGGCGCATTCGACGACCGGGCCCACGGTGCCGCGCCGCAGCAGCGGCACGCCCAGGACGGCGAACCGGCGACGTCCGGTCAGGCGGCGGTAGTTGCGGTCACCCCCGCAGCCGGTGCAGAAGAACTCGCCGTCACCGACGGTGTCCCACATGGTGCGGATGCCGCAGATACGCAGCTTTATGGCGCGTTGTCCCAAGGCTGACCGCACGTCGCACACCTCCGTAACTCCCCCGCAGCCCTGAGGACACGGGAGGTACCCGCACGGCAACATTGCCGTGTTGACGTGATGTTAACCACATCGACCGGAGGGCGTCAGCACCTCGCTCGTCACAACCGCCGGAGATGGCCGAACCCCGCCCCCCGGGTGCGGGTGGACGGGGTCACGAACCGTACTGCTTCACGCCCTTTCGGGCACCGGGGTCAGCGGGTGGCGCGGTTGACCGCCGAGACGACCGCCTTCAGCGAGGCCCGGGTGGTGTTGGCGTCGATGCCGATGCCCCACAGGACCTTTCCGTCGATCGCGCACTCGATGTACGAGGCGGCCTGCGCGCTCGCGCCCTCGCTCATCGTGTGCTCGGTGTAGTCCAGCAGCCGGACGTCGATGCCGATGGCCTGCAGCGCCTCGAAGAACGCCGAGATCGGGCCGTTGCCGGTGCCGGTGAGCACGGTGTCCGCGCCGTCCACCGTCGCCTCGACGGTGATCGTGTCCCGGCCGTCGGACCCGGTGGTGGTCTGGCCGGAGCGGATCTGCACGCGCCCCCACTGCGCCGCGGCGTCCTCGGGGTTGGGCAGGTACTCGTCCTGGAACGTCGTCCAGATCTGCGCCGGCGTGACCTCGCCGCCCTCGGCGTCGGTCTTGGCCTGAATGATCCGGGAGTACTCGATCTGCATCCGGCGCGGCAGGTCCAGCTTGTGGTCGTTCTTCAGGACATACGCGATTCCGCCCTTGCCGGACTGCGAGTTGACCCGGATGACCGCCTCGTAACTGCGGCCGACGTCCTTCGGGTCGATCGGCAGGTACGGCACCGCCCACTCGAGGTCGTCCACCGTCTTGCCCTGGGCGGCCGCGTCCGCCTCCATGGCGTCGAAGCCCTTCTTGATGGCGTCCTGGTGGGAGCCGGAGAAGGCGGTGTAGACCAGGTCGCCCGCGTAGGGGTGGCGCGGGTGGACCTCCATCTGGTTGCAGTACTCGCTGGTGCGGCGGATCTCGTCGATCTGCGAGAAGTCGATCTGCGGGTCGACACCCTGCGAGAAGAGGTTCATGCCCAGCGTCACCAGGTCGACGTTGCCGGTGCGCTCACCCTGGCCGAACAGGCATCCCTCGATCCGGTCCGCCCCGGCCATCAGGGCCAGCTCGGCGGCGGCGACGGCGGTGCCGCGGTCGTTGTGCGGGTGGACGGACAGACAGACGAACTCGCGGCGCGACAGGTTGCGCGACATCCACTCGAACCGGTCGGCGTGCGTGGACGGCGTCGAACGCTCCACGGTGGCGGGCAGGTTGAGGATGATCTCGCGGCCCTCCTCGGGCTGCCAGACGTCGCACACCGCCTCGCAGACCTCCAGGGCGAAGTCCAGCTCGGTGTCGGTGAAGATCTCGGGGCTGTACTGGTAGCCGAAGATCGTCTCCTCGCCCAGGATCTTCTCGGCGTACTCCATGACCAGCCGGGTGCCGTCCACGGCGATCTGCTTGACCTGCTCCCTGGAGCCGCGGAAGACGACGCGGCGGAAGGTGGGGGCGGTCGCGTTGTACAGGTGGACGGTGGCGCGGTGGGCCCCGACCAGCGATTCGACGGTCCGCTCGATCAGTTCCTCGCGGGCCTGCGTCAGGACGGAGATCGTCACGTCCTCGGGGATCGCGCCCTCTTCGATGATGGAGCGGACGAACGCGAAGTCGGTCTCTCCGGAGGACGGGAAGCCGACCTCGATCTCCTTGTAACCCATGCGCACCAGCAGGTCGAACATCTCGCGCTTGCGGGCCGGTGACATCGGGTCGATCAGGGCCTGGTTCCCGTCGCGCAGGTCCGTGGAGAGCCAGCGGGGTGCGACCGTGACGCGCTGGTCCGGCCAGGTGCGGTCGGGGATCTCGACCGCCTCGTAACGGCCGTACTTGCCGATCGGCATCCCGGACGGCTTCTGCAGTCCCGTGGCGTTGGTGATCGGCGTGGGGCGGCCGACGGCGTCGTCGACGGGGGCCTGAGCGGGATTCACTGCGGTCATGACGTGGGGCTCCTCGGAGTCCGGCAAAGAGGGGGTCCCCCTGCTCCTCAAGAGCTCGGGGGAGGCCGACCGTGTCGCTGCAACACCGGACTCCGCGGGGAGGGAGGTCGGCCTACGACTTACAGACCCTCGCCGCGGCAGCTAAGAAGAAGCAGCCCAAAACGCATGATGCGAAGAGAGTAACCGAGCAACGCCCGAGAGGTCGGTGCCGTATCAGTATGCGGGACCGGGCGCCGGTAACGGGTGAACGGTGACCGATCACTCTATTTCATCAATCCTGGCGGCAATCAGTGACACGGCGATCACACAGTGCCACAGTCGATTGCATGCAGCCTCGAACTCAGCACGGGTTCCGTCCCGTCTTCTGCACCATCGTGCCGCCCCACGTCCTCGACAAGCTGTCGCAGTCCGACGATCCCGTCCTGGCGGGCCCGGCCCGCCGCACCCTGGAGGCCGACGCCGCCCGGCGCACCCGCCGCCAGGTGACGACCCCCGTCCCACCCCGCGTCGCCCCCGCACCGGAGGGCGACCGCTCCGGCAAACCCGACCGCACCCTGTACGACTGCCGGCACGGCACCGAGCTGCCCGGCACCAAGGTCCGCGCCGAGGGCGAGGACCCCACGGGCGACGCCAGCGTCAACCGCGCCTACGCGGGCCTCGGAGCCACCTTCGAACTGCTGCTCAAGACATACGGGCGGCGTTCGATCGACGGCAACGGGCTGCCGCTGATCGGCTCCGTGCACTACGACGAGAAGTACAACAACGCCTTCTTCGACGGCGAGCAGATGGTGTTCGGTGACGGGGACGGGGAGATCTTCCTGGACTTCACCGTCGCCATCGACGTCATCGCCCACGAGCTGGCGCACGGCCTCACCCAGTACACGGCCAACCTGAGCTACTACGGCCAGTCCGGCGCGCTCAACGAGTCCGTCTCGGACGTGTTCGGCTCCCTGGTCAAGCAGTACTCGCTGGGCCAGACCGCCGAGCAGGCCGACTGGCTGATCGGCGCCGGCCTGCTGGCGCCCAGGGTCCAGGGGGTGGCGCTGCGCTCGATGAAGGCGCCCGGCACCGCGTACGACGACGATGTGCTCGGCAAGGACCCGCAGCCCGCGTCGATGGACGACTACATCCACACCGGCGACGACAACGGCGGAGTGCACCTCAACTCCGGCATCCCGAACCGCGCGTTCTATCTGCTGGCGACCGCGCTCGGCGGCAGTTCCTGGGAGAAGGCCGGACAGCTCTGGTTCGATGTGCTCACCGGTGGTGAACTGGCGGTGGACGCGGACTTCGCGGCCTTCGCCCGGCTGACCGTCGCGGCGGCACGCAGCCGCTTCGGCGAGGGGGACGAGGCGGAGGCGGTCCTCAAGGCCTGGTCGGAGGTGGGCGTACCGACCGCGTAGACAGCAGGGCCCGCCCGTCGAGGAAGGACACCGCATGCGGATCCAGGTGAGCAGGACCGGTGGTTTCGCCGGTATCGCACGCCACCGCGAGATCGACACCTCCGGGCGGGCCGACGCCCGCGAATGGGAGGCCCTGGCCGAATCGGCGCTCACCGGCGGCCGGGACGCCCCGCCGGCCGGCGTTCCGGACGGCTTCGGCTACCGGATCACGGTCGGCGACCGGACCGTGCACTGCGCGGACCCGCGGCTGACCGACGCCCAGCGCGCGCTGGTCTCACGCGTCCTGAAGGAGGGCGCGTGAGACCGGCGTACCGCTGAGCCCCGTCAGAACCGCGAGCTGGGTTCTGACAGGGCTCAGAACCCCAGCTTGCGCAGCTGCTTGGGATCCCGCTGCCAGTCCTTGGCGACCTTCACGTGCAGGTCCAGGAAGACCGGCGTGCCGAGCAGCGCCTCGATGTGCTTGCGCGACTTGATGCCGACGTCCTTGAGCCGCTTGCCCTTCGGGCCGATGATGATGCCCTTCTGGCTGGGCCGCTCGATGTAGACGTTGGCGTGGATGTCGAGCAGCGGCTTGTCCGCCGGACGGTCCTCGCGCGGCAGCATCTCCTCGACGACGACCGCGATGGAGTGCGGCAGCTCGTCGCGGACGCCTTCGAGCGCGGCCTCCCGGATCAGCTCCGCGACCATGACCATCTCGGGCTCGTCGGTGAGGTCGCCCTCCGGGTAGAGCGGCGGGCTCTCGGGGAGCAGCGGGGCGATCAGGTCGGCCAGCAGGCCCACCTGGTCGTCCTTGACGGCCGAGACCGGGATGATCTCCGCCCACTCGAAGCCGAGCTCCTCGCCGACGCGGGAGACGGCCAGCAGCTGTTCGGCGAGCTGCTTGGACTCGACCAGGTCGGACTTGGTGATGATCGCGATCTTGGGCGTCTTCTTGATGCCCGCGAGTTCCTTGATGATGTATTTGTCGCCGGGGCCGAGCTTCTGGTCGGCGGGCAGGCAGAACCCGATGACGTCGACCTCGGCCCAGGTGGTGCGTACGACGTCGTTCAGACGCTCGCCCAGCAGGGTGCGCGGCTTGTGGAGGCCGGGGGTGTCGACCAGGATCAGCTGCGCGTCCGGCCGGTGCACGATGCCGCGGACCGTGTGCCGGGTGGTCTGTGGCCGGTTGGACGTGATCGCCACCTTCTGGCCGACCAGAGCGTTCGTAAGGGTGGACTTGCCCGCGTTGGGACGGCCCACGAAGCAGGCGAAGCCGGCCCGGTGCGGGGCGGTGTTCTCAGCCTGCTGCGCAGCAGCTTCTGGGTTAGGTCGAGCGCTCATGGCGCCCATTGTCCCCGATCCCGGCGGCACTGCCGCACCAAGGCGTCCGGCGGGGCCGCCGGGCCCCTCCTCTCAGGCCGTGCGGCGACGGCTCCGACGTGCCCGTATCCACAGCCCCGCGCCCCCGGCAAGAATCACCAGCAACACCCCGGCGACCAGCCAGGGCAGCGCGAAGTACGAGGCGGCGGCGGACTCGCGGGTGTCGCGGGCACTGGCCGTCAGCCTGACCTCGCCCCACTCCAGCTGCGGCGCGCCCTTCCACTCCTCGGTGAGCCGGACCTCCTGGCGGGGCAGCAGCTCGGACGGGATCCGTTTCAGGTCGCGGGCGAGCAGGGTGCGGCCGAAGAGGCCCTCGGCCTTGAGCGCGACCTTGGGACTGAGGGTGACGTTGCCGCGGTTGCGGAGCGTGTACGAGATGACCGCGCGGGACTTCCCGGTGCCCGGCACGAGCGGCTGGGTGTGCTCGACCCTGACGTCGTCCACGGAGAGCGCGGGCATCGTCGGGCCGTTGACGCGCAGATAGATCCGGGCGCCGACCGCCTTCTGGATGCCGACGGCCACGGCGCCCGCGTCGGCGGGGTCGATGCGCTCGTCGAGGGCGACGAGGGCGCCGGGGTGATCGCCCGGTTCGGCGTCCTCGGGGACCTTGATCGTGACGGGCACGGTGACCGAGCCGTGCGGCTTCACGGTGACCCGGTCGCGGTCGGTCCTGGCCCAGGCGCCCACGGAGCGCTGCTTCTCGTTCTGCGCGCGGACCGCGAATCCGCCGTCGCGTTCGGTGTTGTACGCGTCGGCCGTGTACAGCCGGAAGGTCAGCGGGTCACCGGTCTTGTTCTTGACGGTCACCTTGTCGGTGAGGGTGGCTCCGGGGTCGGCCGAGAGATAGAAGTACGGCCGGGTGCCGGTGGCGGCGGTGGCCGGGAAGACCGACCAGCTGCCGTTGTCGGCGGCGTCGGCCGCGGGGGCGCCCAGCAGGAGCAGGGCTGTGGACAGCAGGGACGACAGGGATACGGACAGCTTGCGCACGGTGGCGGGCCCCCAGGGTGCACGCATGGGCGGGGTGGTGGACCGGCCGGGTGCGCGCCCGGCCCACCGGTGGGTCCGTGGTACCGGCTCACGTCAGGGTGAGCGTGAGCACTCCGGAGTAGGTGCCGGTGGCGGAGTACGCCGGCACGTTCAGCGACAGCTGGGCGTCCACGGTGAACTCGCCGCCGGTGAAGGCGGCGTTCGGCGTGGAGGCCAGGGTGGCTCCCGCACTGCCGACCGAGCCCTCGGAACCCGCCGCGCAGGTGCTCGGGCTGCCGGCCTTCGCCGTACAGGCCGGGCTCCAGCCGAGCGCGGAGGCGCCGATCACGGCACCGGCCGGACCCTTGAAGTCGGTGACCTTTCCGGTCAGCGACCAGCCCGCGGGGCCGCCGCGGAAGTCCTTGACCGTCACGGTCCGCAGGGCGCCGGTGGATGCGCCGCCCTTCCCGAAGTCGACCGCCGACAGTTCGACGGAGTCCCCGGCCTGCGACATGGAGAGCGTGCCCGCCTTGACGGACGAGGTGAGCTTCTGGCTGCCGTCCGGCGTCTCCCCGCCGCCGCCGGTGACGGTGTAGGCCTGGGGGCCCGCGCCCTTGGCGGCGTCCCAGCCGGCGCCCTCGTAGGCGACGATCGCGGTGGTCGCCGGGTCGTTGACGGTCAGCTGTCCGGTGAAGGCACCCGATCCGTCCGCCGTGGCCGTCGCCGTGTCACCGGTCGGGGCGTCCCCGGCCCGGCCTGCGAGGGTGACGGCCGCGCCCGCGGTGAACTTCGAGCCGGTCACGGTGACCTGGTCACCGGCCGCGCCGGAGGCCGTACCGAGCTGGATGGCGCGCTCGTTGACCTGGCCGCCGCCGTCCGTCGCGATGATCGTCTGGGAGACGGGCGCGGGCGGATCGGTGACCGTGCAGGGCGTGTCCAGCTCCATGATGTAGCTGGTGTGGATGTTGTAGTCGCCGGGCGAGAGGGTGATCTCGCCGGGCGCGGTGACCTTGAAGGTGCCGGTCATGGCGAACGACGGGAACTCGCCCTTGCCGGGCACCGGGTCGTTCTTCTTCGGGCCCGCCACCGTGATGTCGGTGGACTGCGCACCGGCGACGGTGACCTTGCCGGTCGGCGTCATGATGTCGGCGGGCAGCGCCAGGTCGACCGGGTTGCTCGCGGCCGGCTTGACGACGGTGTACGTCACCGTGACCGTGTCGCCGACCTTCGGGGCCGCGTTGTCGACGCTGATCTGCGCCGACGTCGTCCCGTCGATCGGCGGGATCCCGGCGATCGCGGGCGGGATGCAGTGGGTCGGGAAGTCCACCGCCACGGATGCCGCCGCCATGGCCTGGGCCGGCCCGGCGAGCAGTCCTCCCCCGGTGACGACGAGCGCGCCCACACCCAGCGCGGCGGCCCAGCGGCGGCTTCGGCGCCGCGTCCACGGACTGTCGGATCTTCGAATGGCTGGACTCATGGAGCCCCCTCCTGCGGAATTGCGGCGCAGCGGCTCTTCCGCGCCGGCAGGGGGCCATTGATGACTCCGGCCGAAAAGAAGTCAATGGGATCGAAACGCGCTGACTGATGGGCCATCAGATGCTGTCAAGATCGGTCCCGAGGAGGTCAGCCCGCAGTCACCCTGAGCCGCAGCACCCCGTCCGGTCCGGCGAGCAGCACCGGGGTGTCCGCCCCTCCCAGGTCCCGTACCGCCGCACGGTCCTCCTCCGAGGGCGTCTCGGCCTCGGAGACGACCGCGGCCGCCTCCAGCGAGGTGGCGCCGCTCGCCACGGCCATGGCGACGGCCGTCCGGAGCGCGCTGAGGCGCAGCGATTCCAGCTGTACCGTGCCCGCCACGTACGTACGTCCGGTCTCGTCCCGTACGGCCGCGCCCTCCGGCACACCGTTGCGGGCGCGGGCGCTGCGCGCCAGCGTGACGATCTTGCGGTCCTCGGCGCCGAGGTCGGTGCTATCGGTCATGTGCCGAGCATACGAAGCGTGCGGACCGGCACGGCACGCGGGCGCCCGGAGGCGGAACCGAGCCCCTCCGGCGATCGAGGAGCGGGGGTCCGGGGGCGAAGCCCCCGAAACGCCCCCTATCCCCGGTCCAGCCGCAACCGCTCGGCCCGCGGCAGCCCCGCCACCACCAGGTCGTAACTGTCCTCGATCAGCTCCCGCAGCCTCGCGTCCGGCAGCCCCGACACCGTCACCGTGTTCCAGTGCCGTTTGTTCATGTGCCACCCCGGCGCGACGGCCTCGTGCTCCTCCCGGAGCCGCACCGCTTCGTCGGGGTCGCACTTGAGGTTCACCTTCAGCGGCCGCGCCTCCAGGGAGCTCAGCGCGAACATCTTGCCGAGCACCTTGAAGACGGACGCCTCCGGCCCGAACGGGAACTCCTCGGCGCTCGCGTTGAACTCCAGGCAGAACGCCCTCAGCTCCTTCGGAGTCATGCCGCCGCCTCCTCCTGCGGAGCCAGCGGCTCCACCAGCACTGTGACGATCTTGTTCCGGCGGCCCGCCGGGGACTCCGCGGTCAGCCGCAGCCGCCGCCCGTCGGGCAGTTCCACCTCCGAGGAGGCGCCGGCGATCGGGACCCGGCCCAGCGCCTTCGCGAGCAGCCCGCCGACCGTCTCCACGTCCTCGTCGTCGTACTCGTCGAGGCCGAACAGGTCTCCGAGGTCCCCGATGTCGAGGCGCGCGGTGACCCGGAAGCAGCCGTTCTCCAGCTCCTGGACCGGCGGGAGTTCGCGGTCGTACTCGTCGGTGATCTCGCCGACGATCTCCTCCAGGATGTCCTCGATGGTGACGATGCCCGCCGTGCCGCCGTACTCGTCGATGACGACCGCGACGTGGCTGCGGTCCTGCTGCATCTCGCGCAGCAGATCACCGGCGTTCTTCGTGTCGGGCACGAACGCGGCGGGGCGCATCGCCGTGGAGACCAGATCGGCCTCCGACTCCCGGTTGATGTGCGTCTTGCGGACCAGGTCCTTGAGATAGACGATGCCGACGATGTCGTCCTCGTTCTCCCCCGTGACCGGGATCCGCGAGAAACCGGAGCGCAGCGCGAGGGTGAGCGCCTGCCGGATCGTCTTGTAGCGCTCGATGCAGACCAGGTCGGTGCGCGGCACCATCACCTCGCGCACGAGGGTGTCGCCGAGTTCGAAGACGGAGTGCACCATGCGGCGCTCCTCGTCCTCGATCAGCGACTCCTGCTCGGCGAGGTCGACCATCGCCCGCAGTTCGGCCTCACTGGCGAACGGTCCCTTGCGGAACCCCTTGCCCGGCGTCAGCGCGTTGCCGATGAGGATCAGCAGCTGCGGGACGGGGCCCATGATCCTGGCCAGCGGCAGCAGGACGTATGCCGACGCCGTGGCCGTGTTCAGCGGGTGCTGGCGGCCGATGGTGCGCGGCGAGACCCCGATGGCGACGTAGGAGACGAGGACCATCACCCCCATGGCGACGGCCAGCGCCTCCCAGGTCTCCGGGAGTTCCTTCAGACAGGCGTACGTGACCAGCACTCCGGCCGACATCTCGCAGGCGACCCGCACCAGCAGGGCGACATTGAGATAGCGGGTCGGATCGGCCGCGACCTGTTCCAGCTTGTCGCTGCCGCGACGGCCCGAGCGGACGGCCTCGGCCGCCCGGAAGCTCGACGTACGCGCGATACCGGCCTCGGCACACGCCGCCAGCCAGCCGACGACGACCAGCACGACGACCCCGAATACGAGCGGCAGGCTCACGAGAGGGTGGGGGCGGGCGACGGACCGGTCATACCGCGCTCACCGCGCCAGCCGTCGACGATCGCCGCCTGGAGGCCGAACATCTCGGCCTTCTCGTCCGGCTCCTCGTGGTCGTAGCCGAGCAGGTGCAGCACCCCGTGGACGGTGAGGAGCTGGAGCTCCTCGTCCATGGAGTGCTGCGTCTCGGCGTCCTCGCCCTGCTTCTTGGCGACCTCCGGGCAGAGCACGATGTCGCCGAGGAGCCCCTGCGGGGGCTCCTCGTCGTCCTTGGCCGGCGGACGGAGCTCGTCCATCGGGAAGGACATGACGTCCGTCGGGCCCGTCAGGTCCATCCACTGGATGTGGAGCTGCTCCATGGCGCCGGTGTCCACCACGATCACCGAGAGCTCGGAGAGCGGGTGGATCCGCATCCGGGCGAGTGCGTAGCGGGCGATGTCGAGGATCGCCTGCTCGTCGACCTCGGTTCCGGACTCGTTGTTGACGTCGATCGACATGGTGCGCTGCTACTGCTTCCCGTTGTGGCGGCCCTGGCCCTTGCCGGCCCGGCCGTCCTGTTCGACTTGGCTGTCGTACTTCTCGTACGCGTCGACGATACGGCCGACCAGCTTGTGCCGAACGACATCCTGGGACGTGAGCCGGGAGAAGTGCACGTCGTCGAGGCCCTCCAGGATGTCCTGCACCTGGCGCAGACCGCTCTTGGTCCCGTTCGGCAGGTCGACCTGGGTGACGTCACCGGTGACGACGATCTTCGAGTCGAAGCCCAGCCGGGTCAGGAACATCTTCATCTGCTCGGCGCTGGTGTTCTGCGCCTCGTCGAGGATGATGAAAGCGTCGTTGAGCGTACGCCCCCTCATATAAGCCAGCGGCGCCACCTCGATCGTCCCCGCCGCCATCAGCCGAGGGATCGAGTCCGGGTCGAGCATGTCGTGCAGCGCGTCGTAGAGCGGGCGCAGGTACGGGTCGATCTTGTCGAAGAGCGTGCCGGGCAGGAAGCCGAGCCGCTCGCCCGCCTCGACCGCCGGCCGGGTCAGGATGATCCGGCTGACCTGCTTGGACTGCAGCGCCTGGACGGCCTTGGCCATGGCGAGGTAGGTCTTGCCGGTACCGGCGGGGCCGATGCCGAACACGATCGTGTGCTTGTCGATCGCGTCGACATATCGCTTCTGGTTGAGCGTCTTGGGGCGGATCGTGCGGCCGCGGCTGGAGAGGATGTTCTGCGTGAGCACCTCGGCCGGGGTCTCCGTGCCTTCCGCCTGGCCGTTGTCGCTGGCCTTGAGCATCGCGATCGAACGTTCCACAGCGTCCTCCGTCATCGGCTGACCGGTGCGGAGCACCAGCACCATCTCGTCGAACAGGCGCTGGATCAGGGCGATTTCCGCCGTGTTCCCCGTCGCGCTTATCTCATTGCCCCGGACGTGGATGTCGGCTGCCGGGAACGCCGCTTCGATCACGCGCAGCAGCACGTCGCCCGATCCCAGGAGCATCACCATGGGGTGTGCGGCCGGAATCCTGATGCGGGCACGCGCCTGCGGCTGTGTGGGTGTCTGAGTCATGGGCCGGCCCTCGGGCCTGCGCATACCTCCCGTTGCAGGGTTCTCGCTGCTCGACAACCTCTGGAGTACCAAGCTTACGACTCCGTACCGACAACACCGAGAGGTTTTCACGCGCGGAAGCGACCGGGCCGGTCACGGCCGGAAGCCGATCGTCGGGACCGCCCTGCGCAGCGGCCAGTGGCGGGCCGCCGACGGCAGCAGGTCCTGGAGGAACGCGTACCGCTGGAGCGCCGTCGGGTCCTGGTCGGCGCAGGTGCGGACCTGCTGCCACCAGGCGGCGATCTCCGCCCAGCCGGGGGCCGACAGCGAGCCGCCGAACTCCTGGACCGAGAGGGCGGCGGTGAGTCCGGCGAAGGCGAGCCGGTCGGCGAGCGGCCAGTTGGCCAGGGTGCCGGTGACGAAGCCGGCGACGAAGACGTCGCCCGCGCCGGTCGGGTCGAGCGCCTCGACCTCGATCGCGGGGACCTCGGCGGCGGTCCCGGTGACCGCGTCGACCGCGTAGGCGCCCTCGGCGCCGAGTGTGACGACGGCGAGCGGTACGTGTTCGGCGAGCGCGTGCGCGGCGGCACGGGGGCAGTCGGTGCGGGTGTAGCGCATGGCCTCCTCCGCGTTGGGGAGGAACGCCTTGCAGTGCGCCAGGTCGGTCAGGCCGGCCAGGTCCCAGCGGCCGGTCTCGTCCCAGCCGACGTCGGCGAAGACCATGGCGCCGCGGCGGGCCGCCGCGGCCACCCACGGCTCGCTGCGTCCCGGGACGAGCGAGGCGACGGCGGCGCGGGCCCGGGGCGGGCACTGCGGGAAGGCGGCGGTGGTGGCCGGGCCCGGGGCGGCGGGCGGCGGGGCCTCGTGGCCGTGCGAGACCATCGTCCGCTCGCCCTCGTACGCCATGGAGACGGTCACCGGGGAGTGCCAGCCGCGGACGGTGTGCGACATGGAGAGGTCGATGCCCTCGCCCTGCTCCAGCGCGTCCCAGCAGTACTCGCCGTAGTGGTCGTCGCCGAAGGCGGCGGCCAGTGAGGTGTGCAGGCCGAGCCGCGCCAGCGCGGTGGCCATGTTGGCGACCCCGCCGGGGCTGGAGCCCATGCCGCGCGCCCAGGACTCGGTGCCGCGCACGGGGGCGCTGTCCAGGCCGGTGAAGATGATGTCGAGGAAGACCGTGCCGGTGAGGAAGACATCGCAGTCCGGGTCCTGCGGCGCGCGCAGTCCGTCCAGTGGATCGATTCCTGGAATCCCAGTGCTCACCTTGCACTCCCCGGTCGTGGCGGTTCCGGCCAGTGTGCCCGATCCGCTCGCCCGTCCGGCGGGTCCGCGCCGAGTCCGTACACACAGAGCCTGACCTGCATAAACATGCGTTGCTACCCGCATATTAAAGCGGCAAACATATAAGTGGTTCAGATCACAGCGTGGCGACTTTCGGTCGGCCGGGAGCACTTGATACAAATTGGCCCGCGAGCACCGTTGGGGGCAGTTTCCGGCGAGTGCGTCGACTTCTTCGCATTTCCCACATTTTCCTCATGTGTGCCTCGGTGCGTCCTACTGCTGGACGCACCAACCCCTCGCTGTCTTCTCCGCCTCCTCCGGCATGTCTTCAGGAACGCCCATGTCCTCGCGCCCTCGCGCCGCGTGGCCGCTGGTTGCCGTGTTCACCGCCGGTTACCTCGCCTCTTATCTGCTCCCCACCATCGTGGGGAGGCTCTCCGCCCATCTGGGTCTCACCGCCGCCCAGGCCGGCCTGGTCGGCAGTGCGCTGCTGCTGAGTTCGGCGGCCGCCGGGTTCTGCCTGGCGGGCCGGGTCGAGACGTACGGGCCGCGGCGGCCCGCGCGGATCGGGCTGGTGCTGGCCGCGCTGGGCTACGGCTGCGCGGCGCTGGCCGGTTCCGTGCCGCTGGTGGTCATGGGTGTGACGGTCGGCGGCTTCGGCTCCGGTACGGCGACCGCGGTCGCCGCGGCGGGCATCGCCGCCCGGCGCGATCCGCACCGGACCTCGTCGCTCGGGCTGCTCAGCGTCTCCGCGACCGCGGGCGTCCTCTACCTGACGATCCCTCATCTGGGCGGTGGCCACCGGCTGCCGTTCGCCTCGGTCGCCCTGGTCGCGCTCCTCGTCTGGCCCGCCACCTCACGGCTGGGCGCCCCGGTGTCCGCCGGCCCCGCGGCCCCCGCCTCCGGCCGGCTGCCGCACCGCCGCTCCGGTCTGGTGCTGGCGGGCGGCATGCTCGTCTGGTCGATGGCGCAGAACGCGCTGTGGGGTGTCAGCAGCCGCATCGGCGTGGTTCAAGCAGGGCTCTCCGAGGTCACCACGGGAGCGGTCTTCGCCGCCGCGCTCGGCGCCGGTCTGCTCGGAGTGATGGGCGCCGGGATGCTGGGCGCCCGGCTCGGGCGCGCGGTGCCGATCGGCCTCGGCACCGTGATCATCGCGGCCGGCATCGTGCTCAGTTCGTCGGCGGGCGGCCTCGGCTCGTTCGCGACCGGCGAGATCGTGTGGAACACCTTCTATCCGGTGGTCCTGTCGTACCTGATCGGCCTGGCCGCGTCACTGGACGTACGCGGCCGCTGGGCGGTCCTCGCCGGCTCGGCCTCGTCCATGGGCGTGGCCTGCGGGCCGCTGCTGGGCAGCGTGCTGTCCGAGGAGTCCGGCTATCCGGCGATGGGGCTGATCCTGGGCGCCGCGACCCTGCTGGTCACGGTCCCGGTGACGGCCGTCGCCCTGCACACCGGTGGCCGCCCGCTGGTGCCGGGATCGGTGCGCCGCAGGGGCGGTGCTCCGGCGGCCCTGCTCTCGGTCACCACCGGCGCGGTGCCGGGCGCCGTGCCCAGGCTCGGCGCGCCCGAGCAGGCCGTCACGGAGCTGAGCCTGCCCGAGCTGCGCCGCAGGCGCCTGGTCAGGAGCGCGTTCCGGACGGCCGGCGGGGACGGTCAGTCGAACGTGTAGGCCTCGACCTCGGACAGGTAGCGCGCCCGGCGCTCCTCGTCGTGGTCGAGGAAGGCCGCCTCGAAGGAGTTGCGGGCCAGGGTGCGCAGTTGTTCGCGCTCCAGGCCGAGCGCCTCGTGGACGGCGTGGAAGGTGTCCCCGACGTACCCGCCGAAGTAGGCGGGGTCGTCGGAGTTCACCGTGCAGAGCAGCCCGGCGTCCATCATGGCCCGCAGCGGGTGCTCTTCCAGGGTGTCTATGGCCCGCAGCCGTACGTTGGACAGCGGGCAGAGGGTGAGCGGCACCCGGTCGGCGGCCAGCCGCTTCACCAGCTCCGGGTCCTCCATGCAGCGCAGCCCGTGGTCGATGCGCTCCACGCCGAGTACGTCGAGCGCCTCGCGGATGTAGGCGGGCGGCCCCTCCTCGCCCGCGTGCGCGACCTTGCGCAGTCCGAGCGCCTCGGCGGCCGCGTACACCTCACGGAACTTGGCGGGCGGGTGGCCGACCTCGGCGGAGTCCAGGCCGACGGCACTGATCCGGTGCAGATGCGGCTTCGCGGCCTCCAGGGTCTCCAGGGCCGATTCGGCGGACAGGTCGCGCAGGAAGCACATGATCAGCTGGGTGGAGACGCCGTGCTTCTCCTCGCTGCGCTCCAGCGCCCGGCCGAGTCCCTCGACGACCGTGCCGATCGGGACGCCCCGGGCGGTGTGGGCCTGCGGGTCGAAGAAGATCTCGGCGTGCCGGACGCCCTGGGCGGCGGCGCGGGCGAGGTAGGCGTCGGCGAGATCGGCGAAGTCGTCCTCGGTCCGCAGCACCGCCATCAGCGCGTAGTACAGGTCGAGGAAGGTCTGCAAGTCGTCGAAGAGGTAGGCGGTGCGCAGTGCCTCGGTGTCCGCGTACGGGAGGTGCACGCCGTTGCGTGCGGCGAGTGCGAAGGCCAGCTCGGGTTCGAGGGTTCCTTCGATGTGGAGGTGGAGTTCGGCTTTGGGGAGGTGCACGGTTTCTCGCTAACGCAGGTGGTGCTGGTGTCTGTTATTGGTGACGGGTGGGGACCGGGACCCGGATCAGGTCCTGGGCGACGGTCAGTTCGCCCTCGAAGCCGGCGGCCCGTGCCTGGGTCTCGAAGGCTCCGGGGTCCGGGTAGCGCTGCGAGAAGTGGGTGAGCACGAGGTGCCGTACGCCCGCCTCCCGCGCGACCCGGGCCGCCTGTCCGGCGGTCAGGTGGCCGTGGTCGGTGGCCAGCCGTTCGTCCTCGTCGAGGAAGGTCGACTCGATGACCAGCATGTCGCATCCCTCGGCGAGCGCGTGCACACCGTCGCAGAGCCTGGTGTCCATGATGAACGCGAACCGCTGTCCGCGCCTGGGCTCGGAGACGTCGTCGAGCGTGACACCGCCGAGGGAGCCCTCGCGCTGGATGCGGCCGACGTCGGGCCCCGCGATGGAGTGCTCGGCGAGCCGGGCGGGCAGCATGCGGCGCCCGTCGGGTTCGACGAGGCGGTAGCCGTACGACTCGACGGGGTGCGAGAGCTTGTGGGCGCTGAGGGTGTACGCGTCCGTGGTGGCCAGCGGTCCGTCGGCGGCGACCGGGGCCTCGGTCAGCTCGACGGACTCCCGGTAGGCGGTCGCGTACCGCAGCCGGTCGAAGAAGTGCTGCCCGCTCGCCGGGTAGTGCGCGGTGACCGGGTGCGGGACCTGGTCGAGGTTGATCCGCTGGATCACCCCGGCCAGGCCGAGCGAGTGGTCGCCGTGGAAGTGCGTGACGCAGATCCGGTTGATGTCGTGCGCGGCGACGCCGGCCCGCAGCATCTGGCGCTGGGTGCCCTCGCCGGGGTCGAAGAGGAGGCCCTCGCCGTCCCAGCGCAGCAGGTAGCCGTTGTGGTTGCGGTGCCGGGTCGGGACCTGGCTCGCGGTGCCGAGGACGACGAGTTCACGTGCGGACACGGGGTGGGTCCGCCTCTAGCCGGGCGGCCACTGGAGGCCGCGGCCGCCCAGGACGTGCGCGTGTGTGTGGAAGACGGTCTGCCCGGCCCCGGCGCCGGTGTTGAACACGACCCGGTAGCCGGTGCCCACGATCTTCTCGTCGGCGGCGACCTCTCCGGTCTCGCGCAGGATGTCGGCGAGGACCTGCGGTTCGGCGGCGGCGAGGGACGCGGCGTCCGGGTAATGGAGCCGCGGGATGACGAGCACGTGGGTCGGGGCCTGGGGGTTGATGTCGCGGAAGGCGACGGTGGTGTCGGTCTCCCGGACGATGGTGGCCGGGATCTCACCCGAGACGATCTTGCAGAACAGGCAGTCGGGCTGCGGTTCTCCTGCCATGGGTGCTCCTCAGTCTCGGTGATCCGTTACGGGGCAGCCTAGCGGGCGGGGCGCGGGAGTTTCCGGGGGCTCCGCCCCCGTACCCCGCGCCTCGATCACCGGAGGGGCTCGAATGTCCGGCCTCGCCGGCGATCGAGGAGCGGGGTACGGGGCGGAGCCCCGGTCACGGTGCTCCGGAGGGGCCCTGGTTCCGTGGCTCGGGCAGTGGCGGGGCCGTCTTCGCCGGGGTCCGGGTCAGCGACTCCAGCGCGATCCTGATCGCCTCGTCCAGCTGCGGATCCCGCCCCGCGGCCCGGTCCTGCGGCGTCATGACGACCTCGACGTCCGGGTCGACGCCGTGGTTCTCGACGCCCCAGCCGTACCCCTCCAGCCAGAAGGCGTACTTCGGCTGGGTGACCAGGGTGCCGTCCACCAGCCGGTAGCGGCTGTCGATGCCCACCACACCGCCCCAGGTGCGGGTGCCGACCACCGGGCCGATGCCCAGCAGTTTGATCGCCGCGTTCACCACGTCGCCGTCCGAACCGGAGAACTCGTCCGCCACGGCGACGACCGGCCCCCGGGGCGCGTCGCCCGGGTAGCTCTGGGGCCGGCTGCCGCGCGGCAGGTCCCAGCCGACGATGCGGCGGGCCAGCTTCTCCACGATCAGCTGCGAGGTGTGGCCGCCGCGGTTCTCCCGAACGTCCACCACCAGCCCCTCGCGGGCGACCTCGGTGCGCAGGTCGCGGTGGATCTGGGCCCAGCCCGGTCCGGCCATGTCGGGGATGTGGACGTAGCCGAGGCGTCCGCCGGAGTGCTCGTGGACGTAACGGCGCCGGTCGGCGACCCACGCGTGGTAGCGCAGGGCCTCCTCGTCGGCGATCGGGACGACGACGACATGGCGCGGGTCGCCGCCGTCGGCCGGGGCGACGGTCAGCTCGACCGGGTGCCCGGCCGAGCCGGTGAGCAGGGGTCCGGGGCCGGTGACACGGTCGACGGGTTGGCCGTCGACGGCCAGGATCGCGTCCCCGGCGCGGACGGCGACGCCCGGTGCGGCGAGCGGTGCGCGGGCCGCGGGGTCGGAGGTCTCCGACGGCAGGATCCGGTCGATGCGCCAGCTCCCGTCGTCCGCGCGGGAGATGTCGGCGCCGAGCAGGCCCTGCCGGGCCGAGTCGTCGTGCCAGCCGCCGGACGGCCTCACATAGGCGTGGGAGGTGCCGAGTTCGCCCTGTACCTCCCACAGCAGGTCCATGAGGTCGTCGTGGGTGGCGACGCGCTCCAGCACCGGCCGGTAGCGGTCCAGGACGCCGGCCCAGTCGACACCGCCCATGTCGGGGTGCCAGAAGTTGTCCCGCATGAGGCGGCCGGCCTCGTCGTACATCTGCCGCCATTCGGCGGCCGGGTCCAGGGTGCGGCGGATCCGGGAGAGGTCGACGGTGATGCTGCCCTCGCTGTCGTCGTCGTCCGAGCCCCCCGGCACGCGGCTGTCGGACGGTACGACGCGCAGTTTGCCGTGGCTGTGCAGGACCAGCCGCTTGCCGTCGCCGCTGACGGCGAACCGGCCGATGTCGGAGGCGAGTTCCTCGCAGCGCAGCTTCTCCAGGTCGTACCGCTCCAGCACGGTCTCGGGGCGGCGGGCGTCGGGCGTGGCCCCGCTCGTGCCGAGGACTCCGGTGACCGGGTGGCGCAGCCAGAGCAGCCCGTCCTTCGCGGCCCGGAGCGAGGAGTAGTCGGCGGCCTCGACGGGCAGCGGCACGATCCGGTCGGCGAGGCCGTCCAGGTCGATGCGGGTGACCGGGAGCGCGGTGGGGTTGTCGTCGCCGTCGGCGCTCTTCTCCCGCTCGGTCGGGCGGCCGTGGAGCTGCGGCCCGAACGGGGAGGGGGTGGTCGCGGCGAGCGTCAGCAGGTGCGGCCGGCAGCCGCCGATGAAGGCCAGGTCGAAGACGTGTGAGTCGTAGACCGGGTCGAAGGCCCGCTCGGAGAGGAACGCCAGGTGCTTTCCGTCGGCGGTGAAGGCGGGTGCGAAGTCCCGGAACCGCAGCGGGGTGGCGTCGCAGACCGTCAGGTCGGCGAGGTGGGCGAGCTTGATCTGGCTCAGCGGTTCGGGGCCGGGGTGCGACCAGGCGAGCCAGGAGGAGTCGGGTGAGAAGACGAGCCCGGAGGCGTCGCCGTGCTCGCTGCGGTCCACCTCGTGGACCTCGCCGCTCTCCCGTTCGACGATCAGTACGCGGCCGTCGTGGGCGGCGACGGCGAACCGGCTGCCGTCGGGGGCGGGGGCCAGGTCGAGGACCCGGCCGATCCGGCCCGCGGCGAGCCGGCGCGGTACGGCGTCGGGCGAGGTGCCGGTGGCGGGTGCGCACTCCAGCGCGTCGTCGCCCTCGGCGTCGGTGACCCAGACGACGTGCTGGTCGCCGTCGGCCTGGAAGGTGCGGGGCAGCCTGGCCCGTACGCCGGGTTCGACGGCGAGTGCGCGGGCCGGGCCCTCGCGGTGGGTGACCCAGTGGACGGCTCCGCGGGATCCGACGGCGCTGCCGCGGCCGGTGCGGTCCGGGGACGCGGCGCTCAGATGGCTGCCCGCGTGCACGGGGTGCGGCTGGAGGTCGGCGCGCTGGCCGCCGAGCCGGATGCCGAGGCGGCGGGGCTCGTCGCCGTCCAGGCTGTCGAGGAGCCAGAGCTCTCCGGCACTGGCGTAGGTGACCCGGGTGCCGTCGGTGGTGGCGTGCCGGGCGTAGAAGCCCTCGATGCCGGTGTGCCGGCGCAGGCCGGTGCCGTCGGGGAGGGAGGAGTAGAGCGCTCCGACGCCTTCGTGGTCGGAGAGGAAGGCGATGCGCTCGCCCACCCACATCGGGCACTCGATGTTGCCGTCGAGCTCCTCGTTGACCCGTACGAACTCCTGCGGGGACCCGTCGCCGGGTGTCTCCCCGGTGGCGATCCAGAGCTTGCCGGCCGTGCCGCCCCGGTAGCGCTTCCACTTGGCGGCCTCGCGCCCCATGGTGGCCGAGAGCAGCAGGATCCGTCCGCCGGGCCCGTACGCGAGGGATCCGACCGGCCCGTACGGGAGGGTCCGTGCGGGGCCCGCGTCGACCGGTACGGCGCGGGCCCAGGTGCGGCGCAGCGAGACCTGGCCCTGGGTGCTGATCACCAGCACGTCGCCCTCGGGCGTCCAGCCCTGCACGGCTGTCTGCGCGTCGCCCCAGTAGGTCAGCCGCCTGGAGGGGCCGCCGTCGACGGGGGCCAGGTGCACCTCGGGCACCCCGTCCCGGGTGGACGTCCAGGCGACGAGGGTGCCGTCGGGAGATATCCGCGGCTGGGTGACGGGTCGGTTGTCTGCGCTGACTCGCCAGGCTCGGCCGCCGTCGAGCGGCGCCAGCCAGACATCGTCCTCGGCGGTGAAGGCGATCAGGTCGCCCTGGACATGGGGATACCGGAGGTAGGAAGGCTGCGTCACATCGATCACCCTAGGCCGAGGCCGGGCCCTGGGAAACGGGGTTGGCCGGAGTCCGACGCAGGCCGTGTCCGAGAAGTCCCGCTCCCCGGCCCGCGACGCCCGGCACCCTCACTTGCCCTGGGGGTACGCGGTCACGGTGACCGTGACGGTCGCGGTCGGCCGGGCGCCTCCCCCGCTGCCGTCCGCCGGGGCCCGGGGCGGCGCGGAGGGCGAGGGCGCGGCGTCGCAGTTGCCGAGCATCGTGGCGCGGAAGACCGTCTTCCCGCCCGCCTTCGCCGTCATGTCACCGCTGACGCACTGGCCCTTGACCTCGCGGTCGACCGTGCCGTCGAGGCTGATGTCCTCGCCGTCCTTGGTGCGTCCGTTGCATTCGACGTCGGCGACCCGGCTGGTGGCGGCATTGGACGGACCGGTCCGGGAGGCGGCGCTCGCGCCCCCGCCGGCGGTCCGTGCCGTGCAGCTCAGCCACTGCACGTTCACCCCTTCGTGCTCCAGCGCGCGGGTGGCGGTCCGGTCGGTCGTCACGGCGATGGACGCGGAGTTCAGGCCGTCGACCGGATCGCAGGCCGTCAGTCCGGCGACGGCCGCGCCCGCGAGGCAGATCACGGCCGGAAAGCGACGGATCCTTCGATTGCACCATGCCCTTGATGTCCCCATACGGGCAGCTTCCCACCGCGCCTGACGGTGCGGTAGGCGGATTGCGGCCAGAACCGGCCAAGGTTCCGGGAAACGGCCCGATTCATGACCAGCGGCCGGTGCGGCCCAGCAGCAGGGCCGTTGCCGCGGTGCCCGCCGTCGAGGTGCGCAGTACGGTCGGTCCGAGCCGGCAAGTCAGGGCCCCGGCGGCGGCGAACGCGGCCAGCTCGTCGGGCGAGACGCCGCCCTCCGGGCCGACGACCAGCACGATCTCGCCCGCTTCGGGCAGGGCGACGGTGGCCAGCGGTTCGCTGTCGTACCCGCGGTCCTCGTGCAGTACGGCCGCGAAGTCGGCCGTGGCCACAAGTGCGGCGACCTGCTTGGTCGTCATCGCGTCCGCCACCTCCGGGAACCGCACCCGGCGCGACTGCTTGCCGGCCTCGCGGGCCGTGCCGCGCCATTTCGTCAGGGCCTTGAGGCCCCGGTCGCCCTTCCACTGGGTGATGCAGCGCCCGGCCTGCCACGGCACGATCGCGTCGACGCCGGTCTCCGTCATCGTCTCGACGGCGAGCTCGCCGCGGTCGCCCTTGGGCAGGGCCTGGACGACGGTGATGCGGGTGCCGGGGCGAGGTTCCTCGTGGACGGGCTCCAGGCCGGTGAGCACCAGCCGGTCCTTGCCCTCGGCGGCCGTCACCACGCCTTGCGCCCAGCGGCCCCGGCCGTCCGTCAGGACGACGTCCTCACCGGCGCGCAGGCGTTTCACCGAGACGGCGTGCCGTCCCTCCGGCCCCTCCAGGACGAACCCGGGGCCCGTGGGCATCTGTTCGACGACGAAGACGGGTGCCGTCACTGCGTGCTCCTTGTGCTCACTGCCGCCCGTGCGGCGTCGATTTCCTCAGCGAGCAGCGCGACGAGCCGGCCGGCCGTCAGCTCGCGTGCCATCCGGTGTCCCTGGCCCGCCCAGAGCGCCATGCCCTGTGCGTCCCCGGCCCTGGCCGCCGCCTTGCGCAGCGGGGCGGTCAGCTGGTGGACCTGCGGGTAGGCGGCGGGGGCGTACGGTCCGTGCTCGCGTACGAAGCGGTTGACCAGGCCACGGGCCGGGCGCCCGGAGAAGGCCCGGGTCAGGGTGGTGCGGACGAACAGCGGGTTGGTCAGGGCCTGCTTGTGCAGCAGGTGGGCGCCGGACTCGGGGCAGATCAGGAAGGCGGTGCCGAGCTGCGCGGCATCGGCCCCCGCCGCGAGCACCGCGGCGATCTGGGAGCCGCGCATGAGCCCGCCGGCGGCGATGACCGGGATCTGCACGGTCTCGCGCACCTGGGCCACCAGGCTCAGCAGCCCGGTCCCGATGCCGTCGGCCTGCGGGTCGTCGCGGTGGGTGGACTGGTGGCCGCCCGCCTCGACGCCCTGGGCGCAGACCGCGTCGGCGCCCGCCCACTGCGCGGCCTGGGCCTCCTCGGGCGTGGTGACCGTCACGACGGTGTACGTGCCCACCCCGGCGAACGCGTCGAGGGTGTCGCGGGCCGGGCAGCCGAAGGTGAAGGAGACGACCGGGACCGGGTCCTCCAGCAGGATGGCGAGCTTGGCCTCGTAGCCGTCGTCGCCGCCGGAGTCGGTCTCGCCGAGCGGGGTCTCGTACCAGGTGGCCTCGCCCGCGAGCTGGTGCCGGTACACCTCGACGGCGCTCGGGTCGGCGAGATTGGGCTGCGGCATGAAGAGGTTGACGCCGAAGGGCTGGCCGGTCAGTCCGCGGACCTGCTTGATGTCGTTGTACATGCCGTCCGCGGTCTTGTACCCGGCGGCCAGGAACCCGAGCCCGCCGGCCTCGGCCACGGCGGCCACGAGCTGCGGGCAGGAGACTCCGCCCGCCATCGGGGCCTGCACGATCGGATACCGGCAGAGATCGGTCAACGCGGATGGCATGACGGCATGGTGTCATGTCCTTCCTGTCCCGTGATGCGCACCCCGTGGCCGCGTTATGTCCGCAATGCCGTACGGGCCCGGAAACCCGGGCCCGTACGGTGCCGAAGCGTGCGACGAGGCGCCCTCTAGCGCCCGTTGAACGCGTCCTTCAGACGCGAGAACAGGCCCTGCTGACCGGGCTGGAACTGACCGGTGGGCCGCTCCTCGCCGCGCAGTTTCGCCAGCTCCCGCAGGAGGCGTTCCTGTTCGGGGTCCATCTTCGTCGGGGTCATGACCTCGACGTGCACGATCAGGTCGCCGCGGCCGCCACCCCGCAGGTGGGTGATGCCGCGCCCGTGCAGCGGGACGGACTGGCCGGACTGGGTGCCCGGCCTGATGTCGACCTCCTCCAGGCCGTCGAGCGTCTCCAGCGGCACCTTGGTGCCGATGGCCGCCGCCGTCATGGGGAGGGTGACCGTGCAGTGCAGATCGTCGCCGCGCCGCTGGAACACCGCGTGCGGCAGCTCGTGGATCTCGACGTAGAGATCGCCGGCCGGGCCGCCGCCGGGGCCGACCTCGCCCTCGCCCGCGAGCTGGATGCGGGTGCCGTTGTCGACACCCGCGGGGATCTTCACGGTGAGGGTGCGCCGCGAGCGGATGCGGCCGTCGCCGGCGCACTCCGGGCAGGGGGTCGGCACGACCGTGCCGAAGCCCTGGCACTGCGGGCAGGGCCGCGAGGTCATGACCTGGCCGAGGAAGGACCGGGTGACCTGGGAGACCTCGCCGCGGCCGCGGCACATGTCACATGTCTGGGCCGAGGTGCCGGGTGCGGCGCCCTCTCCGCTGCACGTCGTACAGACGACGGCGGTGTCGACCTGGATGTCCTTGGTCGTGCCGAAGGCCGCCTCGGAGAGGTCGATCTCCAGCCGGATCATGGCGTCCTGGCCGCGCCGGGTGCGCGAACGGGGTCCGCGCTGCGACGCCGTGCCGAAGAACGCGTCCATGATGTCGGAGAAGTTGCCGAAGCCGCCCTGTCCGAAGCCGCCCGCACCGCCTCCGCCGCCGGAGGCGGACAGCGGGTCGCCGCCGAGGTCGTAGACCTGCTTCTTCTGGGCGTCCGACAGCACCTCGTAAGCGGCGTTGATCTCCTTGAACCGCTCCTGGGTCTTCGGGTCGGGGTTCACATCCGGGTGCAGCTCGCGTGCGAGCCGCCGGAAGGCCTTCTTGATCTCGTCCTGAGAAGCGTCGCGGCGCACGCCGAGTACGGCGTAGTAGTCCGTGGCCACCTACGACTCCGCCAGGATCTGTCCGACGTAACGTGCCACTGCGCGTACCGCTCCCATCGTTCCGGGGTAGTCCATGCGGGTCGGTCCGACCACGCCGAGTTTGGCGACTGCTTCGTCGCCCGAACCGTAGCCGACCGCGACGACGGACGTGGAGTTGAGGCCCTCATGGGCGTTCTCGTGCCCGATTCGTACGGTCATGCCCGAGTCCTTGGCCTCGCCGAGCAGCTTCAGCAGCACGACCTGCTCCTCCAATGCCTCCAGCACCGGCCGGATCATCACAGGGAAGTCGTGCCCGAAGCGGGTGAGGTTGGAGGTGCCGCCGATCATCAGCCGCTCCTCCGTCTCCTCGACGAGGGTTTCGAGCAGGATCGAGAGCACGGTGGACACGGTCGCCCGGTCCTCGCTCTCGAAGGATTCCGGCAGGTCCTGCACCAGTTGCGGGACGTCCGCGAAACGGCGTCCCACCACCCGGCTGTTGAGCCGGGCCCGCAGATCGGCGAGAGAGGTCTCACCGAACGGCGTCTGGCAGTCGACCAGCCGCTGTTCGACCCGGCCGGTGTCCGTGATCAGCACGAGCATCAGCCGGGCGGGGGCCAGCAGGAGCAGTTCCACGTGCCGCACCGTCGAGCGGGTCAGCGAGGGGTACTGCACGACGGCGACCTGCCGGGTCAGCTGCGCGAGCAGCCGTACGGTACGTCCCACGACATCGTCGAGGTCGACCGCGCCGTCGAGGAAATTCTGAATGGCCCGGCGTTCCGGCGACGACAGGGGCTTGACGCCCGCGAGCCGGTCGACGAAGAGCCGGTAGCCCTTGTCCGTAGGGATGCGTCCCGCGCTGGTGTGGGGCTGGGCGATGAAGCCCTCGTCCTCCAGCACCGCCATGTCGTTGCGGACGGTGGCCGGGGAGACCCCCAGCTTGTGCCGCTCCGTGAGCGCCTTGGAGCCGACGGGCTCCTCGGTGCCGACATAGTCCTGGACGATGGCGCGCAGCACTTCGAGTCTGCGTTCGCTGAGCATCGCGCACACCTCCAGCTGTCTGCCTCGGTCGATCTCGGGTCGTTCCCGGGACTTCTCCTGGCACTCTGTCCGTTCGAGTGCCAGCAATCCCCCGGTCAGTGTACGGCGACGGGGTGGGCCCCTAGCAAGGGCGACCGGCCACGCTACCCCGAGACCCCGCAGGTCGTTGCCGATAGCGTCGTCGCATGGACGTCTCTTGGGAAGAGTTCGGCTGGGAGCGGTTGGGTGACGGAGTGGGCCGGCGGCGGCTGCCCGGCTGGGACGCGACGGTCGCACTGGTGGTCGGAGCGGACGGGGCGCTTCTCTACGACACGGGTTCGACGCTCCGGGAGGGCGTCGAACTGCGGACCGGGGCCGAGCGGCTGCTCGGCCGGAGGGTGACACATGTCGCACTGAGCCATCCGCACTTCGACCACGTCCTGGGCACGGCCGCCTTCGCCGGGGCCCGGGTGTACGGGGCGGCCGGCCTGACGGATCTGCTGCGGTCCGGGGCGGACGGTCTCCACCGCTCCGCGGTCGCGCACGGGGTGTCCGAACACGACGCGTCGGAGGCCGTGGACGTGCTGGTGGCCCCGCACCACCAGGTGGACGGGGAGTGGACGCTCGATCTGGGCGGCGGCCGTCAGGTGCTGCTGGCCGACGTGGGCCCGGGGCACACCGGCCACGATCTGGCGGTGCTGGTGCCCGGCTCGCCCGCGGTCGTCCTCTGCGGCGACCTGGTCGAGGAGTCCGGTGAGCCGCAGGCAGGGCCGGACGCGGTCGTCTCCCGCTGGCCGGCCGCGCTGGACCGGCTACTGGCACTGGGCGGCGAGCACGCGCTGTACGTACCGGGGCACGGAGCGGTGGTGGACGCCGCGTTCGTCCGGGCGCAGCGCGACGCTTTGGCCGGGCTCCCCGCGGCCTGAACGGCGTGGGCGGCGCCCCCTCCGGCGTGTCGTGGGGCCGCCCCGTCCTATCGTCGTGCGATGCGCAGCTATCAGCCGGACCTGACCCCGCCGTGGAAGAAGTCCGCCCCCGCCCCCGAGGTGCCCGCCGATCCCGACCTGGTCGTGGAGGAGGCCGTCACCGGCTTCTGCGGTGCGGTGATCCGCTGCGAGAAGACGGCCGCGGGGCCGACTGTGACCCTGGAGGACCGGTTCGGCAAGCACCGGGTCTTCCCGATGGAGCCGCGCGGCTTCCTGCTGGAGGGCCGGGTGGTGACGCTGGTACGGCCGTCGGCCGGCGGCCCCGTCCGGCCCGCCCGTACGGCCTCCGGCTCGGTGGCGGTCCCCGGGGCGCGGGCGCGGGTGGCGCGGGCCGGGCGGATCTACGTCGAGGGCCGGCACGACGCGGAGCTGGTCGAGCATGTCTGGGGCGACGACCTCCGGATCGAGGGCGTGGTCGTCGAGTACCTGGAGGGCATCGACGACCTGCCGGCGATCGTGCGCGAGTTCTCCCCGGGCCCGGACGCGCGCCTCGGCGTGCTGGTCGACCATCTGGTGCCGGGTTCCAAGGAGTCCCGCATCGCGGCACAAATCTCGGACGGGAACGTCCTGGTGGCCGGTCATCCGTACATCGACGTGTGGGAGGCGGTGAAGCCGTCGTCCGTGGGAATCGGCGGCTGGCCGGTGGTGCCGCGCGGCCAGGACTGGAAGACCGGCGTGTGCCGTTCGCTGGGGTGGCCGGAAAACACCGGCGCGGCCTGGCAGCGCATTCTGTCCTCGGTCCACTCCTACCGGGACCTGGAGCCCGAACTCCTGGGCCGCGTAGAGGAATTGATTGATTTCGTCACGCTTCCCACCTGATGTCCGGCGAGTCTTCCCGCCAATTCCGGGCTGATCCCCACCATTACCTGCGCCCCGCACGCATCATCGGTTATTGAGTGGTCCCTGGCTCTTTTCGCGAGGGAAGGCACGGGGGCGATGGCGCGCGAGGTATGGCGGGACAGTGCGGACAACGAGGCGGCCTCGGCCGTCTTCCACTTCGTGCAGCAGCTCATCGACCGCTACCGGGACAACCGGCCGGTGATGCCGCTGGTGGTGCTCCAGGCCGCCGACGCGGACGTCCCGTCCACCGTGGACGCCAGGGTCGAGCAGATCGTGCGCCGGATCCACCACGCCAACCAGCTGCGCCGCGTGCCGCTGAAACTGCTCGACGGCCGTGGCGAGACGCCGTACGAGGCGGCGCTCGACATGGTCCGCACGCTGACCGAGAAGCCGTGGGAGACCCGGAGCAGTTCGCAGTACAAGCCCTTCGTCTTTCCCCGCTCGCGGCTGCTCGGCGCCATCGAGCAGGCCACCGCGGCCGTGGTCCGGGAGCCGGACCGCGGCGGCTCACCCGATGACCGCGACGAACGGATCCTGGAGCAGCTGAGCACGCTGCGCTGGCGGGTCAGCCGACGGGGTCCGCGCAACTGGCTGGGCGCGTTCAGGGAGTCGGTGCGGCCGGAGACGTTCCTCGGGGCCGTCGTCATCGCGGTGCTCGGTGTGCTGCTCGGTGAGATCGGCTGGGTGCCCACCACGCTGGTGGCCGTGGGCGCGGTGCTGGGCCTCGCGGTCGTCCGGCTGGTGACGACGTCGGCGCCGCCGCTGCTGTGGCTGCGGCGGGCCAGCAGATGGTTCGCCACCACCTCCTCGCTGGCCGCGGCCGGCACCGGGTACCCGTCCGACGGCTGGTCCCGGTTCTCGCCCAGCGGGTCGTGGCGGGTCATCCGGGTCCGGGCCGCGGTGGTCGCCGGGCGGGTGGCCGACGCGGCGGCGGGCGACGAGCAGTCCCGCCAGTTCCATCTGGAGCTGCGGGTCCAGGCGCTGCTGGAGGACCTGCGGAACAACTACCGCCCCCACGCGCTGGACTGGCGGCGCGGGAAGCGCACCGTGCCGCCGGTGGTGTTCCTTCCCACCGCCTGCCAGAGCAACGGCGGCATCCAGCTGATCAACGCCATCAACAACGTCCGCTCCCGGCGCAGCGAGGTGGATCCGCTGCTGCTCCTGGCCTCGCTGCCGGCCGCCGAGATACTGCGGCACACCCCGCCGCTGCCCGCCGAGCCCCTGCCCACGCACACCGGCGCGGCGCGGGCCCGTTACGACAACTGGATCAGCCACCTCAGCATCGGCCAGTCCCCGACGGCCGCCGCCACGCTCGCGTGGGTGCTGCGGCTGCCGCTCTCGACCGAGCAGCTGACCCATGAGCACGCGCACGCACAGCTGGTCACGACGCGGGTGCGCAGGACGTGGGTCTGGTGGGTGATGTCGCGTACGACCGTGGCGTGCGTCCTGGTCTGCGCCCTGCTGGCGACCTTCCTGGTGAGCAGCCGGCTGGCGGACCGGTACTGCCACGGTCCGCTCACCGACGTGAACACGGACTCGGTGAAGCTCGCGGGTCCGGGCGGCGGGCCGAAGGAGTGCATAGGCGTGTCGACGACCACGCAGGTGCGTTTCGCGTCGGGCAACGAACTGTCGCTGGACGGCTCCGGCAAGGGCGTCACCTTCGACCGGATCGAGCGGGCGGTGGCGGAGGAGAACGCCGCCATCGTGCCCGGGGACGACTACGTCACCGTCATCTACGCGGGGCCTTTCACCGCCACGTCCCCGGAGGGCACCCGTAAGGCCCTGGAGGAGCTGACGGGTGTGTATCTGTACCAGCACCGCACCAACAAGCTGCGCTACTCCGTCAAGCTCAAGGTGCTGACCGCCAACGGCGGGCAGGACATGCTCCAGCAGATACCGGCGGTGAAGAAGATCATCGAGGTGGCCCGGAAGGACCGCAGGGTCGTCGGTGTGGTCGGGCTCGGGCGCGACACCACCGACAGTCCCCGGGCCACGGAGCTGCTCCAGGAGGCCGGTCTCCCGGTCGTGGACACGACCAACTCCGGCGGCTATCTGGCGAAGGACTACTCGAACTACTTCGGCATCGCGGCGACCGACGAGGAGCAGGCGGACGCGCTGGCCGTGGTGGCGGGGCAGGTGGCCGGGAAGTCCCCGCATCCGCGGGCCCTCGTGCTCTCCCGCAGGCTGGGCAACAACGACAAGGACCGCTACACGGTGGAGCAGCGCAAGGTGGGCGGCGCCATGCTGAAGAAGGCCGGGTTCAAGCTGTCCGACCCGTTGGAGTACAGCCTCGGCCGCCGCAACAGCGCCGATCTCGACAAGCCGGTCCAGAAGATCTGCGAGGCGGACCCGGCACCGGACGCCCTGTACTTCGCCGGCCGGGTCGAGGACGTCAACAATCTGATGGGCCGGCTCGCCCAGGGCTGCGCGGGAAAGCCGATCACGGTCTTCACCGGCGACGACCTGACCAAGGCGCGGTTCGCCGAGAGCACGGATCTCGCGGAGGACGTCACGCTCTACCACACGGCGCTCGCCCCGATGAGCCGCGGCCGGGCCGACGGCTTCTACACGGAGTCGCACCGGACACTGGAGGGGCTGCTGCCCGCGGGCGGCAAGCTGCCGCGGCTGCCGGCCTCCAAGCCCTACCAGGACGGCCTGTTCGCCAGCGGGCAGTCGGTCATCTCGTACAGCGCGACGAACGCCCTGTACGACGCCGCCGGCCACGGCGACAAGGTGAACAGCGCCGCCGAGACGTGGGCGAACCTGTACGCGGTGAACCTGCAGACGATGCCCACCGGCACGATCACGTTCCGCGGCTTCATCCCCTACGAGGCCCAGTCCGGCCACGGTCTCGACGTCGTCGAGATCACGTATCCGGACGGCCGGATCCACAGCAGGATCATCTGCGGCCGGCCGGCCGGGGCGCACAAGGTCACCCCCGCCGGCTGCCCGGTGGGGTGAGCCGCCCGCGGCCTGTCCCCCGGTCCGTCCCTCAGTCCACCAGATCGCGCACCACGGCGTCGGCCAGCAGCCGCCCCCGCAGGGTCAGCACGGCCCTGCCGTCGCCGAACGGGCCGGACTCCAGCAGACCGTCGTCCACGGCCCGCCGTGCCGCCGTGAGCCCGGCCGGCGCGAGCAGGGACAGCGGGCAGCCGTCGGAGAGCCGCAGCTCCAGCAGGATGCGCTCGACGCGGCGGTCCTCCGCGGAGAGGATCTCGCGTCCCGCCCCGGGCGAGCGCCCCTCGGCCAGCGCCTGCGCGTACGCCCCCGGGTGCTTCACGTTCCACCAGCGCACGCCGCCGACGTGGCTGTGCGCTCCGGGTCCGGCGCCCCACCAGTCGGCGCCGCGCCAGTACAGCTCGTTGTGCAGGCAGCGGCCCTCGGGCGTACGGGACCAGTTCGACACCTCGTACCAGGAGAAGCCCGCCGCGGCCATCGCTTCGTCCGCGATCAGATAGCGGTCGGCGTGCGCGTCGTCGTCCGTCATCGGGATCTCGCCGCGCTTGATCCGGCGGGCCAGCTGGGTGCCCTCCTCGACGATCAGGGCGTACGCGGACACATGGTCGGGTCCGGCACCGATCGCCGCGTCCAGCGAGGCCCGCCAGTCGTCGTCGGACTCGCCCGGGGTGCCGTAGATCAGGTCGAGGTTGACGTGGTCGAAGCCGGCCGCCCGCGCCTCGGCGACACAGGCCTCGGGCCGCCCGGGGGTGTGCGTGCGGTCGAGGATCTTCAGTACGTGCTGCCGGGCGCTCTGCATCCCGAAGGAGATCCGGTTGAAGCCGCCCTCGCGCAGCTCGGCCAGGTACGCCGGGCCGACCGACTCCGGGTTGGCCTCGGTGGTGATCTCGGCATCGTCCGCGAGCCCGAACTCCTCCCGGATCGCGGCCAGCATGGCGACGAGGTCGGCGGCGGCCAGCAGGGTCGGCGTGCCGCCGCCGACGAAGACCGTACGGACCGGCCGGGGGTCGTCCCCGAGGACCTTGCGGGCCTGGCGGACCTCGCCGATCAGATGGGAGGCGTAGTTGTCCCGGGAGGCCAGCGCACCCCCGGAGCCGCGCAGCTCGGTCGCGGTGTAGGTGTTGAAGTCGCAGTATCCGCAGCGGGTCGCGCAGTACGGCACGTGCAGGTAGAAGCCGAGCGGCCGGCCTGCGGCACCTTCCAGGGCATGGCGGGGCAGCGCCCCGTCGTCGGGCACGGGCTCACCATCGGGCAGTACGGAAGGCATACCGTCCATTGTCGCGCGCCGCCCGGCAACCGGACGCCACCCCGGATTCCGGCCGCACGCCCCGCCGGCACTACGGGGCTCTACAGGGCCTGGAGGACCAGCAGCGCCAGGTCGTCGTCCGGCGGGCGCTCGGCGAAGGCGTGCACCGCCTGGTTGATCCGGTCCGCGATCCCCTCGGCGCTCAGCCCGGTGCAGTCGGCCAGCGCCTGCGCCAGGCCGTCGTCGTCGTCGAACATCACCGGGCCCGAGCGTCGCTCGGTCACCCCGTCGGTGACGCACAGCAGGCTGTCGCCGGGGGCCAGGTCGAAGCTCTGGCTCTCGTACGTGGCGTCGTCGACGACACCGAGCAGCAGCTGCGGTTCGGCGGCGATCCGCACCGTGCCGTCGGGGCGCAGCAGCAGCGGCAGCGGGTGGCCCGCACTGGCCAGGGTGCAGCGGGCGCCGCCGTCGGGCAGCGGCACGAGCTCCCCGTACAGCAGGGAGAGGAACCGTGGTCCGCTCTCCGCCGACTGCTGGCCGCCCGCGGCGGCGACCATCAGCGCGGCCGCCTCGGCGGCCTCCATCGCGTCGTCGAGGAGCAACCGGTTGAGCCGGACCAGGACCTCGCCGACCTGGAAGCCCTCCCGGGCCAGCAGCCGCAGCCAGGGGCGGGCGAGGCCGGTGACGACGGCGGCCTCGGGGCCGCTGCCCTGGACGTCGCCGAGGACGAAGCACCAGCGGTCGTTCGGGCACGGGAAGATGTCGTAGAAGTCACCCCCGACCACTCCGTCGTCGCTGGGTTCGTACACCAGTGAACTGGCGACGCCCGGTATGTCCGCGACCTTGCTGGGCAGCAGACCGCGCTGGAGGATGCGGCTGATGGTGGCCTGGCGGGTGTAGGCGCGGGCCGCGCCCACGGCGAGGCCGACCCGGCGCACGAAGTCCTCTATCAGGGCCGTCACCTCGTCGGGGACACGGGCGATGCCCTCGCGGCCGACGAGCACGGCACCGAGGGTGCGGCCGCCCGAGGTGATCCGGTACGCGAGCGCGACGCCCTCGTTCCCGTCCGGTTTCTCCCCGTCCTCCGCGCTGCCGGGCCACGGAATCGAGACGGGTCCGGTGCCGACGCGCTCGGGGAGCCGGAGCGGGTCCCCCTCCAGCGCCTCGCGCAACGGGTCCGTGCGGGTCTCGTCGATGTGCCACACCTTGGCGAGACGGGGTACGGCCGCCCTGCCGCCGCTCTCCGGCTCCAGCCAGATCGCGCACCAGTCGGCGAGCCTGGGTACCAGTAACTGTCCGGCGAGCGCGGCCACGATGTCCTCGTCGAGCTGTCCGGCCAGCAGGTCGGAGGCCTCGGCGAGGAACGAGAGCGCGCCGCGCCCGGCCCAGTCCGCGTCGTCCCGCAGGGCGCGCCGGGCGGTGGGGGCGAGGAGCTCGGCCGCGCGCAGCCCGTGCTGGAAGCCGGGTTCCGTGCGGGCGTCGGCGAAGGGGTTCCAGTCGTCGACGGGGAGCCGGGCCCAGACGGTCTTGAGGCCGGTGCGGTAGGTGATGCCCCAGCGTTCGGAGAGGGTGGCGACGAGTTCCAGTCCGCGCCCGTACTCGGCGGGCTCTCCCGGGCCGGCCGCACCGCCGGGTCCGGCGCCGTTCTCGCTGCCGTCGCTGCGCACCGCGCGGGCCGGATGGTGGTCGGAGACCTCCAGCACCAGCGCCGACGCCTCGTCCTCCGTCGCCTCCTCCAGCCGGAAGAGCAGCTCGACGTTGGTCCCGGCGTGCACGACGGCGTTGGTGACCAGTTCGCTGACGATCACCGTCGCGTCGTCGGAGAGCCGGTCGCTGAACCCCACGGCCGCGGGCAGGCCGAGCCCGCTCCACTCGGCGAGCGCGGCCGCGACGAACCGCCGGGCCGCGGCGGGCGCGAGCAGGTTCCCGGGCAGGCTCGTGCGGGCGGCCGGCTGGGTGCCCGTGGACGCGGCACTGGTTCCGGGACGCTGCACGATGTCCCGCTGCAAGGGAATGGACCCCACAGGGCTGCTCCTGACCTGTTCTCGCTCTGCCTGTTCTCGTTCTGCCTGTTCTCGTTCCCGGCCCACTGATGACAGGGACAGAGTGACAGATCGGCCCAGCCCATACGCGTCGAGTTACCGAAGTGAGCGGAGAAGTACGGGGAGAGGCGGGCGCGGGAACGACGGCCCGGCCCCCGCGCCGGAACGCGGGGGCCGGGCGGCCTCAGCGGGGCGGCGGGCCGCCGTCACGCCTCGCGGGAGCCCGCGTACATGTCCTCGATCAGGTTCTTGTAGGCGCGCTCGACGACCGGCCGCTTCAGCTTGAGGCTGGGCGTCACCTCGCCGTGCTCGATGTCGAGGTCGCGCGGGAGCAGCCGGAACTTCTTGATGGTCTGCCAGCGCTGGAGCCCCTCGTTGAGGCGCTTGACGTAGCCGTCGATGAGCTCGACGGTCCGCGGGGAGGCCACGACGTCCGCGTACGACTTTCCTTCCATGCCGTTCTCGGCGGCCCAGCCGAGGATGGTCGGCTCGTCCAGGGCGATCAGCGCGGTGCAGAAGTTACGGTCCGCGCCGTGCACCAGGATGTTGGAGACGAACGGGCAGACCGCCTTGAACTGGCCCTCGACCTCGGCCGGGGCGATGTACTTGCCGCCGGACGTCTTGATCAGGTCCTTCTTGCGGTCGGTGATCCGCAGATAGCCGTCCACGGACAGTTCGCCGATGTCGCCGGTGTGGAACCAGCCGTCGGCCTCCAGCACCTCGGCGGTCTTCTCCGGCAGCCCCTGGTATCCCTCCATCAGACCGGGGCCGCGCAGCATGATCTCGCCGTCGTCCGCGATCCGTACCTCGGTGCCGGGGAGCGGCTTGCCGACCGTGCCGGTGCGGTAGGCCTCGCCCGGGTTGACGAAGGAGGCGGCGCTGGTCTCGGTGAGGCCGTAGCCCTCCAGGATGTGGATCCCGGCGCCCGCGAAGAAGAAGCCGATGTCGGGTGCGAGGGCCGCGGAGCCGGAGACGCAGGCGCGGAGCCGGCCGCCGAAGGCCTCGCGGATCTTCGCGAAGACGAGGGTGTCGGCGACCTTGTGCTTGGCGCCGAGCGCGAAGGGCACGGAGGCGGTGCCGGTGCGCCGGAAGTTGTCCTGGGAGACCTTCGCGTACTCGCGGGCGACCTCCGCCGCCCACTGGAAGATCTTGTACTTGGCCGCACCACCGGCACGGGCCTTGGCCGCGACGCCGTTGTAGACCTTCTCGAAGATACGGGGGACGGCGGCCATGTACGTCGGCCGGACGACCGGCAGGTTCTCGATGATCTTGTCGACCCGGCCGTCGACGGCGGTGACGTGTCCCACCTCGATCTGGCCGGAGGTGAGGACCTTGCCGAAGACGTGCGCGAGCGGCAGCCAGAGGTACTGGACGTCGTCCTTGGTGATCAGCCCGGTGGAGACGGTGGCCTTGGCCATGTACGACCAGTTGTCGTGGGGCAGCCGTACGCCCTTGGGGCGGCCTGTGGTGCCCGAGGTGTAGATGAGGGTCGCGAGCTGCCCGGGGGTGATGGCGTCGACCCGCTCGGTGATCGCGGCCGGGTTCTTCGCCAGGTGCTCGGTGCCCAGGGCCTCCAGGTCGGCCAGCGTGAGGACCCAGCCCTCGGGGTCGCCCTCGGCGGGTCCGGCGCCCTCGGCGTCGATGACGACGACATGGGCGAGCTCCGGCAGCTCTGCGCGGCGCTCACGGGCCTTGGCCAGCTGTCCGGCGTCCTCGGCGATCAGGACCCGGCTCTCGGAGTCGGAGAGGATGAACGCCGACTCCTCGGCGTTGGTCGAGGGGTAGATCGTGGTGGTCGCGGCGCCCGCGCACATGACGCCGAGGTCGACGAGGATCCACTCGACCCGGGTGCTGGCGGCGAGCGCGACGCGCTCCTCCGGCCGCACCCCCAGCGAGATCAGCCCGGCCCCGATGGCGTACACCCGCTCGGCGGCCTGCGCCCAGCTGAGCGACTTCCACTCGTCGGCGCCCTCGCCACCGGCCGCGGGGACGGGGTAGCGGTAGGCCTCCGCGTCCGGGGTGGCGGCCACCCGGTCGATGAAGAGGGTCGCCACGGACGGCGGACGGTTCTCGATCATGGTCTGTGTGTCGCTCACGACATCCTCCGGGCCTACGGCAGTGCTTCACGACCGGCTACTGGTTCGCGGCTTGCTCGCCGCTTACGTCTGGGTGCTTGGTCCCGCTTGTTTAACTCATGAGTAACTACGAAGTCGTGATCAGGGTAGAGCGCCCGCGTCCGCCGCGTAAGGGGCAATCGAACCCCGCTTCATAACGAACGGGCCCCCGCGCCGCAGCGTTCTGCGATGCGGGGGCCCGTTCGGTCTACCGATCAGTAGGGTCGGCATGCGGGGGACGTACTACTTCTTGGCCTTGCTCTCCCCGGCGGACTCGTCCGTCGACAGCACGGAGATGAACGCGTCCTGCGGCACCTCGACGTTGCCGACCATCTTCATCCGCTTCTTGCCTTCCTTCTGCTTCTCCAGCAGCTTCCGCTTACGGGAGATGTCACCGCCGTAGCACTTGGCGAGGACGTCCTTGCGGATGGCGCGGACGGTCTCACGGGCGATGACCCGGGAGCCGATGGCCGCCTGGATCGGCACCTCGAAGTTCTGCCGCGGGATCAGCTTCTGCAGCTTGGCGACGAGCCGGACGCCGTACGCGTACGCCTTGTCCTTGTGCGTCACCGCGGAGAACGCGTCGACCTTGTCGCCGTGCAGCAGGATGTCGACCTTGACGAGCTCGGCGGACTGCTCGCCGGTGGGCTCGTAGTCGAGCGAGGCGTAGCCGCGGGTCTTGGACTTCAGCTGGTCGAAGAAGTCGAAGACGATCTCGGCGAGCGGCAGGGTGTAGCGGATCTCGACCCGGTCCTCGGAGAGGTAGTCCATGCCGAGGAGGGTGCCGCGACGCTGCTGGCACAGCTCCATGATCGCGCCGATGAACTCGCTGGGCGCCAGGACCGTGGCCCGGACGACCGGCTCGTGCACCTTGTCGATCTTGCCCTCGGGGAATTCACTCGGGTTGGTGACGGTGTGCTCGCTGCCGTCCTCCATCTCGACCCGGTAGACCACGTTGGGCGCGGTGGCGATGAGGTCGAGGCCGAACTCGCGCTCCAGCCGCTCCCGGACCACGTCGAGGTGGAGCAGGCCGAGGAAGCCGACGCGGAAACCGAAGCCGAGCGCCGCGGAGGTCTCCGGCTCGTACACCAGGGCGGCGTCGTTGAGCTGAAGCTTGTCGAGGGCCTCGCGCAGGTCCGGGTAGTCCGATCCGTCCAGCGGGTACAGACCAGAGAACACCATCGGCTTGGGGTCCTTGTAGCCGCCCAGCGCCTCGGTCGCCCCCTTGTGCAGGGAGGTGATCGTGTCACCGACCCTGGACTGCCGGACGTCCTTCACCCCGGTGATGATGTAGCCGACCTCGCCGACGCCGATGCCGTCGGCCGGGGTCATCTCCGGGGAGGAGACCCCGATCTCCAGCAGCTCGTGGGTGGCACCGGTGGACATCATCCGGATGCGCTCGCGCTTGTTCAGCGAGCCGTCGATCACACGGACGTACGTCACGACACCGCGGTAGGAGTCGTAGACCGAGTCGAAGATCATCGCGCGGGCCGGGGCGTCGGCCTTGCCGACGGGCGCCGGGACGTCCCTGACCACACGGTTCAGCAGCGCGTCCACGCCGACACCGGTCTTCGCGGAGACCTTGAGCACGTCCTCGGGCTGACAGCCGATGAGGTTGGCCAGCTCCTCGGAGAACTTCTCGGGCTGGGCGGCCGGCAGGTCGATCTTGTTGAGCACCGGGACGATGGTGAGGTCGTTCTCCATCGCCAGGTAGAGGTTGGCGAGGGTCTGCGCCTCGATGCCCTGCGCCGCGTCGACCAGCAGGACCGTGCCCTCACAGGCCGCGAGCGACCGGGAGACCTCATAGGTGAAGTCGACGTGCCCCGGGGTGTCGATCATGTTGAGGACGTGGGTGCTGCCCTGGTCCTCGCCGACGGTGGGCGCCCAGGGCAGCCGGACCGCCTGGGACTTGATGGTGATGCCACGCTCGCGCTCGATGTCCATCCGGTCGAGGTACTGAGCGCGCATCTGCCGCTGGTCGACCACACCCGTCAGCTGGAGCATCCGGTCGGCAAGGGTCGACTTGCCGTGGTCGATGTGCGCGATGATGCAGAAATTGCGGATCAGCGCCGGGTCGGTACGGCTCGGCTCGGGCACGTGGAGAGGAGTCGCGGGCACGCAGGGTCCTGATTCTTGAGACGCCGAACGCCGTGTCTCGGGTCGATGTCGGGTCGGTCGGATCTGTACTCGGATCTGTACGTAGCTCCCATCGTCCCACGCCTGCGGAGCGGAGACCGGTTTGGGCCGGTCGGAGCGCGGCTGCTACCGTGGACAGCTGTGCCTCGTGGCTTTCCGGCCACAGGGCGCACATCGAAGATCCAACGAACCTGAAAAGGCTCTTTCGTGGCGAACATCAAGTCCCAGATCAAGCGGAACAAGACCAACGAGAAGGCGCGCCTGCGCAACAAGGCCGTCAAGTCGTCGCTCAAGACCGCAATCCGCAAGGCCCGCGAGGCCGTCGTTGCGGGTGACGCCGAGAAGGCCAACCTGGCCGTCCGCGACGCCTCCCGTGCGCTCGACAAGGCTGTCTCGAAGGGTGTCATCCACAAGAACGCCGCCGCCAACAAGAAGTCGGCGCTGGCCACCAAGGTTGCCACCCTCCAGGGCTGAGCATTCCCGATGTGATCGCCGGAACGGACTCAGCGGGCCCTCTCTCCCGCTCCTGACCGGCACCCCGCGCCGCACACCGAACCTGCGTTCGCCACGCGGGTGCGGCGCACCAAGCACAGACCGATGGCCCCGGCCGTAGCCCTCCCCAGGGCGACGACAGGGGCCTTCGTCATGCCCGGGTGCCCGGGGTGTCGGCAGGGGGCCTTCGGTCATGCATCGGGGTGTCGGCAGGGGCCCTCGCCATGCCCCGGGGGTGTCGGCAGGGGCCCTCGTCTCATGCGCGTACGCCTGGCCCCGGGCGGGGGCTGCGCTTCACGGTCCGGTCCGGTCCGGCCACATCAAGCCCGTCCGGCGATTGAGGACGCCACGAACCGCAGGTCCAAGCCCGTCCGGCGATTGAGGACAGCGCGGACGGCCGGACACACCCGGCGTCTACGGGACCGCCTCGCGCGGGACCACCGCTACCGCACCCGCTCCACCGGCCACCGCTACCGGCCCGCCCGCGCGGCCCGTGCCACCGCGACCACGGCCTTCTCCAGCGCGTACGCCGGATCGTCCCCGCCCCCCTTGACCCCCGCATCCGCGTCCGCGACCGCCCGCAGCGCCACCGCGACCCCGTCCGGCGTCCAGCCGCGCATCTGCTGACGCACCCGGTCGATCTTCCAGGGCGGCATCCCCAGCTCACGGGCGAGATCCGCCGGCCGCCCCCCACGCGCCGACGACAGCTTGCCGATCGCCCGCACACCCTGCGCGAGCGCGCTGGTGATCAGGACGGCCGCCACGCCGGTCGACAGTGACCAGCGCAGGGCCTCCAGCGCCTCCGCCGCCCGGCCCTCGACCGCCCGGTCGGCGACCGTGAAGCTCGACGCCTCCGCGCGTCCCGTGTAGTAGCGCCCGACGACCGCCTCGTCGATCGTGCCCTCGACGTCCGCGACGAGCTGCGACACCGCACTCGCCAGCTCCCGCAGATCGCTGCCGATGGAATCGACCAGCGACTGGCACGCCTCGGGCGTCGCCGAACGCCCCAGCGCCCGGAACTCACCCCGTACAAAGGAGAGCCGCTCCGCCGGCTTGGTGGTCTTCGGGCAGGCGACCTCCCGCGCACCCGCCTTGCGCGCCGCGTCCAGCAGTCCCTTGCCCTTGGCGCCACCCGCGTGCAGCAGCACGAGCGTGATCTCCTCGACCGGGTCGTCCAGGTACTTCTTGACGTCCTTGACCGTGTCGGCGGAGAGATCCTGCGCGTTGCGCACGATCACCACCTTGCGCTCGGCGAAGAGCGACGGGCTCGTCAGCTCGGCGAGCGTGCCCGGCTGGAGCTGGTCGGACGTGAGGTCGCGGACATCCGTGTCGGCGTCGGAGGCGCGGGCCGCCGCCACCACTTGCTGGACGGCGCGGTCCAGGAGCAGGTCCTCCTGGCCCACGGCGAGCGTGAGCGGGGCGAGCGGGTCGTCGGTGGAATTCCTTCTGGTGGCCATCGCCGTCCAGCATCCCACGCGCCACTGACAACCCGGCCGGGCGCCGTACGGACACCGCTGCCCGGACACCGAGGACCGGACGCCGCCGCCCGTACCGGAGAATGGGCGGGTGAGCGATGTGAGACATGTACTGGTGCTGCCCGACCGCGACACGGCACAGGAAGTGGCGCGCGAGCTGTCCGACCGGTTCGGGGTCACCGAGGAGCCGCAGCTCGTGCGCGACGCGCTGGCCGGCGAGGACGACGCCGAGGACGCCCAGTGGCTGGTGGTCGTGGAGGACCCGGACCGACGGCTGGACGCCGCGGCGCTCGATGGGTTCGCCGCGGAGTACGAGGGGTGGCTGGAGGCCCCGTAGGGCGCGTCCCGGTGGGCTCAGCCCTTCGGGACGATCTGGATGTCCATGTCGATGGAGATGCTGGAGCCGACGGCGGCTATCCCGCGGGCCAGCATGGTCTGCCAGGTGAGGGTGAAGTCCTCGCGGTGCAGTTCGGTGGTGGCCCGGCAGGCGGCCCGCGCCTCGCCCTCCAGGCCGTTGCCGAGGCCTAGGTACTGGGTGTCCAGCGTGACCGTACGGCTCACGCCGTGCAGGGTCAGCGCGCCGCTCACGCCCCAGCGGGTGCCGCCGCGGTGGACGAACCGGTCGCTGTAGAACTCCAGCGTCGGGTAGCGGCCGACGTCGAGGAAGTCGCCGGAGCGCAGGTGGTCGTCGCGCATCCGGACGTTCGTGTCGATCGACGCGGCGTCGATGATCACGTGCATGGCCGAGTTCTCCATGCGGTCGGCGATCCGGACCGCGCCCGCGAACGTGTTGAACCGGCCGTGGACACGGGCCATCCCGATGTGCCGGGCCGTGAAGCCGATCTGCGAGTGCATCGGCTCGATCTCCCACTCGCCCGGGTCGGGCAGCTGCGGGGGCGCCGACACCTGAAGGGTGACATCACCCGGACCCGCGTGCTCGCCCTCGGCGATCGAGACCGATCCGTGGAACGGGGTGAAGCCCTCGGCCGTGACGGCGAGCCGGTACTCCCCCGCCGGGACCGTGGCGAGGACATTGCCGTACGGGTCCGTCTCACCGGAGACGATCTTGCGTCCCGAGGCGTCCGTGACCACGAACTCGGCCTGCCGTACGGCCTCGTTGACCGGGTCGAGCACCCGGCAGCCGAGGACGCCGGCCGATTCCGGTACGGCGAGTCCGGCGAGGGCGCTGCTGCGCGCGGCACCCTTCGCTCCCTTGTTTCCCAAGCTTCCCAGCCAGCGGCCGAACATCTTCACGTACTCCCCGGGGGCGCGTTCACCTTGGGGCCGGGTGGCTGGACTTCGTTGTCGGAGCAGCGGCCCGCCGACGAGTATCCATTCGATCACCCTTGTGGCGTTCGAGGCAAACAGGGCATCTCGCCGTTGCTTGGGTGGAGGTGTTACCGAAGGACCGAATTGATCACCCCGTTTGCGTGTGTCACCCGTCCGACGCGGACGCACCGGCCCCGCGGACTGTCGGCAGCCGGTCGAGGCGCAGTCCGAAGTGCTCCCGGTAGGCGGCGAGAACTTCCTCGTCGCTCCCCAACGGTGTCTCGTGGCGCTCGGCACCGACCGTCGTGACGAGCTTCCGGCCGCTGAGCGTGATCCGGCCGGCGGCGGTGAAACGGGAGCAGACCGGGGACCGGGTGAAGCCGGAGTCGGGTGAGGTGCGGTGGTACCAGGCGCCGGCCCGGAAGTCCGCCAGCGCCCGGGGCCGGGGATCCAGCAGGAACTGCGGCGCACCGTCACGCAGCACCTCGACGTCCCCGTGGTCCTCGCCGTCCGCGCCGTCGGCGGGAGCCCGCCTGATCCGGAAGGTGCCGCGCGGGTCCTCCTGGTCCGTGCGGTCGTCGAGTGCGAGCGGCTGCTGCGCGTGGTCGCCGAAGCCGACGTCCGCGAGCCACGGACCGGTGCCGTCGTCCGTCCGCACCCGGAGCGCCAGGTGGTCGTAGGGAATGCCGAGCTTCCCGTCGCCCCCGTGCACCCGGGCCTGGAGCAGCGTGACGTCGAAGCCCAGTTCCCGCAGCAACCAGGCGAAGGCCCCGTTGAGTTCGTAGCAGAACCCACCGCGGCGGTCCGCCACGATCTTGTCGAGAAGCGCCTGCTCCTCCAGCACGATGTCCTCGCCGAGATGGATCGAGAGGTTCTCGAAGGGCACGGCGGTGAGGTGACGCAGTTGCAGCTCGCGCAGTGCCGCCGCGTCGGGGCGGCCGGGCCTGGTGGCGCCGATGCGTGCCAGGTAGGAGTCAACGGTGTGCGGCAGGTGCGGGTCCATACCGGCAGTCTGTCCCGGGGGCCGGGGACCCGCCATGAGCCGGTGGTCTGGGGACACGGCCTAGGTGTACTGACCCGTGAGGTTGGGGACGCGGCTGGCGGGTGGTTGGCCTTTGAGCGCGGTGTGTCCGCGGTGGTGATTGTAGGTGTGGAG